>DATNFZ010000200.1:0-20851 GCA_035606155.1 Rhizomicrobium sp. | reverse complement strand
CCCTGTTCATGGCATCCTGATCCCTCGCCCAGGGGATTTGCACCATGGCCGTGCGTAGCGTCACATCGCCCAAGCATGCGCTTTGGCATCCGACCTGGCTTATCCCCTTCATGTTGTTATGCGTTTTGGCAGGCGTGCTCGGTTGCCTGAACGTGCTGGACCGGCTCTAGACAGGCCATGGGTCCCTTGGAAGAGTATCGGTCGGGTATGGGCTGGGAGCGGTGACGTGACAAAGGAGAGGCTGGAGCGATTGAGCGCCGCGGCGGGCCGGCTGCTGGCCTGGACCAGTCTGGCGATGATCCTCTGTTTCGGCGTCGCTGCGGCCTCGGCGATCACCGTCAAATCCCAACCCCCGGTCGATCCGGCAAGTCCGGTGCGCATTGCGCTCAAGCCGCTGGATTTCGTTCCCCTGCTGCGGGGCACGGCGGCGATCGAACAGAATGACGGCACAGCCGAAGCGGTCCACGGCCTTCTGGCCGAGCATCGTTGCCTGGCCCAGGTGATGTATTACGAAGCCCGCGGCGAAGGCGAACAGGGCGAACGCGCCGTTGCCGAAGTGGTGTTCGACCGGCTGGCGCAAGGCACCCATGGCGACACGCTGTGCGACGTGGTCTTTGAAGGCGCGGGCAAGACCTTCTGCCAGTTCACCTTCGCCTGCGACGGCTCGATGCGGAGGACGAAGGAACCCGAAGCCTGGCGGGCTGCCCAGGTCCTGGCGGCGCGGCTGATGGTGGGCGAACTCTCCCAGCTCAACGGCATCAAGGGCGCCACCAATTATCACGCCGCCTACGTGCACCCTTATTGGGCGCAGCACTTCGAGAAGATCGCCAAGATCGGCAATCACATCTTCTATAAGGCCAAGACGCTGAGCGGTCCGCCGGGCTGACGTCAGTTGCCCAAAACCGCTTTGGTGTAAGTCTCCACCACGAAACTGAACGGCTGGCCCTTGTCCGTCAGCAGCACGGCCGAATGGCGCAGCACGCCTTGGTCGTCCGGCGGCGGAAAGGTCGTTTCCAAATTGTCGCGGGTGAAATGCAGCGCGGCGACGGCCACGCCGAACGGCGTCTCGCTGTGTTCCAGCGTGTCGTTCATGATCCTGGTAAGCTTGTCCGGCAGATACCAATTATCCGCATTCGACAGCACGCGGTTGCCGCACATCAGCTGGACGCGGTGGTAGCGCACCGCTTCGCCGGGTTTGATCGCCAGCGCCCGGCGAGCGGCTTCGGGCGTGGGGACGAACGCGGATTGCACCTGCCGGGCGACGACGCGCTGCCCTGGCGCATGCGCATCGCACCAATTCTGCAGCACCGAAGTGGCGCTGGCATGGGTTTCGAGCTGCGTTTCGAATTCCTGCAGACGCGATGCGTCCGGCGCCGCTTGCGCAGCGACGATCAAAGGCGCGGTCAACAAGGCGCAAAGCAGCGCGGCCGCCATGCGGCATGTCATGTCTGAAAATCCGATCCGGCCTGGTTAGCTCTTGGCCCCCGGTGCATACCGCACCACCGCCTTCTGCCCCACTTCGGCGTCGTAGATCACGCCGCTGCCATCCACCCAGATGCCTTCGCCGTTGCTGGTGCCCATCTTGTCGGGATTGATGTCGGGATCGTCGGGAATGAAGGCCGTCACCACGCCGTCCTTGACGCTGCCGATCCGCACCCCGCGCATCCAGCCGGGATGATGGTTGGTGTGGGATTCGGAATCGGCGACATAGAGATTGTCCTTGCCGTCGATATAGCAGCCGCTGGGCCGTCCGAACTGGCTCCAGGAGGCGATGAACTTTCCGTCCTGGGTGAAAATATCCATGCGGTTGTTGCCGCGGTCGCCCACGAACAGGCGGCCCTGGCTGTCCATCGCCAAACAATGGGGAATGTCCATCTGGCCGGGAGCGAAGCCATGGCTGCCCCACTGTGCCAGGAATTTTCCCGTCGGAGAGAATTTGACGATGCGGGCATTGCCCTTGTCCTGGCTATGGCCGTCGCCCACGAAGATATCGCCATTGGGCGCGACCAGGACCGAACTGGGCTCATGGAAATGGGTCTGGTCGTTGCCGGCGACACCGGGCGTGCCCAGCGTCTTCAGCACGTGGCCATCCTGGTCATACTCGATCACGTCGTCGCCGATCTTGCCGTTGTTGTGGTTGTCGACGATCCAGAGATGGTCCTGTTTGTCGATATAGAGGAAATGTGGGAACAAGATCTGGCCCGCACCGAACTTCTTGATGAAATTGCCCTGGGCGTCGAACTCCAGCACGGGATCGAGCGGGCTTCCGGCGCAATCATTGGCGCCGCAGCGTTCCGCGATCCAGATGTTGCCATGGCTGTCGCCCGCGATGGCGCTGATCGAGCCCATGTGGCGGCCGTCGGGCATTTTGAGATAGCCGTCGATCCGCGAGAAAGCCGGCGAAGACAGGGTGATCTGCTGCGCCGCCGCGGGGCCTGCGCAAAGGCCGATGGCGGTGCATAGCAAGGCGGCAAGATGGATGCGTTTCATGGTTTCCCCCTTTGCCGGCGCCTTGCCGGCTCCCCCCAGATCATAGCAGAAGCGAGGCGGAAAAGAATGCGGGTGGAACCCTTGAGCGATTAAACCGGCGGCGATTTTGCGCGTTGTTTGGGTACTTCCCATGCCGCGCTTCTTTCGTCTTCCCGTTCTGTTCGTCTTCGCCCTTGTTGGCTGCGCCACCCCGGCTCCCCCCGGTCCAGCCCTGGTTACGCCGCCTGCCGCACCGCCCGCGGCGCCGGCACAAGCGCCCTATTTCACCCAGACCGGCAGGGCGTCCTTCTATGGCGCCGCCCATCAGGGCCGGACCACCGCCAACGGCGAAAGTTTCGATCTGCACGATTTCACGGCGGCGCATCGCACCCTTCCTTTCGGCACGGTGGTGAGGGTGACCAATCTCGACAACGGCCTGACTGTGAAGGTCAAGATCAACGACCGCGGCCCGCATGTCAAAGGCCGCATCATCGATCTGTCGTCGGCGGCGGCGCGCGCGCTGGGCATGACCCAGGACGGCGTCGCGCGGGTCAAGCTGGAAGCCTTCCGCCCAGATCAATCGGGCGCCGGGTGAGATCGCCCTCAAGCAGCGAAGCGGTAGGGCATGAAAAAAGGCGCTATTTCACTTCCACCAATTCGAGCGCTTCATGGCTGGGACCTTCGATCATCACCGCCCGTGTATCGCCGATCTTGAAGGGCTGCTTAAGGAAGGTGACATTCTCGGCCTTGAGTTTCGCCACCCAGGCGTCAAGGTCGGAAACGCCAAGCCCCACGCTGTCCATCAGATGACCTTGCGTTCCCGCCAGCGGCTTGTCGGTCTGGTCCATGTACCAGCTCATCGATACGTCGCTGAACTGAACTCCGGCGGTGGGATAGCGGTACATGCCGCCCTTGGTGAGCGAAGGCCAAGTGAGAACGCCGCGCGGCACCCGGCAATTGGCTTCGGTATAGACCGGCGCACCGGGACGACGCCGCACCACCGCATTCAAATGCGTCTCGTACCAGAGCTGGGCGCAGAAAGGCTGGTCTTCCCACATATGCACATGGTTGAAGCGTTCCGGGTCGCTCTTGCCGGCCACTTCGATCAGGGCATGGTCGGGGCCTATCAGATAGGCGAAGCCGGGACCACCTTCGGGCTTCACGCCCTTGGCCTGGGACTGGGCCAACTGTTCTTTCGTTTCGCCCAAGCCATAGACCCCGCCCGCGCCGGGATAGGTGTCGCTGCTCACCACCACCGAGCCGTCGCCGATGCCGGTCCAGAGCGGCGCGAATGTGTGGCCGCTCGCCTCGAGCTCCGCCACCTTCGCGCGCTGATCCAGGGGATTCCAGCCGAAGTGCCAGAAGGCGGTGACTTGCGGATCGGAGACGGGCGGCTTTGCCACCTTGTTGAACAGGACCAGCACATTGGTGGGCGAGAAGATCGCGGGATAGCCGCCCCATTCCGTGCGCTTGGTGCCGGGAAAGGCCTTTGTGTAGAAGGCGATCGCGGTCTCCGGATCGACGGTGTTGAGCATCAGGTGGTGGAAGCTCGGCGGGGGAAGCGGCCCCGGCTGGGCCTGGGCCTGCGCCAGCGCGACCAGTCCATGCCCTATAAGCGCTGCTGCCGCAGCCGTCACAAGTCCGCGCACATGCATGGCGCCGCCTCCGCAGTATGCCCGCTCGGATTGAGGCACAGGCGCTTGGGCCTGGCAATGGACGGAGGAGCGAGCCTGGCGCAGAATGGCTTTCGAAAGGATCAGCCAGCATGACCAAGCCCTCGATCATCCTGCTTTTGGCCATGTTGGGGCTTGCCGCATGTTCGCCCAGCGAGCACAAGACTTCGCAGGCCCAAGCTCCCAAAGCGGTGCCCGCCAAGGCGGCGCTGGCCAAGGCTGCCGATGCCGGGCACACACCCCATCCCGTCGCGCCCGTGCTGGACGAGGACGTGTTTTACGGCTGGAGGTGCGGGGGCGATTGTACCCAGCACCATGCCGGCTATGCCTGGGCCGCCCAGCACAAGATCGCCGATCCCCACAATTGCCACGGCACATCCGAAAGTTTTATTGAAGGCTGCTGGGCCTATACCGGCGCGGAAGGTCCGTTCGGCCACCGGGAAATTTTCCAGGACGAGGATTGACCGGCTATCGCGCGGCGGCGGTGACGCGCCAGATCGCTCCACCTACATCGTCGGCGACCAAGAGGCCGCCTTGTTTGTCCACCGCCAAACCCACCGGACGGCCATGGGCGTTGTCGCCGTCGATGAAGCCGGTCAGCACATCCTGCGCCATGCCGCTGGGCATGCCGCCCGCGAAGGGAATGAACACGACCTTGTAGCCGTTGAAGACGCTGCGATCCCAGCTTCCATGCTCGCCGACGAACGCGCCGCCGCGATAGGACTGGGGAAGATTGTCGCCGGTATAGAACACCAGGCCCAGCGGCGCGACATGGCTTGACAAGGCATAATCCGGCGGAATCGCCTTGGCCACCAGGTCGGGCCTTTGCGGCTTCACCCGGGGATCGAGGTGCTGGCCGTAATAGCTGTAGGGCCAGCCGTAAAAGGCGTCATCCTTCACCGAGGTCATATAGTCGGGCACCAGATCGGGACCCAATTCGTCACGTTCATTGACCACGGCCCATAGTTTGTGTGTCTGCGGCTCGAAGGTGAGGCCGTTGGGGTTGCGCAAACCCGTGGCATAAAGCCGGTAAGCGCCCGTGGCGCGGTCGATCTCCCAGATCGCGGCGCGATCGAGTTCGGCGCCGATGCCGTTCTCGGTGATGTTGCTGTTCGAGCCCACGCCGGCATAGAGCTTGCTGCCATCGGGACTGGCAGTGAGGCTTTTGGTCCAGTGATGATCGATAGGCCCGGCTGGAAGCGGAGTGAGCGTAGTGCCGGGTGCGGTGATCTGGGTTTCACCGTCCTGATAGGGATAATGCATCACCCCGTCGGTGTCGGCGACGTAGAAATCATGTCCCACCAGCACCATGCCGAAGGGCGAGTGCAGATGGTCGATGAACACCGTCTCGCTATCGGCAATGCCGCCGCCGTTGGTGTCGCGCAACAGGACGATGCGGTTTCCCGCCTTCACGCTGGAATGGGCCTGCGCCTCGATCCAGTTCATGATGAACTCCTTGGGCCGGCTGGTCGGAGCGGGCGGGGCGTCGCTTTCCGCCACCAGCACATCGCCATCGGGCAGCACATAAAGCGAGCGGGGGTTTTTGAGATTCCTGGCAAAAGCCGCCACCTTCAGGCCTGCCGCGGGCTTGGGCGTGGCGCTGCCCCAGCCCACATTCGTGGCCACATGCATGGGCGGTAGAAGATATTGATGAATCTCGGGCAGGTAGGGATGGGCGCCGATCTGGCGCTCGGGGTTGATGGGCTTTGGCCCGCAGGCGGTGAGCGCCAACAATGCCAGCAAGCCCGGCAAGGGAGGCCTGCTCATGGTCCGTCCCCCAGGACGCCCACGCGATAACGATAGACCATTTCCCAGCCCATCCATCCCGTCACCAGCAGGATCAAGACGGTGAGGACCGAAAGGATCAGGCCCAGGGGAACGACCGAAGTGTAGGCGTCGCGGCTATGCACGAAGATATTGATGATCGCCAGGATCAGGGCGATGGCATTGCCGATGGCGTGAATCCAGACCGCGCTGAGATCGCGGATGCGCCGCTCACCCAGAAAATCGATGAAGCCCGCGATCACCGCGAAGAATGCGACCACCAGGCCGGCGAACAACAGCCAGGCCGAGAAGTTGGCCCATTGCATGTTGGCGGTCACGGCATAGGCGATATCAGTGACCAGCGTTCCGGCAAAACAGGTGATGGGAACAGGAACCAGCATTGGATGAAGGGGATGGCCCGCGATATGAGCGGTCGAACGGGGATTTGCGGACATTGGGATCGCCTGCGGGGTGCGTACGAAGTGCCACGAAAACGTTCCGTCCCTGCCGGGGTTCCACCTCGTGGCTGGGCGTTGCCGCAATCGGCAACAAGGACGTCATCCGAACAGGCCAATCAAATGATGGAAAACAGCGCGCGACGCATCCGCGTCATGCGCTGTCGGCTGCAACCGGGCGTGCGGTCGGGCGCTTCCTTTTTCGAGAGGCAATACCATGACCATTGCGTGCCCCGAATGCGGGCTGCTGGAACAGATTCCGCCGCTTCCCCCGCGCGGCACGGCGCATTGCCGCCTCTGCGATACGCCGCTGGAGACACGCAACGGACGCAGCATCGGCGCGGCGCTCGCCTGCTCTCTCGCCACGCTGATGATGCTGGTGCCTACCAATCTGTTGCCGCTCATGGAGCTCAACATGTGGGGCATCCATTCGAGGAACACGATCATGGGTGGGATTGCCGGCCTTTGGCAACAAGGCTGGGTGTTTTTGCCCGCGATCTCGGCCATTTGCCTGGTGGTGCTGCCCTTTGTGCGATTTGCGCTGTCGAGCGCCGTTCTTGCTGCGATCAAGCTTGACCGCCGCGCATCGTGGCTGGGACCGGCGTTCCGCTGGGCACTATGGCTGGACTCGTGGGCGATGATAGACGTGTTCCTGTTGGCCGCGTTCGTGGGTTATTACCGGCTCAGCAACGTCGAGCATGCCACCCTCACCATCGACGCGGGAGGCAAATGCTTCATCGCTGCTGCATTTCTCACCATGCTGTCGCGCGCCACGCTCGACCGGCGCACCGTGTGGCGCGCCATTGCCCCCGAACGGGACGTGGTTGCCGGCGAGCCAACCATTGGCTGCACCACCTGTGACGTGGTACAACCGCGTTCCAGGGAGGGATGCCCTTGTCCCCGGTGCGGAGCGAGGCTTCACGCCCGCAAGCCAGGCGCCCTGGGATTCACCACAGCCATCCTGATCGCGGCGTTCCTGCTTTTGTTTCCGGCCAATTTATTTCCCATGAACGTCTCGCGCCAATTGGTGACGGTGCACAGCTATACGATCTTCACCGGCATCAAAGACCTGTTTCAGGCCGGGCTCTGGCCACTGGGCTGCATCATCTTCTGCACCTCCATCTTCATTCCATTCGGCAAGATCGCGACCATTGGCTGGTGCGTCGCCTCCGCCAGGTTCGGCTGGACCAGGCATGTCCGACTGCAGTCCCATTTGTTCGGCACCATCGCGGAACTGGGCCGCTGGTCGAAAACAGACCCCTATACCATCGTGTTCTTCGTGCCTTTGATGCATTTCGGCGTGCTCGCTTCGTCGCGCGCAGGCTGGGGCGCCACGGCTTTCATCGGGATGACATTTCTCAGCATGGTAGCCGCCAGAACCTTCGATCCCCGCCTGATGTGGGATCGCGTGGAACACGACGAAGCTGACTCGCGGAGCTGGAAAGATGCAATCGCCCAATTTCTCTCGGGCACGCGCCGTTGGGGGCAAGACTTCGGGTTCGTCGCGCTGGCGGCAACAAAGGTGTTCCATTTCGCCGCGCGATCGTCAGAACTTGACGAACGCGCGAAGATGAGGCGCGTCATGACGCGTCGTACGCGCGCATTTGATGCCCAGGAACAAAGGGTTTGAGCACGCGTTGAAATTTCGTATCCGATAGCTCTTACAGCATGGAACGCCCCAAGGATCTCCATTCCCGCTCCCAAAACCGCGAAGCGGAACGCGCAGGTGCGGGTTGGGAACAACATCGGCCCCATGCCGCGATCCGCGAAAACTACTGGCCATGGATCTGGGCCGTTCCCATCGCCGCCGCCGCCATCGTGGTCTGGCTGCTGGTGCGCCATCTGAGTCAAGGTGGCACCGACATTACCATTGCGTTGCCGACGGCTGATGGCGTTTCCAATCAAACAAATGTGACCCTGCGCGGCGTCAAGATCGGCGCCATCAGCGATGTGAAGTTGGCGAAGGACCAGAAGAGCGTCATGGCCGACGTGCATATCGATAGCAGCGCGGACAACGATCTCAGATCGGAGTCGAAATTCTACCTGGAGAACGCCAAACCAAATTTCGCCGATCTCTCCTCGCTCAAATCGGTGATCGTGGGACCCAATCTGGTGTTGGTGCCCGGAGGCGGCCAGCCCACCACCCATTTCACCGGCATTGTCGGCGCGCCCCCGGATCGCCTGGCCGCGCCGGTCACCTATGCGGCGAGTTTCGTGGGCGACGTGGGTGGACTCCAGCCCGGCAACCCGGTGACGTATCGTGGCTTCCGCGTGGGCGAGATCGACAGGATCACGCTGGCGAGCGACGCCGCGGCGGGACAGGTGACGACCAAAGTGCTGTTCACGCTCGATGCGGCGCGCTTTCATTTCGGCAATGGCGACCGGTCTGCTGCCACGCTCAATGAGCTGATGGGCAAGCTGGTGGGGAGGGGCCTGCGGGCGGAACTTACGCAGGATCCGCCTCTGGTGGGCGCGACCGAGGTCACCCTCGACATGGTGAACGATGCGCCCCCCGCCACGCTTGAGACCAGCGGTCCCTATCCGGTGATTCCGGCGGACGAGGACGCGGGCATCCAGGCCCTGATCGCCAAGCTGGGCAAGCTGCCCGTGGCCGAGATCGGCGAGAATGTGCGCTCCATCACAGCCCATGTGAATCTGCTGGTTTCGTCAGGCCGGCTGAAAGATATGATCGCCAAGGCCGACCAGACCACGGCCGAATTGGACAAGGTGGTGCATCAGGCGGGTCCCCAGGTCGGCCCCACCATCTCCGATCTGCGCAAGACCGCCTCCGAACTCGACGCCGCCGCGGCGACCGCCAAGCAGATGATGGGTGGAAGCGTCACCGCGCCCGAAGGCAATCTGCAGCAATCCTTGCGCGAATTGACCGACGCCAGCCGCGCGGTCCGCTCGCTGGCCGATTATCTTGATCAGCATCCCGAATCCCTGATCAAAGGACGATGACATGAAGGTGCAGCTGGTTCTGGCGGCGGCGTTGCTGTTGAGCGGTTGCGGCTCCAGCCCCAAGACCCAATTCTTTGTGCTGGACCCGGTGGACGGCGCACATGTGCCGCAGGGCAAACCCATCCAGGTGGCGGCCGTGCATATCCCGGCCGATCTCGACCGCGAGGAAATGGTAAGCGAAAAGGCGCCGGGCCAGCTCGACATGGATAGCCCCAAGCGCTGGGGCGCGCCGTTCGACGAAATGGTGCAGCGGACTCTCACCCAGGACCTGGCGCGCCGGCTGCCGCAGCAGGATGTGATCTTTCCCAACGAGCCGGCGCCCGCCGGCACGCTCAAGGTGGTGGTGGATATATTGTCCTTTGGCGGCGATCCGTCCGGCCAGGTGAAGTTCGACGGTAGCTGGTCTCTGGTGCCGGCGGGCTCCGACCAGGCGGTGATGGATCGTCATGTGCAATTGACCGGCGCCGCCGCCAACGACCAGGCGAGCCAGGTCCAGGCGATGAGCAAAATTCTGGGGCAGCTATCCGACCAGAACGCCGCCGCGGCCAAAGGCTGAGTCGGTTCGCCGCCGCGCGTCACGAGCATGACCGGCGCGCAAATGCCAATCTTCGTGAGGCGTCGTTAGCGCTTTATAAGCATCACCGGTCAAAAGGGGCGTATTCGCATGTCGGGCGGCACATTCAAGAACGAGTTCGGCCAGCCGGTTGGCCCGCCATTGCCGGATTGGTCGCCCCGGCCTTTGCCGCCGCGTGCGGCATTGGACGGGCGCCATTGCCGTCTCGAGCCGATCGATCCCGAACGGCACGCGAAAGAATTGTTCGAAGCCTTCGCGCAATCCGATCCCGCCAACTGGACGTACCTGCCGGACTATATGGGGCCTTACGCGTCATTCCCCGCCTGGCGGGAATGGCTGGAAAGCGCCTCCGCCAGCGACGATCCCCTCTGGCACGCGATCATCGACAAGGGAACCAGTCGCGCGGTGGGCCTGGCGGCCTATCTGCGTATCGACGCCAAATCCGGCGTCATTGAAGTGGGCGGGCTGAATTACAGCAAGGCGCTTCAAAGGACGGCCGCGGCCACCGAAGCGATGTATCTGATGATGCGGCGCGCCTTCGATGAACTTGGCTATCGCCGCTATGAATGGAAATGCGACGCGCTGAATGCGCCATCGCGCGCGGCGGCGGAGCGGCTGGGCTTCACTCATGAGGGGATCTTCCGCCAGCACATGGTGTACCGGGGACGAAGCCGCGACAGCGCCTGGTTCTCGATCCTCGACCGGGAATGGCCCAGGGTGCGCGAGGCGCTGGAAGCGTGGCTGGCGCCGCAAAATTTCGATGCCGAAGCCCGGCAGCGAAATCGCCTGAAACAGTTGAGAAATAAATAGATTAGGCAGTCCCCACTGGCCGCTGTGAAAGCAAAAAAGCCGGCAGCCATCAGCCGCCGGCCTTTATTTGCACGCGATGCGCGTCTTACTGCGAGGGCAGGGTATAGGCGAGATAGTCGCCCGAATAATTGCCTCCGCTCACCGCGACGATGAAATACTGCTTGCCGTCCACGCTGTAGGTCATGGGCGACCCGGATTGCGGCGCGGGCATCCACACCGCGCCGACTTGCTGGCCGGTCTTCTGGTCATAGGCGCGCAGATAAGCGCCCCGCGGATGTCCAGGCTGGGTCGTCACCTGGGGATCGCCCATCACCACCAGGCTCTTGGTGATCACTTCGCCCACATTGCCGTTCTGGCCGGTCTTGGGAATGTTGAGACCTTTCAGCGCCGGATTGAGCCTGATCTCGTCCGGCGTATCGCCGTGCGGCACCTGCCAGAGCGTGTCGCCGGTGTCGAGGTTGATGGCGGTCAGAAGGCCATAGGGCGGCTTGACGAAGGGCAGCCCATCCAGACTGAAGGGCGGCCGTGGCTCCGTCGCGGTCTGGGGATGCGCCGCCAAGACGGCATTGAGCTTGGCCTGATCGGCGCTGATCTTGGGCGCATCCGTGGCCGAACCGAAGCCCGGACCGCCGGCGATCGAGAAGGGCTGGCCGGCGGTGCCCGATTCATAGCGGTTGTCCGTCAAACCGGGAGGCGGTTGGACCAGTCCCACCGGACCGACCATCGCGTTGGCGGACGGCGCAAACACGACATGGGTCTCGGGGTTGAATCCGGCGCCCGGCCAGTTGGTGCCGCCGGCGGCGTTGCCGATGTCCATCACACCATAGGGACCGCCCACTGTGCTGGTCAGGGCCGGGGAGAACATGGGTCCGAACTTGTAATACTTCTTGATGGTGGCGATCGCCTTGGCGCGCAGCTCGGGCGTGAAGTCGATCAGATCATTCTCGGTCAAGGCCTGACGCCCATAAGGGGCAGGCTTGGTCGGGAAGGGCTGGGTCTTGGAGGTCTGCTCGCCCGGCACGGTGCTTTGCGGCACCGGCTTTTCCACGATCGGCCAGATCGGCTTGCCGGTCACCCGGTCGAAGACATAGAGGTTGGCTTCCTTGCTGGGGAGAGCGACGGCTTTGATGGTCTTGCCGTTCTGGGTGATGTTCACCAAGAGCGGCGGCGAGGACAGGTCATAGTCCCAAATCGGGTGGTGGACGATCTGGTAATACCATTTCAGCTTGCCGGTGGTGAGATCCACGCACACCAGGCTGTCGCCGAACAGGTCGTTGCCGGGACGCGCGCCGCCATAAAGATCGTTGGTGGGGTCTTCGACCGGGAGATAGACGCTGTTCAGCTCGGGATCGACGGTGATGCCGGTCCACGTTCCGGTGTTGCCGTTGGTGTCGGCGGAGCCGTTCTTCCAACTGTCGTAGCCGAACTCGCCTTTTTGCGGAATGTTATGGAAGGTCCAGAGCAGCTTGCCGGTCTTCACGTCGTACGCGCGCGTCAAACCCTTGGTGTTGTTCACTTCCAGCGGCTGGAAGCCCTCTTTGAAGGACGAGCCCACGATCACCACATTGTTCACCACGGTCGGCGTGGTGTGCAGGCCGATTTCGCCATTGTTGAGGTCGATCTGCTTGTACTCGCCGGGATGACCGAACACGCCGGTATAGGCGCCCACCTTGAGATCGACCACGCCGTGATCGCCGAAGGATTCGACCGGACGGCCGGTCTTGGCATCCAGCGAAACCAGCCGATAGCCGGTCGTCACATAGAGGATGCGTTCATCGCCATTGCCGTCGGTCCAATAGGACACGCCGCGGCCCGAAAGCTGGCGCGGCGCGAACGCGGCGCGCGCCCCTTCGTCCATGCTGTACACCCATTTCAACTCACCGGTCTTGGCGTTGAGCGCGACCACGGCGCGGCGCGAACCGCCTGTGGTATAGACCGTGCCGTTGATCTCGAGCGGCGTGCCTTCCAGCTTGAATTCGGGCCGCCCACCCAGATTGTCGGTCTTGAAATGCCAGGCCTGCACCATCTGGTTGAAATTGGAGGCATTGATCTGGTCTTGGGGCGAATAACGCGATCCCGACGGATCGGCGAAATACATGGGCCAGTCGCCTTTGGCGGTGGAGGGCTGGCCGTGCGCGGTCTGCGCCTCCGACGGCCCAACGAACAAGAACGGCAACAACGCCAGCGCCGCCACCGAAGACAGACGCTTTACCCCATGCATGCGAACAGACATTGATTCCCCCTTTTCCACCCCAGAACCGGAATCCATACCTGTTTCCGGCATGGTCAAGTTTTTCACAGGGCGGCCCGGCTGGCAATGCGGCCGAAAGCAAACAGGCGCCGGATTGCTCCGGCGCCTGTGCCATCAGATTGCCGAAGGCCTATTTCAGCGCCGGATTGACATAGCCGTGTTCCAGAACCTTCTTGGGATCGGGCCGCACGCTAAGATAGGTGACCTCGTCGGTGATGTCGGTCCAGCCATGGGCCACGCCTTTGGGGATCACCGAAATATCGCCCACCACCATCTTGCGGCTGACGAAATTTCCCACCGCCTGGCCGCTGCAGGACGGACCGTTGAGAATCTTGGTCACGACGCTGTCGGGGCCTGAACGGCGGCCTTTGAGGATCTGGCCGCCGGTGACCAGCGTGCCTGAGCCCGCGATCACGATATACGTTTCGTCCGTGTCGTCATGGGCGATCATGCCGGGAGGGCCGAGCTTGGCGCCGGCCGGCGCGGCGCTGAGCCCGCAGGGCTCGGCCGCGGCCTGGGCCTGTGGAGGTCCGTTACGCCGCGGCGCAGCTGCGCCGGTGGAGCCTCGTTTCACCACCGCCACCGACAATTGGTAAGCGCCCAGATCGACGACCTTCAAGGTGCGGTCGCCTTCGGGTTGCTCCTTGAGGCTTTTCTGCACCTGGGCGTTGGTGATGTCGGTCGCGACATCGGCCTGCGCGAAAGCCAGTGCCGGCATTCCCAGCAAGGCAGCGCTGATCAAAGCTATCTTGTGCATGGCCTTCCATCCTTTCCGAAAAGCGATTCCGGGATCGGCGGCGGACCAATCCTGGCCCGCCGCCTGATCACTCAGAAATTGAACCGCAGGCCCGCATGCAGCATGCGGCCGAAGACATCGTAGACAGTCGTGTTTGTCGTTGAAAAGCCGTTATTGCTGACGCTGTAGCCGACGATCGTGGGCGGTGGCACGGCGAACGCATTGTCCACCGATCCATAGATCTGCATGTTCTCGTTCCACTGATAGGTGGCGCGGAAGTCGAAGTAGAGGACCTGCGGCACGCTATTGTCGTCCACCTGAACGCCCGAGGTCCAGCCATTGACCAGATGGGCCGAGCCGATGAAGCGCGCCTGAGCCGTGCCCGTCCACGGGCCTTGGCTGTAGGTGCCCGACAAGGTGGCATGCACCTTGGGCACGCCCGAAAACAGCGAAGCGCCGCTCATGCTGCCGGCAAAGTCATATTGCGCCTGCCTGCCGGTTTTCGGATCGGTTACGCCGAACTCGGTTTCGGTTTCCTCGTCGTTGTAGTTGCCCAAGAGATGCAGGGCGAGATTGCCGTCGAGGAAATCCGTGGCGTAGTCGGCGTTGAAGTCCAGGCCCGAGGTCTTCAGGAAGCCGTTGTTGAAGGGATAGGTGTAGAGGAACTGGAGGCCGTTCACGTTTGAGCTGTTCGCCAGGGCCGCATTATAGACCCAGTCGGCGCAATAGCCGGTCGCCACGCCGCCCGTGCCATTAAAGCCTGCAGGATTGGAGGCAACCCCGGTGGGGGTTGCAACACCGGTCTGACAGGAGGTCCGTTCGAAGGTCGTGCTGGGACGAACGACGATGTCCTTCACGTTGATCGAATAGGCATCGACCGACACGGAGAGGCCAGGGAACCAGTGCGGCGTCATGACCACGCCGGCCGAAATCGTGACCGCTTTTTCCGGCTGCAGGTTGGGATTGCCTGCGGCCTCTGAAAGCGCCACGGCCTCGGTGACATTGTTCTTGTAGTCCACCTGGCCGCCCGAAGCGGGAATGATGTTGAACAGTTCGGCCAGGTCGGGGGCGCGGATGTCGTAGGACCAGGTGCCGCGAACACGCCAGTCATCGTTGATCTGGCTGGTGAGACCCAGCTTCCAGGTTTCCACCGAGCCGCTGGTGGAATAGTCGGTGTAGCGGCCGGCCATGTTGCCGTCCAGGCTTTGGACGAAGGTGTTCTTCAGGATCGGGACATCAAGCTCGCCATAACCTTCCCAGATATTGTACTCGGCGCTGATGCCCACGAAATTGCCGCCACCGAGCGCGCCCAGCGCCCCATTGGGGTCGGCGGTGCTCACCATGGTTTCCTTGCGATAGTCCACGCCGAACGCCACCGCCGGCGCGCCGGCGCCGGTCAGGTTCCAGGGCAGCACGCCCTGCGCGGCCACCCGGGCGGTGTCCTCCTGCATGTTCAGGAAATAATAATCGTTGTGGTCCACCACATAGGCGACCGCGTCCGGGGTGATGACATTGACGCCGAACGGATCCAAGGGCACGCAGCCATTGGTGGGATTGGTGAGGGTAGAGCGGCAGGCGATGCTGCCGATGGTGAGCCCCGAGGTGCCCACATTCGCGGACGACACCGTGACCGCATCGACGGCATTCTTGTAGTTCTGGGTGATCTGGATCGAATTATAGTGTTCGTGCAGATGGGTTTCGCTGTGCTGGTAGCTGGTGGTCCACGACCAGTTGTCGCCGATGGTGCCGTCCACGCTGAAGAGGCCGCGATAGAAGCCGCGGTTGGTCTCTTCCTCCGGCGTGCCCGTGGCATTCTCGAATTGCCGCGGGCTTACCCCAGGCTCGGGCTGGATGAAGCCGCCCTTGGTGCTTTGGGTGCCCACGCTGGTGACGGTGACGGAACTGAGGCCCAACGTGTTCATCCGCGCCAGGATGGAAGGCGGCAGATAGGGGTTGTCGGTGGTGATGACGGCGTTTTCCTGAATGGTGAGGCTGGAGCCGATGGCGCCCACCTTGCTGTAGTTCAACATCAGGTGCGCCGTGATGTTGGGCGTGGCCCTGAAGCTGCCATAGAAGAAGCCGGTTTCCGTCAGAAGCGGATAGGAGGCCAGGCCGATCTGCGACGGGGAATTGGCTTGGTTGGTCGAGCCGCCAAAGCAGGATGTATTCGTTGTGCTGGTGGTTGACGCGATGTAAGGCGGCAAATTGGCGTTGGAGTAGAATTTGCAATTTGGGATGGTGAAATTCTGCACCGCGCCGGCCGGGCCGAACTGGATGCCGTTCAAAGCGGTGCTGCTCTTGCCGGCGGTGGTGGTGGCGCCGCTGATGATGCCGCCTGGCGTGCTGCTGTTGCCCACATTGTTCATGTGAATCAGCTGCGGCACATTGGGATTGGTGGTGGCATTGTAGGCCGGGTTGGCGACCAGGGCCGGATTGTTGAACCAGTGCAACTGGCCCATATAGATCGTGTTGGGCGAATCGGAATAGGTGCCCGCCATTTCGATATGGAGGCGGTCGCCCAAGAGGTCGAAGCCGGTGGCGACGGTGGCGCCATATTGGCGGCGGAGGTCGTCGCCGGTGTCCATCAGGTCGATCGAGCCCTTCAGGCCGGTGAAATTCTTGTTGATGATCAGGTTGACGACGCCGGCGACCGCATCCGAGCCCCACGCTGCTGAAGCGCCGCCGGTCACCACGTCCACCCGCTGGATCATGGCGCTGGGAATGGTGTTGAGGTCCACGCCATAGTCCACGCCGGCCCAGACTTCACGCTCGCCGTCGATCAGCACCAGGGTGCGGGTGACGCCCAAATTGCGCAGATTGAGGCTGCTGATGCCGGTCGAGCCGGAGTTGCCGGCGTTGCCCACGGTGCCATTTTGGGGGCTTTGGGCGGTGCCCATCATGGGCATTTCGCGCAGCGTCTGTCCGATATCGGTATTCGCGGCTTGCTGAAGCGACCCCGCGTCAACCACCGAAACCGGCGTCGGTGCGGTATAGCCGGCGATGGAAATGCGCGACGCGGAAACAACCACCGTCTCGGTGTTTTGATCCGGCGTGTTTTGCGCCACCACGGTTTGCGCGAGCGCTGTGGTGTTGGCGCCGAGCGAAAGCGCCAACGCCGACGAGCCGGCCAGCAATGCGAGTTTGTTGAGGCCTCGTCCTTTAGGCTGATCGTTGCTTACAGACGAATTGCGGACAGCTGCGAAATACCCCATGACATCCCCCCGGACGCGCGTTTTTCCAGCGTAAAGTCTCCGCCGGCCATGGAAAGTTCGCAAGTAACACCATGGTATAGGCGCGCTCGCGAACAAGTTGTGCCGCACTTGCGCTGGTTGAGCGCCTTCCTTGCAGCACTTTTCAATCGGTATGTATTCGACTCCCCGTGAGACGACGTTTCGCGACAAACTTGTTACTGCCTTGAGCGATGTTGCTTCGCCAGCGGATTGTTGTTTCGCAAGCCTTGAGCGGAATGTATCGCGCGACCGCGCTGATGCTTACGCAGGGGAAGGCGGGCGTTGATGAGAATCGGGAAGGCGCGGCGCGCCGCTTCCGATCGGCTCTTTGCAATCTGGACAGGCCGGGCACTTTATTATCAGCTTCCTTCGACGCCGCCCAAGCGACGTTTCCAGCGGGCGGGATACTCGCGGGCGAACATGCCGAATATCAAAAGGGTCCTTGGCTTTTCCGCATCTCTTTTGGCGATGTCGCTGACGGCAAGCGCTGTGTTCGGCGCTGGCCCTCGCACCGATTGGCCCTCGGTCAATCACGACAACACGTCCGTGCGCTATTCGCCACTCACCGAGGTCAATCCCGGCAACGTGAAGAACCTGCGCGAAGTCTGGATCTATCATCTCAAGCCCAACGATTTCACCGGCCGTCTGCGCTATGACGAATCCATTCCCATCGTCATCGGCAACACCATGTATCTGGGCTCACCCTACGGCGAGGTGATCGCGCTCAACGCCACCAATGGCGATGTGAAGTGGAAATTCAAGCTTCCGGGCACCGACTTTCCCGCCAAGCGCGGCATCGCCTATTGGCCGGGCGACGGCAAGATCAAGCCGCAGATCGTCTTCGGCACCAATGACGGCATGGTCTATGAGTTGAACGCCGCCGACGGCACCATCAACACGGCTTTCGCCAACAATGGCATATTGGACGTCAAGACCCCCGATGTGATGAACGGCTTCAAGGTGCCCTACAACATTCTTCAGGCGCCCGCGGTTTATAAGAATCTGCTCATCGTCGGCGCCGGCACCGGCGAAGGGCCAGGCGGCTCGGAAGGCGGCGCGGGTCCTTCGGGTGACACCCGCGCCTTCGACGCCAGAACCGGCCAACTGGTCTGGCGATTCCATAGCGTGCCGCGCCCCGGTGAAGTGGGTTATGAGAGCTGGGACGAGCCGGAATCCACCATCGCCCGCTCGGGCGTCAACACCTGGGGTTATTTCTCGGTCGATGAGGCGCGCCACATTCTTTATATGCCGCTGGGCGCGCCCAACAATGACCGGGTGGGCATCGACCGGCCCGGCAATGGCTTGTTCGGCTCATCGGTCGTGGCGGTGAACGCCGACACCGGCGCCTATCTCTGGCACTTCCAGCTGGTGCATCACGACACCTGGGACTATGACGCGCCCGAAGCGCCGCTTCTGGTGAACATCCGCCACGGCGGCAAGACCATTCCGGCGGTGATCGCCATGAACAAGGCGGCGCTGCTCTTCACGCTGGACCGCGTCACCGGCAAGCCGATCTTTCCGGTCGAGGAACGCCCGGTGCCCGCTTCCGACGTGCCCGGCGAGAAAATGTCGCCCACCCAACCTTTCCCCCTGAAGCCCAGGCCGCTCGGCCTGCATACGGTGAGCCGCGACAATATCTATAAGGGCGATCCCACGCTTCAGTCCTATTGCGAGCATATGGTGGACGACAACAACATGAAGCTGGGCGGGCCGTTCCTTCCCATCGCCAAGAACCAATATTCCATGTCGCCGCCGGGACCGGCGGGTGGCGTGAATTTCTGGGGCGGCACCTTCGATCCCAAGAACAATCTCTTCGTCACCAATGTCAGCAATGTGCTTCAGCCGATGCGGCTGGTGCAGCGGCCCGACGGCAGTTGGGCCAATTCGGGGCCGCTCGCGGGGCTTCGCCGTTTCGGCGATGTGGAGCATCATCTGCTCTGCGGGCCTACGCCCTGGGGTGAGCTGCTCGCGGTCAACATGAATACCGGCGATGTGGTTTGGGACAAATCGATCGGGGTTTCCGAGATGCTGGCGCCGCCATACCAGAACACCGGCCGCCCCGGGGGCAGCGGCGCCTTCACCACGGCGTCGGGCCTCACCTTCATCGGTGCCACCGATGACAACCGCTTCCGCGCCTTCAGGACCACCACCGGCGAGAAATTATGGGAGACCAAGATCGATTCCTCGATCGAGGCCTCGCCCATCACCTACCAGGGCGCGGACGGACGGCAGTTCATCGCCGCCGTGGCCACGGGCGGCGGCATCGGCACCGCCGACACCACCGTCACCGGCGACGAACTGATCGTCTGGGCGCTTCCCAAATAACAACGGCAGGAATGGTCATGCATCGCATCATCTTCGCCGCCGCCGCCGGCTTTTTGTTTCTTTCGTTTGCGGCGGCCGGTCAGACTCCATCGGCGGCTCCATCCGGCATGGCGGGCGGCGCCGATTTGCCGCCGGGCGAGGGCCGCGATGTGACCATGCGGGTGTGCGGCAAATGCCATGACGCCGGCATCTTCGCCACCCAGGACCTGGATGCGGAAGGCTGGAAGCAGACCGTGGACCAGATGGCCAGCAGCGGCGCACAAGGCAGCGATGCCGACTTTGCCGCCATCACCGCCTATCTGACCAAGGCGTTCCCGGCGAAGTAAATCAAATCACGGTGCCGGACTTGGCGCCGTCTTAGGACAAAAGGCGGGAGAGGCTGATCTCCATGTCCTGGAACACATGGCTCCAGTCGTCGTCGATTTTCTGACGGAAAAGGCGAAGCGTCGGGTACCAGGGACTGTCGGCGCGTGTCCGCAACCAGCGCCAGTCGGCGGCGAATTGCAGCGCCACCCAGCCACGCACACCCAGCGCGCCGGCCAGATGCGACACCGAGGTGTCGTTGGTGATCACAAGATCGACGCATTTCATGACGGCGGCGGTATCCACGAAGGCGTCAGGCCCGGCATCGAGGTCGTCAAAACTTTCGACCGTCATGCCTGGAGACAAGGCTTTGAGGTCGCTCTCGCCATCGCCTTTCTGCAGGCTGACAAGACGGACGCCCGGCAGTCTCGCCAGCTTTTCGAGAGAGGAAAGCGGAAAAATCCGGCCGTTATGGCCCTTGATGTGGGTAAGACTGCCGCTCCAGCAGATGCCGATCTCGAAGCCGCCGCCGCCCAGGCGGGCGCGCCATTTCTCCACCAGCGTTTCGTCGGCCGCGAGGTAAGGAACCTTCGCGGGGATAGTGGCCAGTGTGGTGCCGAATATCAGCGGCAGGCTCATCATCGGCACATGATAATCATAGCTGAGCGACGGATCGTCCAGCTCCACGAAGGTGATGAAATCGTCCCGCGGCGTCAGCAGGCGCTGCAGTTTTTTCTGGACATGAAACAGAAGCCTGGCGCCCCGCTGATGAATAAGTTCGAGATAGCGGTAGAACTGCAGCGTGTCGCCGAAGCCATGCTCGTAATGAATCAGGATGGTCTTGCCCTGGATGTCCGCGAGTGACGTGAGGAGCGGCCGCGGGAAGACGCGGTTGCCGGACATTTCCGCGATCTTCCTGCGCCATTCAAAGTCCCGCCAGCCGCTTTCCAGATCGCCGGTGGAAAGCTCGGTGATGGCGCGGTTGAAATAGGCCTGGGCGAAATCGGGCTTAAGCGCGATGGCCCGGTTGAAGCTCAAAAGCGCGTCCGCCGGACGATTGAAACAATTGAGCACGCTGCCCCGGTTGCAATGGCCTTCCGGCGAATCCGGCTTGAGCGCAATCGCCGTGTCGTGGCTGGCGAGGGCCTCCTCCAGCCGATAGAGATATTGCAGGGCGGTGCCGCGATTGGACCAGGCGTCTGCATGATCCGGCTTGATGGCGATGGCGCGGTCGTAACTGGCCAGGGCGTCGTCGAAGCGCCCGGCATCGCTCAGAAGACTGCCGCGATTGTCCCAGGCC
>DATNFZ010000199.1:0-7621 GCA_035606155.1 Rhizomicrobium sp. | reverse complement strand
CTTACCAAAAGGATCAAGCTCTGGGCGACCATGCATGCCATCCTGCACAATCCGGTGGTGGCGGCGAAAATGATCGCCACGCTCGACCGGATTTCGGGCGGACGTGCCGGGCTCAACATCGTGGCGGGAGCCTATCGCGGCGAGTTCGAGCAGATGGGCGCCTGGGACGAAAGCCTCGATCACGACACGCGCTACGACCTGGCCGAGGAATGGACCAGGATCATCAAGCGTCTGTGGACGGAAAAGAGCGTCGATTTCCAGGGCGAATATTTCGCCCTCAAGGATTGTGTGTCCGAGCCCAAGCCGCTCCGCCGTCCCGATCTGATCTGCGCCGGCATGTCGGAGCGCGGCTTTGCCTTCTCGGTCAAGGAAACCGATATCTGTTTCATCGGCGGCCGGGACGAAGCCGAAACCCGCTCGGCCTCGCTCCGCGCCAAGGCATTGGCGGCCAATCTGGGCAAGGAGATCAAGACCTATGCCATGTGTACGGTGGTTTATGGCGCAAGCGACGGCGCCGCTGAAGCGACGGCGCAGAAATACCGCGATGGGTTGGACGAAGGGGCGGTCTTGGGCATGCTGGAAAGCTATGGCGCAAACCTGGCCGGAAAGGACAATGCCATGGTGGCCCGCGCCAAGGGCGCCTTCATGACACACACCGTGATCGGCGCGCCCAAGACTTGCGCTCAGAAAATCGCCGCCTTCCTGAAAGAGTGCGCCTTGGATGGATTGATGCTGATCTTCGCCGACTATGAAGAGGGCCTGAAGGTCGCGGGGCGGGAAATCTTGCCGGGCCTGAGGGTCTAAACTCAATAATCCCGTGAGCCGCGTTGCGAGGAAAAATGGCCGAATGGCAGGAGAAGGGCGATGGGCGTATCGGCAATACGGCCGAGCCTTTTGACGCCCCAGTCGGCCATTTTTCCGCAACCCGAAGGGACGCGGGTCTTTTGGCCTCTGGCGGCGGCGCTCGTCGCTCATGGGCTATCCAAGCCCACATCGCTCCTCGCTCCTGGCCAGAAACCAAAATCCCCTGCGTCGCGGCCACGCGATTATTGAGTTTAGGCCCTAGATCATGAGCGCGCTCAGGGAGTGGCTCGCACCTTCGCGCACCGCGCTTCTTCTGGTGGATTGTCAGGTCGATTTCGCTTCGCCCGAGGGCATTATGGCGCGCGCCGGTTATGACGTCAGCGAAGCGCAAGCCGCGCTCCGCAACGCCGCGCTCTTGACCGATGCCGCCCGCGAAGCAGGTGTGCCATGCCTGTTCGCGCGGCTCATTACCCGGCCCGATAGCGAAACGCCGGCGATGCGGGATTGGAAGATCCGGCGGGGGCATGAAGATCATCCGCTGCTATGCCGCGAAGGCAGCAACGGCGCCGAGTTTGTGGGTGTCGCGCCGCTGGCCGGCGAAGCCGTCTTCGCCAAAGGCCGCTATGATGCGTTTGCCGGCACGGTGTTGGATGCACACTTGAAGGCGATCAGGCGCGACACGCTGCTGATCGCCGGCCTCACCACCGAATGCTGCGTCGATTCCACGGCGCGCGACGCCTTCGAGCGCGACTATCGCGTCTTCATCGCCGCAGACGCCGTGGCGGCGTACGAGCCTGATTTGCATGCCGGTGCGCTCAAGGCGCTGGCGCTGAATTGCGCTCTGCTGGCGCCCAGCCAGGACATCCTTTCTGCCTGGAAATAATGTCCGTTCAATGACTTAGTGTGTGGCTGAGGGTCGCGCTTGGTTTTTTCTGTGAAATGTCAGAAGAAATGTGCCAACCCAATCGTTATTTCTCCCTATGTCATTTCGATCCCCGATTGCCGGCCTTGTCCTGATCGCCATCGCCGGTCTTTTTTCGCCGGCGCTTGCTGATGACGCGATCGAAACCGTGATCGTCACGGGCGACCGGGCGCATCTGATCGAAACCAAACCAGACGACACCGCACTGGGCCTGCAATTGCCGCTGCTGGAGACGCCGCGCGCGGTGACGGCGGTGAGCGACACGACACTCGACCGCTATGGCATCACCGGCGTCGATACTCTGACCGCAATCACGCCCTCCGCCTACACCGCGAGCTATTACGGCGTGGAGGGGGCGGTCAATTTGCGCGGCACCTTGGCCGACTCCTATTTCGAAGGCTTCAGGCGGGTGGAAAATCGCGGTACCTACACCACGCCTTTGGGCGACGCCGCCGAAATAGAATTGGTGCGCGGACCGCCTTCGGTGATCTTCGGTCCCGGCAAAGTAGGGGGCCTGGTCAATTTCGTGCCCAAGAGCGAAACCGCGACGGAGGGCGACATCTCCGGCGAAGTCACCGCCACCTATGGCAGCTATTCCAAGCGCAACGCCACGGGCCAGGTGGGCGTGCCGCTGGATTTCGGCACCCTCAAAGGCGGCATCCACGCTTATGCCGAGATGGACGATTCCTTCAGCTTTTATCGCGGTATCCATCCCAGCCGCCAGCTGGTGGAGTTGACCGGCAATTTCGCCACCGGTCCTTGGGTCCTGTCGTCGGATTACATGTACTATCATTCGAATGGCGACGTGCAAACGCCCGGCTGGAACCGGCTCACCCAGGCTTTGATCGACAACGGCACCTACATCACGGGAAGCGACACGTCGCTTTCCACCCGCGGCAAGCCCTATCTCACCTTCAACGATCTGGGCGGTGATCCCTACGACTTCAGCCCCAGCTACACGCCGCTCTATATCGCCACGCCGGGTTGTGGCGCCTGCACCGATGCAGCCCACACGCTTGATGCCAGTGTGGGCACCACCATCCTCGATAGCCGCACGATCTATGTCGCGCCCGGGGTGGATTTCTCCAACACCATCACCCAAACCGGCTTTGCCGAGTTGAGCCGCACGCTGGGCGATGGCGATCGCATCCGTCTTCAAGCCTTTGCCGACACGCTGGCCAACGACCGCTTTGTCTCCTACGGCTTTCCTGCTTCCTACCACACCCTGATCGGCGAGGCGCGGGCGCGCTACGATTTCGCGGAGGATTTCGGGCGCCTTACCATGATGAATGTGGCGGGTGCGTCCTATCGCTATGTGGGCGCGATCGGCAAAGAGAGTTTCAACAGCGGCGTGATTGCGCTCGACCGGCGCGACATCAGTGTGCCGGCTCTACCGAACGATATTTTTGCTTCGCCTTTCGTGACCTTGCCGACCGGGCAGGAGAGCCTCGGTTGGGAGAACAATGTCCATAGCACCACTGCGGACACCGGAATCTTCGCCACCTCCGATCTGGCGTGGGACAAAAAGCTCAACCTGATCCTGGGCGGGCGTTATGACGCCTACAATGTCCGCTCGGTGGATCTGGGCGTGCTGCCGTTCGAGCCGGGCAGCGGGAAGGGCGGCAAAGGCATGTTCACCTATTCCGCCAGCCTGAATTACAAAACCGATTTCGGTCTGGTGCCCTATGTCACTGAGGCCAAGGATTCCGCGGTGGAGATCGGCCAGGCCAGCCAGGTATTGCCCTCGTTGCTCGCCGATGACGACTGGCTCTCCACCTCGTTCCTCAATGAAGTGGGCGCCAAATTCTCCTTCCTTGACCAGCATCTGGTGGGATCGCTGGCCTGGTACCGCCAGGAGCGCACCCAACTGCAACAGGGGGGCGGCGTGATCACCGTGATGGGCACGCGCTCAAAGGGCGCGGAAGCCGAGGTCCGTTATGTGATGACTCCCAATCTCAGCTTCACGTTGGCGGGAAGCTTGCAGCACACCATCGTGAAAGGGCCCGACCAAAGCTTCGCCTATATCCCGGCGCGCGACGCGGGTGTCGCGCCGGCTAACGGTTTTGGTGGCGCTTATGTGGTGTTCGCTTTTTCCAGCCTGCCGGGCAAAGCGGGCAATTATGAAGACACATTGATCCCGCACGCGGTGGTCAGCCCCTATCTCACCTATACCAGCGACGACCAGAATTGGGGCGCGACGTTCGGCGGCACCTATGTCTCGCATACCGAGCAGACCGTACCCGATCCGCTTCGCTTCCCCGCCTATGTGGTGATGAATCTCTCCAGCTTCTTGCGCATGGGCGCGTGGAAAGCGGACGTGAACGTCGATAATCTTGCCGATGCGCGCTATTTCACGCCCGACGCTGACACGTATGCCAATCTGGCGGCGCTTCCGGGCATTGGCCGCACCTGGCGGATTACCATCAAGCGGGAATTTTGACCCGGTAAGCGTCCTTCATAATACGGCCCATTTCTCCCAGCACGGAATCGAAATCGCCGTCCAGCTTGTCGGCGAGATGTAGCACCAGCAATCCATGCAGGCTGGCCCAGAAGACATGGCCGATCAGGTCCGGATCGCCTTTGTAGTAGCCGTGATCGATCATCAGGCGCACATGATCGGTCATGGCGGCGCGGGCGCGTGCTTCAGCTTCGGCCAATTCCGGCGCGGCCTCGCTCCGGGGTGGGGTGAAATCGAAAATCAGCCGGTAGCAGGTCTGTTCTTCGAGGGCGAAGCGGACATACGCCCGGCACACGGCGGCGCTGCGCTCCGGCACGCTGCCGGCCCCGGCCAGCGCCCTCTCCAATTGATCCGCCAGGCGGCTGAAGGCGCGCGCGCGGATGAGCGAAAGAATCTCATCCTTGTCGCGGAAATAGCGATAGGGCGTCATGGCGCTCACTCCCATCTCGGAGGCGAGCAATCGCATGTTGAAATTCTCCGGCCCGCGCTCGACGAACAGCCGGGTCGCCGTTTCGCAGAGCTTTTCGCGGAAGCCGGAAATGTCGGTCTCGGTGAGGATGCGGGGCACAGGCCAATTTCCTTGACGCGAGCAATTTTACGTTTACGACGTACATCAAAGCTGCCGAACGCAAGCGGTCAGCCATTCGCCATTGGAGTAATTCGGACGGATTTTGTTCCCGGTTACAGCGCGCCCATAGCTATTGCGTGAGCGGCGCCACTTTGCTGGCGTCATTGTCCAAGAGCGCCAGCATTTCCCAAGTGGGATAGGCATCGGCGGGCAGGCCATGGGCCAATTGATATTGGCGAAGCGCGATGCGGGTCTTGCGGCCCAGAAGCCCGTCCACTTGCCCTGCATCGTAACCCAGCGCCGCCAGATCGGTCTGGAAGCGCACGCGCTCGGCACGCGCGAGGGGCTTTTCGTCCCGCGGCCATGACGCCTGGATGCCGGGACGGTCCATCATGCGGTCGGCCAGGATGCTCACCGCCAGCGCATAGCTGGCGGCATTGTTGTACTTCATGATCTGGCGGAAATTGTCGAGCAGAAGAAGCGCGGGCCCCTGCGCGCCCGCCGGCAGATAGAGCGCCGCCATGTCCTCGCCTTGCGGAAGCAACGCACCGGACACCAGCGTCACCCCGCGCCCGGTCCATTCCGACAGGGGCCTGAGATTGCCGAGATCGGCGTCCCGATAGGCAAAGCCCTCCGGCAGGCGCACTTCATAGCCCCAGGGCTTTCCTGCTTCCCAACCTTCGCGCTGGAACAGCGTCGCCGTGGACGCCAGCGCATCGGCGGGCGAATGCCAGAGATCGATCTTGCCGTCACCGTCGCCGTCGGTGGCGTATTTGAAAAAGGTGGATGGCATGAACTGGGTCTGGCCGATGGCGCCGGCCCAGGACGACCGCATTTGCGACGGCACATAATCGTTCTGCTGCAACAGCCGGAGCGCTGCGATCAATTCCCCCTGCGCATATCTCTGACGGGGGCCGTCATAAGCCTGGGTCAGCAGGGTCGCAAAAACATTGTAGCTGCCGACATCGCGGCCATAATCGGTTTCCATCCCCCAGATCGCCACCAGGATTTCCTTGGGTACTCCGGTGCGCGCTTCGATGCTTGAGAGCAGGGTCGCGTTCTGGGCCAGCAATTCCTTGGCGCGGGCGATCCGGCGGGGCGACACGGCGCCGTCCAGATAGGCCCAGACCGGCCGTACGAATTCGGGCTGTTCGTTGATGATGGGCTGGAGCGAGGGAACGGGCGCGATCCCCGCCATCGCCCGGTTGTAGGTCTCAGGCGTGATGCCGGCGGCTACGGCGGTGGTCTCGAAGGCCCGGACAAAGGCCTGGAACTTTTCATCACCGCCCATCGGCGGCAGAGGTGGGAAAGCGGGGGCCTGTGCCACCGGCGGGGCCGAGGCCGGGGGGAACAGCACCGGGGGGGCCGGCCTGGCCACACAGCCGGCCAGGACCAGCAGGGCGAGGGCGGGAACCGGCGAAAGATGACGCATGCCCCCTTTTAGCACGCTTTTGTGCCAGATTTTCCTTACGAATCCGGTGCTTTTGCGCGGTTGACAGGTGGGGGCGGCCTGAATAGTTTCCGCGCCTCTTTGCTAGGCCCTAAAAGGCCTCACGGTCCAGAAGGCAGTATCATGAAGGTTCGTAATTCCCTCCGGTCGCTCAAGAAGCGGGACAAGGACTGCCGGGTGATCCGCCGTAAGGGCCGGATCTATGTGATCAACAAGAAGAATCCGCGCTTTAAGGCCCGCCAAGGCTAAGCTCTTCACCGTGACAGCAACGCGCATGGGGGATTAGGCTTTACCCCTCCATGCGCAAACTGGCTTTGCTTGCTGCTCTTTGTCTTTTGCCGCTCGTGGCCCAGGCCGCGCCCAGCGAAGAGGACAAGCTGTTTGGCGCGCTCAAGGCCGCCGATTCCGCCGAGAGCGCCAAGCCGATCGAGGAAAAGCTCACGCAGTTGTTCCGGGTGTCGGGCAGTCCCAGCGTCGACCTCCTGATGAGCCGGGCCGGTACCGCGCTCGCCCAGGCGGACAACGGCACGGCACACGCGCTGGTCGAGGCGGTGACGCGGGCGGCGCCGCACTATGCCGAAGCCTGGCGGATGAAGGGGCACATGCAACAGGCAGGCGGCGACGACACCGGCGCGATGATCTCGCTGCAACGGGCAGTGACCCTCAATCCCCGCGAATTCGCCGCCATGACCGAGTTGGCCGAGATGCTTGAGGATTACGGCGACAAGCCGGGGGCGCTAAAACTTTATCGCCGCGTGCTGGCGCTCGATCCGCAGATGAAAATAGCGGCCGAGCGTGCCAAAGCTTTGGCGAAAGAGGTCGAGGGGCAAGGAATCTGACCCCAAAAATTTCTTGAGGTTTAGCCTAGACCGCCTCCCCGTGCGCGTGAGCCACGCTGATGGGGGAAGTGCGCGTAGCACCGATCCAGGGGCGGAGGTGGTAAACTAACGAGTTCCTACCATCGCAACGCGGAGCATATTGGTCGTCCCGGCCACACCCAGCGGCACGCCCCCCGTGATCACGATCCGGTCGCCTTTGGTGGCAAAACCCTCGCGCTCGGCGAAATCCACCGCCTGATCCACCATCTCGTCCAGATTATGGATTTCCTCGGCGGTGAGACAGTGCAAGCCCCACACCAATGACAGCCGCCGCGCCGTTGCCAGCGACGGGGTCAGCGCGATGATGGGCGCACGCGAGCGCTCGCGCGCGGCGCGAAGCGCAGTCGAGCCCGACTGGGTCCAGCAGATGATGGCGCGGGCCTGGATGGTCTCGCTCACTTCGTGCATCGCCGCCATGATGGCGTCGGGAATGGTCGCTTCCGGTGTATTCCTCTGCGAGTCGATCATGCTCTGATAGAGCAAGTCGGATTCCACCTTGATGGCGATGTGGTCCATCATCGTCACCGCCTCGACCGGATGG
>DATNFZ010000198.1:0-4180 GCA_035606155.1 Rhizomicrobium sp. | reverse complement strand
GCGAGAGGCAATTCTCTGTGGCGATGTTCATCCCCCCCATGAAGGCCAGCCTGCCGTCTGCCACCAGAAGCTTGCGGTGGTTCCTCATGTTGAGAAAGGGCATGCGCCACGGCACCCAGGTATGGAGAAAGCGCGCGACGGGAACGCCGGCGCGCCGCAAGCGATGATAGACGGTCGAGAAGACATAGCCCGTGCCAACACTGTCCAAGAGCACGCGCACCTCAACGCCCCGTGCCTGGGCCTCGCTCAAGGCGGTCACGAATTCTTCACCCGCTTCGTCGCCGCGGAAAATATAGGAGGCCAGCGCCACCGAATGGCGGGCCGAACGGATCGCTTGCAGCATGGCGGGATAGGCTTCGTCGCCGCCCGTGAGAATGGCGATGCTATTTCCGGCGCTGAGGGCCACGCCGGTGACGCGGCGTCCCACTTCGGCCAGGGTCAGGATATGGGGCGCGCCCTTGGGCTCGGCGGGCGCGCTTTTGGCGGCGGTCTCGCCTCGGTCCAGCCGGGCCAGCTTCAGCGCGCGCCGCGTTACCCGGTTGATCCCGAACATGTAATAGAGGACGGCGCCCAGAAGGGGGGCCAGCCACACCGCGCCGATCCAGCCCAGGGCGCCGCGCACATCGCTTTTCTTGAGGAGGACGTCGGCGGTCACCAGCAGCGCCAGGACAAGATGCGCAGCCCAGATGGCCAGAGCCAATGGCGAGGAAATGCCTATCCAGAGGGGAAACATGTCATACCCTGGCCCGTTTCCATTGGATTATAATGCCCGGCCCTGAAGGGCTTCAGATTCGAACTTGCCTTGAAAAGACCGCATCCGTCACCGAATTTCCAGCCATGACCTCTTCTCCGTCCGGCCGAGACAAAACTCCTGGAACCCCAACGGGCTCCCACGCCGGGCATGCCGGAGTAGGGCACTTACGTGTGGCGAGCTGGAATCTGCTGCGCCGGGTGGGCGCCACCGCACAGGACGTGGCGCGGCTGATCTCGACTTATCACCCCGATCTCTTGCTGCTGCAGGAAGCGACCGAGGAGATTTCGGAGCTTCCGTCGCTGGTGGGAGGCCACTTCTTCCGCCATCCCATGCAAAAGCGCATCTATGGCCTGGCGGCCTGGAGCCCGCACCCCTTTCCGCCCACTTCGGCGCTGCATTTGCCGATGTCGGTCTTGCCGGCGGCGGTGCCGCGGCGGATGGCGCAGATCGTGAAATTCCACGGCATCAGCTTTGCCAATGTGCATCTCAGCCATGGCCAATTCCTCAACCGCTTCCAGCTTCACCACATCGCCTATGCGCTGGAAGGGCCCGCCGTGATCATGGGCGATTTCAACGCCGTGGGCCCGATCGTGATGCCCGAATTCCGCGACATCGGCCCGCGCCAATGGACCCACAAGGCGTCGAACGTGGTGTCGCTGCGCCTCGACCGCTGCATGGGGCGCGAAGTGCGCTGCATGAGCGCGGCGGTGTTGGACAAGGGGCCGTCGGACCATCATCCGATCTTGCTGGAATTGGTGCATGCGGCGCATGCACTTCCCGCCCGCACCGCCCGCCGCTAAAGTTCAATCGCGCGCGGCGAAGAATTTTTCCAGCATGGGCTTTTGCCCCTTGGTGATGCGGGTGAGCGCCTCATCCTTTCCGAACCAAGAGCCGCGGTCCACTTCAGGAATGGACTGAAGCGTTCCGCCTTTGGGAGGCCACACCATGCTGAAGCCGTTGCTGACGAGATTGGCCGGATCGAACTCGCCTTCCATCGCCCAGGCCTGAAGCGTCTTGCCGCTGGAAAGGCGGAAAGCACCCAGTGGCGTTGCGTTGCCTTCTGGCATCATTCCAGTCTCTTCCGAGAATTCGCGCCGCGCCGCGGCCAGCGGGTCCTCGTCAGGATTGATCACCCCCTTGGGAATGGACCATGCGGCGAATTCTTTGGCCGCCCAGAACGGGCCGCCGGGATGCACCAGGAAAATCTCAAGCGCCTTCCGGCGGCGATACAGAAGGATGCCCGCGCTCTGGATCATTCCTTTTCGAGCTGCTTCCTGATCTCGGCGAGTTGGCGGCGGCGTTTGGCATCCACCTTGGGATAGGAAAGCTTCAATCCGTCCAGCGCGTCCAGAATGATCTGCGAGACGATCAGGCGCGCCGTTTTCTTGTCGTCGGCGGGGACGATATACCAAGGCGCGTCGTCCGTGCTGGTGGCGCCGATGCAATGTTCATAGGCCCTCATGTAATCGTCCCAGAATTTGCGCTCTTCCACATCGGCCATGTCGAACTTCCAGTTCTTGTCCGGGTCGTCGATACGGGCCAGGAAACGCTGGCGCTGCTCCTCCTTGGAGAGATGCAGGAAAATCTTGACGATCTTGGTGCCGTTGCGGCCGAGATGGTCCTCCAGATGGACGATGGCGCGGAAACGGTGATGCCAGACATGCTTCTTGCCTTCCTCCGCGTCGGGCAGGCCTTCGGCGCTGAGCAACTCGGGATGGACCCGCACCACCAGCACTTCCTCATAGTAGGAGCGGTTGAAGATGCCGATCCGCCCCCGCGCGGGCAGGTCGCGGGTGGTGCGCCAAAGGAAATCATGCGCCAGTTCCGCCGCGCTGGGATGCTTGAAGCTGAACACCTGGCAGCCTTGGGGATTGACGCCTGACATCACATGGGCGATGGCGCCGTCCTTGCCCGCCGTGTCCATTGCCTGGAAGATCACCAAGAGCGCATGGCTGTCGGCGGCATAGAGCAGCTTCTGCCGCTCGCCCAGACAGGCGACGTGTTCCCCAAGCTGCTTCTCGTAATCCTTCTTGGAGCGATAGACTGGCTCGATCTCGGTGGGCCAGTCGTCGAGCTTGATCTTTTTGTCTTCGGGCGCCCGGAATTTCTCACTGTCGATTTTCATGCACTCTCCATGGGCGGCATTCTTGCACACCCGGGCGTCCTCGCGCGACAATTGCCGGATGCAGGCCATGGTTTTGCAGAGGGCGGGCGGACAGCTCGTCTTGACCGAGCGGCCCGATCCCGAACCCGGACCGGGCCAGGTGCGCGTGGCGGTGTCGGCCTGTGGCGTGTGCCGCACCGACCTGCATGTGCTGGATGGCGCGCTGCCGCATATCACATACCCCATCATTCCCGGGCATGAGATCGTCGGCCGCGTCGAGGCGCTGGGCGCGGGCGTGACATCTCTGAAAGCGGGCCAGCGTGTGGGCATCCCGTGGCTGGGACATACCTGCGGGGTTTGTCCCTACTGCCGCGCGGGCCGCGAGAATCTTTGCGATGCGCCGCTCTTCACGGGCTATACGCACGACGGCGGTTTCGCCACCAAGACCGTGGCGGATGCGCATTTCGTTTTCCCGTTAGGCGAAGGGGACGACGCGGCGCTCGCGCCGCTTCTGTGCGCCGGCCTGATTGGCTGGCGTTCGCTCACCATGGCGGGCGAGGGGAAGAAGCTCGGCCTTTATGGCTTCGGCGCCGCAGCCCACATCATCGCCCAGGTGGCGCGCTGGCAGGGCCGCGAGGTGTTTGCCTTCACTTCGCCCGGCGACACGGCCAAGCAACGCTTCGCCCGCGAACTGGGCGCGGTGTGGGCGGGCGGTTCGGGCGAAGGGCCACCGGAATTGCTGGATGCGGCGATCATTTACGCGCCGGTTGGCGCGCTGGTGCCCACGGCGTTGCAGGCGGTGAAGAAAGGCGGGCGCGTGGTCTGTGCCGGCATCCATATGTCGGACATCCCCTGCTTTCCCTATGCGGCCCTTTGGGAAGAGCGCGAGCTTCTCTCGGTGGCCAATCTCACCCGCAAGGACGGTGAAGATTTTCTGGGCTTAGCGCCCAAAGTGGGAATCAAGACGCACGTGACGCGCTATGCGCTTTGCGACGCCAACCGCGCGCTGGCCGATTTGAAGAACGGCGCGTTCGAAGGCGCAGCCGTGCTGGTTCCGGACGCGGGTCACAAATCGTGAAGCGCGCAAGCGCGCGCATCCGCGCAACGGACAAGCCACGCCCCCGTTGCCGCAACAAGGGCATCACGGGGCGATGGAGGAGTTCCATGCAAGTCGAAGAATTGATGACCCGCGACGTGACCATGGCGAGCCCCGATGAGGCCCTGCGCCGGGCCGCAAGGCGGATGGCGGAGTTGGATGTGGGCGCGCTGCCGGTGGGCGAGAATGACCGGCTGGTGGGCATGGTGACGGACCGCGACATCGC
>DATNFZ010000197.1:0-4906 GCA_035606155.1 Rhizomicrobium sp. | reverse complement strand
ATGGTGGGGGTGTTGGTGTTGCCCGAAGTGATGGTGGGCATCACCGAGGCGTCCACCACGCGCAAGCCCGTGCACCCGAACACGCGCAGTCGGCCGTCCACCACCGCCAAGGGATCGCTGGGCAAGCCCATTTTCGCCGTGCCCACCGGATGGAAGATGGTGGTGCCGATATCGCCCGCCGCCTTGGCGAGGTGGGCGGTGTCGTTGGAGACCTTGGCGCCGGGCAGATATTCCTCGGGTGCATATTTCTTCAGCGCCTCCTGTCCCATCAAACGCCTTGTAACGCGGATGGCGTCGGCGGCGACTTCGCGGTCTTCGGGCGTCGCCAGATAATTGGGCCGGATCGAAGGCTTGGCGCGAAGATCGGCGGAGCGGATGCGCACGGTGCCACGGGACATGGGGTTGAGATTGCAGGCACTCACCGTGATGGCGGGGAAGCGGTGCAGCGGATCGCCGAATTTGTCCAGCGACAGCGGCTGGACATGGAACTGGATATTGGCGCGTTCGCGGGCGGGATCGGAGCGGGTGAAGATGCCCAGCTGCGACGGCGCCATGGTGAGCGGGCCCCTGCGGAACAGGGCGTATTCCGCGCCCATCAACGCCTTGCCGGTGAGCGAGTAGTAGATCTGGTTCAAGGTCTTCACGCCGGAGACTTTATAGATCATGCGCTGCTGCAGATGATCCTGGAGGTTGGCGCCCACGCCCTCTTTCTCCAGCACCACGGGAATGCCCAGAGATTGCAGCAATTCGCCGGGCCCCACGCCCGAGCGCTGCAAAATCTCCACCGAGCCGATCGAGCCGGAGGTGAGGATCACTTCGCCTTTGGCGCGGGCCTCGAAGGTTTGGCCGTTCTGCACGTACCGGATGCCCACCGCCCGGCGGCCCTCGAACAGCACGCGGTCAATGTGCGCATTGGTTTCGAGGCGAAGGTTGGGCCGGCCCAGCACGGGCTTGAGGAAGGCGCGCGCGGCGGAGACGCGCCGCCCCCGTTTCTGGTTCACATGGAAATAGCCCACGCCTTCATTGTCGCCCCGGTTGAAATCGGGGTTGGCGGGAATGCCCATCTCGATCGCCGCCTGCTTGACCGCTTCCAGCACGTCCCAGCGAAGGCGCTGTTGCTCCACCCGCCATTCGCCGGATGTGCCGTGATGCTCGCTCTCGCCCAGGAAATGATTGTCGAGCTTCCTGAAGGTGGCGAAGACCTCATCGGCGCTCCAGCCCGTGAGCCCCAATTGCCGCCACTGGTCATAGTCGCGCCGCTGGCCGCGCATGGAGATCATGGCGTTGATGGCGGAGGAGCCGCCGATCACCTTGCCTCGGGGATATTTGAGGACGCGGCCGTTCAGCCCCGGCTCAGGCTCGGTCTCGAACAGCCAGTCGCTGCGCGGATTGCCGATGGCGAAGAGATAGCCCACGGGAATGTGGAACCAGATCCAATTATCATTCCCGCCCGCTTCCAGCAGTAGCACGCGCTTCCTGGGATCGGCGGAGAGGCGATTGGCCACCACGCAGCCGGCCGAGCCAGCCCCGGCGACGATATAGTCATACTCGCCGTCAAGCGTCCTCACCTGGTCCAAGCTGCGCCCCGAAAATCAGCGGTTTCGGAAGACCGGTGCGCGCTTGGCGACAAAGGCGTTCATGCCTTCCTTCTGGCCTTCGGTGGCGAAGGAGGCCTGGAACAGGAGCCGCTCGTGGCGCAGGCCTTCGGCCAGCGAGGATTCAAAGGCGCGGTTGACCGCTTCCTTGGCCATCTTCACCGCCGGAATGTTATAGGCGGCGATGGTGTGCGCGGCTTCGAGCGCGGTCTGGAGCAGGTCGGCAGGCGGCACCACCCGCGCCACCAGCCCCGCGGCCTTGGCTTCCGCGGCATTGATGGAGCGACCGGTGAGGATCATGTCCATCGCCAGCGATTTTCCCACCGCGCGGGTGAGGCGCTGCGAGCCGCCGATGCCGGGCAGCACGCCCAGCTTGATTTCCGGCTGGCCGAACTGGGCATCGTCGGAGGCGATGATGAAGTCGCACAACAGCGCCAACTCGCAGCCGCCCCCCAGCGCATAGCCGCTCACCGCCGCGATCACCGGCTTGGATATTTTCCGCACCTCATCCCAGGGCGCCAGAAAATCGTCCATATAGAAGCCGGTGAAGCTTTTCTCCGCCATCTCGGCGATATCGGCCCCGGCGGCGAAGGCGCGCGGACTCCCGGCGATCACCATGGCGCCCACCCGGTCGTCGGCGTCGAATTCCTGCAGCGCGTCCAGCACTTCCTCAGCCAACTGGCGGTTCAGCGCATTGAGCGCCTTGGGCCGGTTGAGGGTGATCAGCCCTACCCGTTCACGCCGCTCCACCAGGATGGTTTCACGTTTCTTGCTCGCTGCTTGATCCATCGCCGGCTCCCGATCGTTCGCCACTTCACTCATAAACTACTCCTTATGCCGCTCCTTGGACGGGCCGCAACTGGGCCACTTTATTGTCATCCGTCTCGGATTTCGCGGGCGCGGGCTCTTCCTCCGCCTCGCGGTGCGAGGGGACATAGGATTCGCGGCCTGCCATGAACTCGTTGAGGATGGCCTCGCGGTGCTGGTTCAAGGTGGGGGCCATCACCGGCTCGTTGATATTGTTCCCCAGATAGCCGCTCATGCGCACGGGATTGCCCGCCGTCTTCACCGGCCGGCCGGTATGACCGCTTTTCACCTTGATGAACATCTCCCGCGCCAGAAGCTGGGGATGGTCGAACAGCTTGTCGATGGTGTTGATGGGCGAGCATGGCACGCCAGCCTCGTTCAGCTTGCCGATCCAGTGTTCAACATTCTGGGTCCTGGTCACTTTCTCGATCGCCGCCATCATCTGCGGGCGGTTCTGGCAGCGCAGATCGTTGGTGGCGAACAGTGGATGCAGCGCCATTTCCGGCGCGCCCAGGGCATCGGCCATTAATATAAAGAGCGCGTCATTGCCCGCCGCGATCACGATGCGGCCGTCCTTGGCGGCGAAGCTTTCGAAGGGCGCGAGCGACGGATGGCTGTCGCCGGTGCGGTTGGGCACTTTGCCTTCGGCGTCATAGCGGGCCAGCGCGGTTTCCATCAGCGCCGCCTGGCAATCCAGCATGCCGATATCCACTCGGCAGCCCTGCGCGTTCTGGGTGCGCTTGTAGAGCGAGGAAATGATCCCGACAGTGGCGAACAGGGCCGCGCCCAGATCACCGAAGCTGGTGCCCACCCGCGACGGCGGCCCGTCAGGCCAACCCGTGAGGCTCATGATGCCGCCCATCGCCTGCACCACCATGTCGTAGCCGGGCAGATCGCTGAACGGTCCGGTGTGGCCGAAGCCCGAGACCGAGGCATAGACGATATGGGGATGGGTCTTGGCCAGCCGCTCGGCGCCATAGCCCAGCCGGTCCATCACCCCGGGGCGGAAATTCTCCACCACCACGTCGGTTTCGTTCAACAGCCGCTCCAGCAATTCGCGGTCGCGTGGCGACTTGATGTCGAGGACGATGCTTTCCTTGCGCCGGTTGAAGCAGGTGAAATAGGCGCTCTCGCCATCCACGAACGGACCGAAGGCGCGGGTGTCGTCGCCGGTGCCGAATTTTTCGACCTTGATCACGCGCGCGCCCAGATCGGCCAGGATCATGGTGCAGTACGGCCCCGCCAGCACGCGGGAGAAGTCCAACACCGTGATGCCTTCGAGCGGGCCTTTCTTCAGCTCTTGTACCGGCTGCATTGTTTCCTCCCGTTTTTTATTTTGCCGTTGGCATGGCGAATTCGGGGCCCTTGTCGATCACGTCGGGCCAGCGCTGCATGATGGATTTCTGGCGGGTGTAGAAGCGCACGCCTTCCTCGCCATAGACATGCATGTCGCCGAACAGACTCTTTTTCCAGCCGCCGAAGCCGTGCCACGCCATGGGCACGGGGATCGGCACATTGACACCCACCATGCCCACCTGGACGCGGCGGCCGAATTCGCGGGCGGTGTGGCCGTCCTCGGTGAAGACGCTCACGCCATTGGCGAAGTCGTGCGCGTTCACCAGCGCCAGCGCCTCGTCCAGATTGGCGGCGCGCACCATCACCAGCACGGGGCCGAAGATTTCTTCCTTGTAGATAGTCATCGCGGGTGTCACCTGGTCGAACAGGGTGGCGCCCATGAAGAAGCCGCCCTCGCGGCCATCCACTTTATGGCCGCGCCCGTCGAGCAGAAGCTTGGCCCCTTCGGCCACGCCTTTTTCGATATAAGACGTAATGCGCTTCCTCGCCACATCCGTGACAATGGGGCCCATCTCGATATCGCTCATCATGCCGTCGCCGATGTTAAGCGTCTTGGCGCGCGCGATCAGGCGCGGGATCACCTGGTCGGCGGCCTTGCCCACCACCACCGCCACCGAGATCGCCATGCAGCGTTCGCCGGCCGAGCCATAGGCCGCGCCGATCAGGGCATCCACCACCTTGTCGGGATCGGCGTCGGGCATCGCCACCAGATGATTTTTCGCCCCGCCCAGCGCCTGCACACGTTTGCCCGCGCGCGCACCGGTCTCATAGATATAATTGGCGATGGGCGTCGAACCCACGAACGACACCGCTGCAATATCCGGATGCGCCAGGATCGCGTCCACCGCTTCCTTGTCGCCTTGCACCACATTGAACACGCCCTTGGGAAAGCCCGCTTCGCGCATCAACTCGCCCGCCATCAGCGACGGCGACGGATCGATCGGGCTGGGCTTGAGGATGAAACTGTTTCCGGCGGCGATGGCAACGGGATACATCCAGGCCGGAACCATCACGGGAAAATTGAACGGGGTGATACCGGCGACCACGCCCAAAGGCTGTCGCAGGGTCCAATTGTCGATGTTGGTCGAGACCTGGTCGGTAAAATCGCCCTTGAGCAATTGGGGAATGCCGCAGGCGAATTCCACCAC
>DATNFZ010000196.1:0-2621 GCA_035606155.1 Rhizomicrobium sp. | reverse complement strand
CCATGCCGCGCCTTGCCGACCAGGCGGCGTTCTATAAGAAAATCCTGGACGCATCGGCGGATAAGCCGGTGGTGTTCCGCACCCTGGATCTGGGCGGCGACAAGGTGCTGCCTTACGCCCGCTGGGAGCGGGAGGAAAATCCCGCTCTGGGCTGGCGCGCCATCCGCATCGCGCTCGATCGTCCCGCGCTGCTGCGTTACCAGGTGCGCGCGCTTCTGATGGCGTCCGCCGGACGCACCTTGCGCATTCTCTTGCCCATGGTCAGCGACGTGGACGAGTTCAATCGCGGCCGCGCCCTGATCGACCGCGAGCTGGAGCGGGCACGGCTGATGAATCTCACCCGGCCGACCCAGGTGCTGGTGGGCGCGATGCTGGAGGTGCCCGCGCTCGCCTTCATGCTGCCGCAGCTGATGCGCTCGGCGGATTTCGTCTCCATCGGTTCCAACGATCTTTTGTCGCTGGCTTTTGCCGTGGACCGCACCAATCCCCGCGTGGCGCGCCGCTACGACAATCTCAATCCGGCCTCGCTCACCCTGATCCGTCTTATCGTGCAGAGCGCGGCGGAGAATTCCGGCGATCTGTCGCTTTGCGGCGAGATGGCGGGGCGGCCCTTGGATGCTATGGCGCTGTTGGGACTGGGCATTCGCACCCTCTCCATGCAGCCCGGCCAGATCGGCCCCATCAAAATGATGATCCGCAGCCTCAACCTTTCGGAAGTTTCCGCTTTTGTGGACCGGCTTTGCGGCCGGACCGATCATTCGCTCCGTACCCGGCTTTCCGCGTTCGCGGCCGAGCGCGGAATTGTCCTGAAATAGAAATTTTCATGAAAATACGGGCGGTTACCCGCATCGGGTTGTTCCCTTTTGCAATTCAGATATGATAGACGCCACAATGTGTTAGCCGAATCCGCCTGGATTCGGACCCTCCGGGCCGGCATTTGCGATGACCAAGATCACCCAATTGAATATTGACGACAAAGGCAAACGCCGGCGCATCCATCTGCGTGAGATTTCCGGTGATGGTGAGACCTTGGACACGGTCGGGCAGGAGTTGCGCGCCGCCCGGCTGAGACGGGGCGATGACCTGGCAACCGTTTCGCGCGCGCTCAAGATCCGCAAGGATCATTTGGAGGCCGTCGAAGAAGACAAGCTGGAGAGCCTTCCGGGCAAGACCTACGCTATTGGCTTTGTTCGTTCCTATGCCGGTTATCTCGGTTTGGACGCCGCCGATATGGTGGAACGCTACAAGCAGGAAATTTCCGGCCGCAACGACGATCACATGCCGACGGTCGGGCCGATCCCGGACGAGCATCGCCGCTTGCCCTATGGCTGGCGTGTGGTGGCCGGTATCGTGGTGCTGGCGGTCGGCTATGGCGCCTATCATCTTCTGTCGGCGAATTCGGCGCCGCAAATGACGCCGCCGCCACCCTCGCTGGCGCCGCCAAAGGTGGCGCAAGCGACACCCAAGCCCGTGACGCCGCCACCTGCGGAGCCAGTTCAAACGGCGACGCCGAGCCCGGCGATGACCACAGCGCCCGCCGCTTCGCCATCCGCTGCCGCAAAGGCTCCTGCGCCCGCGACGCCGCCGTCGGATAATCCGCTCGCGTCTCAGATGCCGACACCACCGGCCAACAAGACCGCGGCGGCTGAACCGGCCGCGACCCCCAGCCCGGCATTGACGGGAACTGCGGCTACGCCAGCGGCGGCCACGGTCTATGGCCAAAGCAACCACAATGCCCGGGTGGTTCTCAAAGCCACCGGGGATACCCATCTGATGGTGCGCGGCAAGAACGGAACCATCTATATCAACCGCAACCTAAAGGCCGGCGACGCCTATCAAGTGCCGAACGCGATCGGGCTCACTCTTTCCGCCAGCAATGGCGGCGCCCTGGAGATGGATCTGGACGGCCAAAGCATGGGCAAGGCCGGTGCCGACCAACAAAGCGCGGACGATGTGCCGCTGGACCCGCAGACCATTGCCGACCGGGCCGGCCACTGAGACCGCAGAAGGAACCGTCATGAGCATTCGCGCTTATCGCGACATTCACCGGCGCAAATCACGCCAAATCATGGTGGGCAAGGTGCCCGTGGGCGGCGACGCGCCGATCACGGTGCAGACCATGACCAACACCATCACCGGCGATGCGCGCGCCACCATCGACCAGATCCGCGCCATCGAAGATGCCGGCGCCGACATTGTGCGCGTCTCTTGCCCGGACGAAGACGCCACCAAAGCGATGAAGGCGATCACCAAGGCCGCCGCCATTCCGGTCGTGGCCGACATCCATTTCCATTACAAACGCGCCATCGAGGCGGCGGTGAATGGCGCCGCCTGTCTGCGCATCAATCCCGGCAATATCGGCAGCGCCCAGCGTGTGCGCGAGGTGGTGCAGGCGGCCAAGGATCATGGTTGTTCCATGCGCATCGGCGTCAATGCTGGCTCGCTGGAGCCCGACCTTTTGGAGCGCTATGGCGAACCTTGCCCGGAAGCGATGGTGGAGAGCGCCCTCAACCACGCCAAGATTCTGGATGATCTCGATTTCCACGAATACAAAATTTCGGTGAAGGCGTCCGATCCCTTCCTGGCGGTGGCGGCCTATCAGGGCCTGGCCGACGCCATCG
>DATNFZ010000195.1:0-11771 GCA_035606155.1 Rhizomicrobium sp. | reverse complement strand
AAGGATTTGCGCTTTGCCGGGTTGCAGCATTTCGATCTGGGCCGCGCCGATCCCGCCAGCGACTATGCCCGCGCCCATCCGCTGCTGGTGCCGCAGGATGGCGCGCGCATTCCTTCGCTCGAGGAAGTTGCCGGGGCGCTGCCGCCGTCATTCCTGGTGATGGTGGAGTTGAAGTCCTCCACCAATGCCGCCTCCGCCGATCCTGTGGCGCTGGCGGATGCTGCGTTGGCGGTGATGAAGGACCAACTTGCCCGCACCATCTTTGTGGGCTTCGACTGGCGCGGGCTGACCCGGATCATATCCCGGGCGAAAGAAGCGCGTTGCTGGTTCACTACGGATGAACTCAAAGGCGACGCGCGCATGGTGCTGCCCTTCATCAAGGCGGCGGGCGGCGAAGGTTGGTTTCCCAGTCATCAGGACGCCACCGTCGAGATGGTGGCGCAGGCGCGGGCGCTGGGCCTTCAGGTGGGTGCCTGGACCGTCAACGACCCGGGCGAGATGAAACGCCTGATCGGGTTGCAGCTCGATGCGATCTGCACGGATCGACCCGATATCCTACAGTCCCTCAAACAGGGCGGTTGAAAGATAACGCTCCGCGAACGACGGCACCACCGCGACGATGGTTTTGCCCTTGTTCTCGGGGCGTGCCCCCACTTCCAGCGCCGCGGCGATGGCCGCGCCCGACGAAATCCCCACCGGAATCCCTTCCAGCTTGGCCGCCTGGCGCGCGGTCTCCAGCGCTGTCTCGTTGGAGATGGTGATGATCTCGTCGATCATCTTGCGGTCCAGGATGGCGGGCACGAAGCCCGCGCCCAGGCCCTGAATCTTGTGCGGACCGGCCGGCCCGCCCGAGAGCACCGCGCTGTCCTCGGGCTCCAGCGCGATCATCTTCACCGAGGGCTTCTTTTCCTTTAGCACCTGGCCCACACCGGTGATGGTGCCGCCGGTGCCCACGCCCGAGATCACGATATCCACCTTGCCTTCGGTGTCGTTCCATATCTCTTCCGCGGTGGTGACGCGGTGGATGGCGGGATTGGCGGGATTCTCGAATTGCTGGGGGATCACGGCATCGGCGATCTTCTTGGTCAATTCCTTGGCCTTGGCAATCGCGCCGGCCATGCCCTTGGCCGCGTCAGTCAATTCCAGCTCCGCGCCCAGGATCAACAGCATCTTGCGCCGTTCTTCCGACATGGATTCCGGCATCACCAGGATCAGGCGGTAGCCCTTGGCGGCGGCGACAAAGGCGAGCGCAATGCCGGTATTGCCGCTGGTGGGTTCGACCAGGGTGGTCTTGCCCGGCTTGATGCGCCCGGCTTTCTCCATCGCTTCGATCATCGAGACGCCGATGCGGTCCTTGACCGAAGAAAGCGGATTGAAGAATTCCAGCTTGAGCAGGATGTCGGCCTTGACGCCCGCCTCCTTGGCCATGCGGTGCATGCGGACCAGGGGCGTGTCACCGATGGTCTCGGTGATGGAATTATAGATGCGTCCCCGCCCCGGTTTTCCCTTTTCCATACGCAACCACTCCTAGATCGTAAAATCGCTCCCGGTACCGCCAGCCAGCTCCACGCCATGGGCGCGGGCCTGCTGGCAGAGATCCTCGATGGAAATGCCGTCGAGCCGCGTCATCACATCGTCCTGCAGATTCTGGATCAGGGGCGCGACAATGCGAAGCCCCAGTTCCGAGCGCGGCTTGATTTTCTCTTCCTCGCCGTCCTCGATGGCTTCGGCGACGCGCACCACATCGCCCACCGAGATGCGGCGGCGTTCGCGCGCCAGCCGATAGCCGCCCTTGGGTCCGCGCACGCCTTTCAGGATGCCGGCGCGCACCAATTGCTGCATCACCTGTTCCAGATAGCGTTGCGGCACGCCTTGACGTGCGGTGATTTCCTTGGCCTGGACCGGTTCGGGCCGCGCATTAAAGGCGATGTCGATCACCGCTTCCAAGGCCAGGAGCGTCTTGCGGGAAAGGCGCAGCATCATGTCTTTGCCGCCATGCCGGTCGAGCCGAAACCGCCCCCGCCCCGCGCGCTGTCGGACAGCGCTTCGCTCTCCTCGATTTCGGCCTGTTCGTGGCGCGCGATCACCATCTGGGCGATCTTGGCGCCGCGTTTGACCAGGAACGGCTCGGCGCCGTGATTGATCAGGATCGCTTTCACTTCGCCCCGATAATCGCTGTCGATGGTGCCCGGCGCGTTCAGGACCGTGACGCCCTGGTTGAGGGCCAGGCCCGAGCGTGGACGCACCTGCGCATCATAGCCGTGCGGCAACTCGATGGCGATGCCGCAGGGAATGGCCGCGCGCTGGCCGGGCAGGAGTTCGATTTCTTCTTCCACCGCGGCGATCAGGTCGAGGCCCGCCGAACCCGACGTGGCGTAATGCGGCAAGGCCAGGTCGCGCCCATGCGGCAGGCGCTTCAGGATGATCTTCATGCCGCGTTGCCCGGAAACTGCTGCACGATGCAACGCACCAGCCGTTCGGCCACTTCGGTCTTGGTCATTTCCGGCCAGCTTTCTTCGCCCTTGGCGGTGATGAGATGGACCTGGTTGCGATCCCCGCCCATCACCGACTCACCAAATTCATTGGCTGAGACGTCATTGGCCACGATCCAGTCCGCATCTTTGCGCGCGCGCTTGGCGCGGGCGTGCGCCAGCACACCGTCAGTTTCGGCAGCGAAGCCGATCAGCAGGCGAGGCCGCTGCTTGTGCTTGGCCAGGCTGGCCAGGATGTCGGGATTTTCGATCAGATTGAGCGCAGGCGCCTTGCGGTCGGCGTCTTTCTTGATCTTGCTGTTGTGGGCGATGTCGGGCCGCCAATCGGCCACCGCCGCCGTCATCACTGCGATATCGGCGGGAAGGTGGGCTTCGCAGGCCGCCAGCATCTCACGCGCGGTGGTCACTTTAAGCAGCTTGACGTTCGCGGGCGGCGCAATCTCTGCCGGACCCGACACCAGCACCGTCTCGGCGCCGGCTTTGGCCAAGGCGCCCGCCACGGCATAGCCCTGCTTGCCGGAGGAGCGATTGGCGAGGAAGCGCACCGGATCGAGCGGCTCCTGTGTCGGCCCTGCCGTCACCAGCGCCTTGAGACCCTGCAAGGCGCCGGGCGCGCCAAAGGCCCGTTCGATCGCAGCCACGATTTCCATGGGCTCGGCCATGCGGCCGGGACCGAATTCGCCGCACGCCATCTCGCCGTCATTGGGTCCCACGAACAGCACGCCGTCGCGCTTCAAGGTCTCGAAGCTGCGTTTGACCGACGGGCTCTCCCACATGCGCACATTCATTGCCGGCGCCATAAGGATCTTCTTGTCGGTGGCCAGGAGCGCCGTGGCGGCGAGATCGTTGGCCAGGCCCGCCGCGAGTTTGCCCATCAGGTCGGCGGTCGCAGGCGCCACCACCACCAGATCGGCGGAGCGGGAGAGTTCGATATGCCCCATCTCGCTTTCGTCGGTGAGGCTGAAGAGGTCGGAATAAACTTTGTCGCCGGTGAGCGCGGACACCGAAAGCGGCGTGACGAATTCGGCGCCGGCATGGGTGAGGATGGCACGGCTCCTGACCCCGCGCTCCGCCAGCCGGCGGATCAGGTCCAGCGATTTGTAGCCGGCAATCCCGCCGCCGATCACCAGCAGAATCGTCTTGCCGCGCATGGCTGTGAAATCCTTCAAGCGTCGAAAACTACGCTGCGTCGCGCGGGAAACATAACGAACACCGGTAAGAAAGTGTAGTTCAGTTCCCGTTCAAAATAGTTTTTTGCGAACAGTCAGTTACGAGGTTCCCCGGCTTAACAATTCACTAAATAAATTGTGGTCTGATGCTCCTCGGGCTTGGGGGCTTCGAAACCAATGGTGATGTCCAGATCCGGCTTTGGCCGGCCAGATAAGCTGAAAGGCAAACAGCATCTGTCCACCCACGACATGGTGCGGCTGGCGTCCGATTTCGCCGAAGAACATGGCGCGGATGCCTGCGATTACGCCTATCGCGCGGTGTTGTCGTTCGAGGCGGAAGGCGAGGGCGAACGCGCCTATTTCTGGTTCCTTTTGCTGGTGATGCTGAGCGATATCGCCAGCCATCGGCTCGATCCCGAAGCGGCTTTGACGATTCACTGAATACCCCCATCTGTCCGCCACGCGGGCAAGCCCGCTAGCGGACATCTTCCCCCGCCAGTCGCTTCGCGACGCGGGGGAAGAAAGCCAGTGTTTGCCATCGGGCGGATGAGTTAGACTGGCGGCTCAACGCGTTTCGTCAGGACCGCATGCCGCTTGATCCGCTGGTAAAGGCTTTTCTCGACCAGGCGACGGCGATGCCGCGCCCCAAGCCTTGGGAAGCTCCCATCGCCGTGCTGCGCAAGAATTTCGCCGGCTTCATGGCTCTGGTCGGTCCGAAGGACGTGCCAGTCGGCAAGACCAGGAATTTCACCATTCCCGGACCTGCGGGCGAGATTCGCGCCCGCGCCTATGCACCGGTGGCGGGGGGCGGTGATGCACTGCCGGCGCTGGTTTATTTCCATGGCGGCGGTTTCGTGGTGGGCGATCTCGACACGCATGACGGGCTTTGCCGCCTGTTCGCTCATGAAGGCGGCTTCCGCGTGATCGCGGTGGATTACCGGTTGGCACCCGAGCACAAATGGCCCGCACCGCTGGACGACGCTTATGCGGCGCTGCGCTGGATCGCCGAGAATGCCCCAGCGCTGGGTGTGGATGCGGGGCGCATCGCGGTGGGCGGGGATTCCGCGGGCGGAATGCTCTCGGCCTGTCTGACCCAGGCGATGAAGGCCAAGGGCATCGCCTTTCAGCTCCTGATGTTTCCTTCCACCGATCTGGCGGGAACGTTCGCCTCGATGGAGAAATTCGCGGTGGGCTATTTCATGGACAAGCGCACCATCGAGTGGAACACCGAACAGGTGATGCCCAAGGGCGCCGATCTCAAATCGCCCAAGATTTCGCCGCTGCGCGCCAATGATTTTTCGGGCCTTCCGCCCGCCTATGTGATGCTGGGCGGATACGACCCGTTGCATGACGAGGGTCTGGCCTATGCCGAAAAGCTCAAACAGGGTGGCGTAAACGTCACCATCGCCGATTACAGCGACCTGGTGCATTGCTTCATCTATTTGCAGACGGTCTTGCCTCAGGCTCATGAGGCGATAGCGGCCGCGGCGAAAGCGGTAAAAGACGCTCTCGCGGAGGCGTGATCTTTACTTGATCTTGCCTTCCTTGAATTCAACATGCTTGCGCAGGACAGGATCGTATTTCTTGATCGAAAACTTCTCCGTCATGGTACGGGTGTTCTTCTTGGTGACATAGAAAAAGCCGGTACCGCCTTCGCTGTTGAGGCGAATTTTGGCAGTGGTGGGCTTGGCCATGGGCTAACTCCAAAAGAACGTCGAGAGGCGGGGGTTATTGGGGAAAGCGCCCTGCCTGTCAAGGCAAGGGCGGTAAGCTTCTGGAATTTAACGTCTTTTTGGCTTGAAGCGATGCTTTTTCTCCGGGCTGGGGCGCCGCCCATGGGAGCGGGCGCTTCCGCCTTCCGCCAGTTCGAAACGAAGCCCGCCGGTCACGGGCGCGGCCTCCACCAGCTTCACTTCGACTGTGGCGCCGAGTTTGAACGTCGCGCCGGTGCGTTCCCCCCGCATCGCCTGGGCGCGCTCGTCGAAACGGAAATATTCGTGACCCAGCGCGCGTGCCGGCAACAGGCCTTCGGCGCCGAATTCGCTGAGCCGCACGAACAGGCCGAATTTGGTGACGCCGGTGATGCGGGCCATGAAGGTCGCGCCCACTTTCTCTTCCATGAAGGCGGCGACATAACGGTCAGTGGAATCGCGTTCCGCCGCCATGGCGCGGCGCTCGGTGATGGAGATCGCCTCGGCGATTTCGGGCAGTTGCTTGATCTCGCGATCGGTGAGGCCGTCGCCGCCGGGAAGTTTCAGGCCCCGGACCAGGGCGCGGTGCACGATCAAATCGGCATAGCGGCGGATGGGCGAGGTGAAGTGCGCGTACTTGGCCAGGTTCAGGCCGAAATGGCCGATGTTGGCGGCGTCATAGATGGCCTGGGCCTGGCTTCTCAGCACCACGTCGTTCATCACCGCCTCGTGCGGCGTGCCCTTGGCCTTTTCCAGGACACGGTTGAAGGTACCGGGCAGCACCACCTGGCCCTTGGCAAAGGAGATATTCAGGGTACGGAGGAAGTCGGAAAACGCGTAAAGCTTCTCCTTTGTCGGGCTGTCATGCACGCGATAGATCAGGGGGGTGCGCGCCTTTTCCAGCGTCTCGGCGGCGGCGACATTGGCCAAGACCATGCATTCCTCGATCAGGCGCATGGATTCCAGCCGCTCACGGAAAGCGATGCTGTCGATATGGCCTTCGGCGGAGAGTTTGATGCGCCGCTCCGGCAGGTCCAGGTCCAGCGGCTGGCGCTTTTCCCGTGCAACGGTAAGCGTTTTGTACGCGGTCCAGAGGTCGGCCAGGGTTTTGCGCACAGTGGCGCTCATGCCGGCATCGGGATGGCCGTCGAATACCGCCTGGGCGCGGGCATAGGTGAGCCGTGCCGCCGAACGCATTATCGCCCGCATGAAATGATGCGAGCGCTTGTGTCCCTGACTGTCGAACACCATCCGCACGGCCAGGCAGGGCCGGTCCACGCCTTCCTTCAGCGAGCAGAGATCGGCGGACAATTCCTCCGGCAGCATCGGCACCACGCGGTCCGGGAAATAGGCGCTGTTGCCGCGCTTCAAGGCCTCCTTGTCCAGCGCCGAGCCGGGCGTGACGTAATGGGCGACATCGGCGATGGCCACGATCACCACATGCCCGCCGGGATTCGCGGCGTCGTCATCCGGTCCAGCCCATACCGCGTCGTCGTGGTCCCGCGCGTCTTCGGGATCGATGGTGACGAGGGGAACGCTACGCAGATCGGTGCGGCCTTTGGGGTCCGCCGGCTTCGCGGCTTTTGCCTGCTCCAGCACTTCCTGAGGAAAAACCGTAGGGATGCCGTGAGCGTGGATGGCGATCAGGCTGATGGTCCTGGGCGAATCCATGCTGCCGATGCGTTCCACCACCCGCACATTGGCGTTCGCGCGGTCGCCCACCAGATCGCACAGCACCAGTTCGTTGTTCTTTGCGCCGGCGGCGTCGCGCTTCTCCAGCGCATGGTCGCCGCGCGCTTTCCGCTCCACCGGGATCACGCGCAGGCCGTGCGCGGTCTCGCGCACCACACCCAGGATGTGTTCGGCCTCATTTTCCAGCCGTCTTATGATCTTTGCTTCATAGCTTTCGCCGCGCTGTTCCAGCTTGGCCAAAACGCGCGCACCGGTGCCGGGCGCGCCGTCCTTGAGCGGCATCACATGAATGAGAGGAGGTGTTTCGTCGGAATCCCAATTCAGCGGACGCGCCAGCACTTCGCCGTCATTAGCCACGCCGGTGATTTCCAGGACCGCCATTTCCGGCAGCTCGCCCCCTTTGGTGAGGCCACGCTTGACCCGTCCGGCGATGGCGCCTTCCGCTTCCAGCCCGCGCAGCAGGCGCTTCAGGCCAATGCGGTCCGAGCCTTTGAGACCGGTGAGCTTCGCCAGGTCGCGTTTGGTGGCGCCGGGATGTTCGGCCAACAGGGCAAGCAGACGGGCTTTGTCCAGCTTGGGCGTGCTATGCTTTGCGCGCGGCAATTACTCGCCCGCGACCGGCTCGGGCTTTTTCTTGGCCTTCGCGGTCTTTTTCTTGGCGGCTGATTTTTTCTCGGCTGCCGGCGCAGCTTCTTTCTTCTCGGCTTTGACGGCTTTCTTTTTCTTCACGGGCTTCTTGCCGGATTTGGCGGCGCGCTCGGCGATCAAGGCCAACGCCTGGTCCAGCGTGACCTCCATCGGATCATTGCTTTCCGGGATGGTGGCATTGATCGTGCCGTCGCTTACATAGGGCCCATAGCGACCCTTGAGCACCTTGATGGCATTGCCATCGCCGTCACTGCCCAGTTCCTTCAACGCCTGTGGTCCGCGGCGCTTGAAGCCCTTGGCCTTCTTTTCCGCCAGCAAGGTGACGGCATGATTGATGCCGATGGTGAAGACATCGTCCGGCGATTCCAGCGAAGCATATTTGCCGTCATGGGCGACATAAGGTCCGAAGCGGCCGAAATTCGCCGTGATCATCTTATTGTCTTCGGGGTGTTCGCCCACGTCGCGGGGCAGTGACAACAACTTGACAGCGAAAGCCAGATCCACGCCCGATGGATCGGTGCCTTTGGGCAGGCCCGAGCGTTTGGGCTTCTTGCCTTCGCCCAATTGTACATAAGGCCCGAAGCGGCCGGAACGCAGCGTCACCTGATCCTCGGTGCCGGGGAAAAGGCCCAACTCGCGCGGGCCGGTATCGCCTTCGCCGGGCTTGGCGCCGATCGGCCTCGTGAATTTGCACTCGGGATAGTTGGTGCAGCCGACAAAGGCGCCGAAACGGCCCAGCTTGAGGTTCAGCCGGCCGTCGGCACAGGCCGGACATTTGCGTGGATCGACGCCGTCCTCGCCTTGCGGAAAAATGTGATGGCTCAGCACATGGTCGAGCTCGTCGATCACCTGGCTGATCTTGAGGTCCTTGGTTTCGCCCACCGCAGCGGAGAAATCCTTCCAGAAATCGCGCAGCAGTTGCTTCCAGTCGAGGTCGCCGGCCGAAACTTCGTCCAGTTTCTCTTCCAGATCGGCGGTGAAGTCATAGGCGACATAGCGCTTGAAGAAGCTATTCAAGAATGTGGTGACGAGCCGGCCCTTGTCCTCGGGAAAGAAACGGCCTCGATCCATCCGCACATAGGCGCGATCACGAAGCGTGGACAGTATGGTGGCATAGGTGGAAGGCCGGCCGATGCCCAGTTCTTCCAGCTTGCGCACCAGGCTGGCTTCCGAATAACGCGGCGGCGGCTCGGTGAAGTGCTGCTCGGGGGTGACCGTTTCGATTCTGCCGGCCTCGCCCACAGAGACTTTGGGAAGGCGCGAACCTTCCTCGCCGGAAGCGTCGTCCTCGCCTTCCAGATATAGCGTGAGGAAGCCGTCGAATACGGTGACAGTGCCGCTGGCGCGCAAGGTGATCTTCTGGTCTGCCGAGACCACATCGATGATGGTGCGTTCCTGCTCCGCGGATTCCATCTGGCTGGCGACGGCGCGCTTCCAGATCAATTCATAGAGCTTGGCCGCGTCCTCGTTGAGATGGCGCGCCACCTCTTCCGGTGTGCGGGCGAAGCTGGTGGGGCGGATCGCTTCGTGCGCTTCCTGGGCGTTGGCCGCCTTGGAGGTATAGGCACGCGGCGCATTGGGCACATAGCGGGCGCCATAACGGCCCGATACCACGTCACGCGCTTCGGCGACGGCCTCGGGCACCATGGTGACGCCGTCGGTACGCATATAGGTGATCAGACCCACCGTATCGCCGCCAATGTCCACGCCTTCATAGAGTCCCTGGGCCACCTGCATGGTGCGCTTGGCGTTGAATGAAAGCTTGCGCGCGGCTTCCTGCTGCAAGGTCGAAGTGATGAAGGGGGGCGCGGGATGGCGTTTGACCGGCTTGGATTCGACGCTGCCGATGGAGAAGCTCTGTGCTTCGATTGCCGCCAGGGCGCGCTTGGCGTCGACTTCATTGCCCAGCGAGAGTTTTTCCAGCTTCTTGCCGTCCAACTGGATCAGGCGGGCCGCGAAATCACCTTCCTTGGTCGAGACATCGGCGTCGATGCTCCAATATTCCTGGGCTTTGAACGCTTCGATCTCGGCTTCGCGCTCCACCACCAGGCGCAGCGCCACCGATTGCACGCGCCCTGCCGAGCGCGCACCCGGCAATTTGCGCCACAGCACCGGCGAAAGCGTGAAACCCACCAGATAATCCAGCGCGCGGCGGGCGAGATAGGCGTCCACCAGCTCTTCGTTGATCTCGCGGGGATGAGCGATGGCGTCCAGGATCGCGGATTTGGTCACCGCGTTGAATACCACCCGTTCGACCGGCATCTTGCCCAGCACATGCTTCTGCCGGAGCACTTCCAGGATATGCCAGGAGATGGCTTCGCCTTCGCGGTCAGGGTCGGTGGCCAGGATCAGCTTGTCGGCGTCTTTGACGGCGGTGGCGATGTCCTTGATCTTGGCCTGGGCGCGGGCATCGACTTCCCACACCATCGAGAAATCGTCGTCCGGTTTGACCGAGCCATCCTTGGAGGGCAGGTCGCGGATATGGCCGAAGCTGGCCAGGACCTTATAGCCGCTGCCCAGATACTTATTGATGGTTTTGGCCTTGGCGGGGGATTCGACGACGAGGACGTTCATGCCGGCTGTTTGACCTGACTAAGAGGGCTTATCTGGGTCACCGCGCCGGATCACAAGGCGGGAAACCGCGGAATTGCGCCTTTTTTTGAAAAATGCGGCGGGACACTGATGGAAGGGGACCAAGCCTGTCAACGTTGGGTCCTGGAAAGGGGTATAACTTAAGGTTGAAAAACTACCCAACATTCAAGGAGTTCACGTCCAGAAGTTGTGGCTCTGGTGAGCCTCGGGGATGAGCGCTTTTCCGGCAGAGAGCGTGGAAAAATGGGGCTCCGTTGCCGGCCCGGGAGCCGCCCAAAACAAAAGTCCAAGAAATTTTTGCTTCAGGCCGCGGGAACAGCGGCCCAACTCACCCGGTTGCCGGGGTGGCGGCGGCATCTTCCTGCCAATTCCAGTTCCAGAATCACCGTCAGCACCACCGATGATTCCGCGCCGGTCTGGCGGATCAACTCGTCCATTTCGATGGGCGAGGCGCCCAGCGCTTCCTCGACCCGGCGGCGCACTTGATCGGCTTCCTGTTCCAAGCCCGGCTCGATCCGCGGCGCGGCCGCTGAAGCGGTTTCGGGCGCATGGAAATGGCGCCCCAGAATGGGATTCAAGACCGCCAACACATCGCTCGCGCTTTCGATCAGGGTGGCGCCTTCGCGGATCAGGCGATTGGCGCCTTTGGCGCGCGGATCAAGCGGCGAGCCGGGCACCGCGAAAATCTCGCGTCCCTGTTCCAAGGCATAATTGGCGGTAATCAGCGAGCCGGAGCGTTCGGCGGCTTCGACCACCACCACGCCGCGCGACAGGCCCGAGATCAGGCGATTTCGCCGGGGGAAATGGCGAGCCTGGGGCGCCTCGCCGAATGGCATCTCTGAAACTACCGCGCCTTGTCCGACGACGGCGCGATAGAGCAATTCATTCTCCGGCGGATAGATCACATCCACGCCACCGGCCACCACCGCGACCGTGCCATGCTCCAGCGCCGCTTCATGCGCGGCGGAATCGATGCCGCGCGCCAGTCCCGACACCACCACCAGTCCCGCTTCACCCAGGTCGCGCGCCAGAAGATGGGCGAATTTGCGCGCCAGCGCCGAGGCATTGCGCGCGCCCACGATGGCGATCATGGCCTTGGCGGGAAGTTTGCCCAGCACGGAAATCAGCGGCGGCGGCGGACTGAGTGCTGCCAGGCCTTCCGGAAAATCCCCATCGCAGGATCGAATGAGGCTGCCGCCGGCTTTTTCCAGTTGATCGAGCTCGCGCGCAGTGTCATCTGCGCTGGCAGGCACGAAGTTCTTGCCGCCGCCGCGGCGGGCCAGCCGCGGCAATTCCTCCAGGGCCGCCGAAGCGCTGCCAAACCGGGCGATCAATTGGGCGAAAGTGGCTGGGCCCACTTCCGGCGTGCGCGCCAGCCTGAGCCAATCCAGTATTTCGCGTTGTGAGCGCGCCATGGCTATTTCGCGCGGCCGATGCGTGGCTCAGCGCCCTGAAGCAGGCGGCGGATATTTTCCCGGTGCATATAG
>DATNFZ010000194.1:0-23711 GCA_035606155.1 Rhizomicrobium sp. | reverse complement strand
GAGCAAGCCGGACAACGCCAATATGGTGTTCTGAAGCTGCTTCTCCGCTTTCGGGGAATTGGCGCAATTTCGCTTCGTGCGCGGCAACCATCTGTCCCAGATCGGCCCCGCTTCACTGGGCGCGCCCCAGCCATGAATGTGTCCATACCGGCTTTCAAATTCGCCCCGCCAACCACGCACGAGGAAAATCCCAAATGCCGTAGCAGCGACTGGCGCGAGATGGAACCAGTCGGCCAAATTGGAAAAGTAGGCGAAGCGATAGCGCGTCACCAGGGATTCATAAAGCAACGATGTGCCCGATCGGGGGGGGCCGACGATGAACACTGGCGGCGAAGGTTTCGGCCCGTCGCCGGCGCGCCGCATAATCCTTTGAAACGGAGAAAGGTTTGTTATGCCGCTCCACCGATTTTCGCCTGCCAGATCTCGGCTAAGGTCAATCATCCGCTTGAGCGACCGACTTTGGCATGCGTGGAACCGCGACAGGGTGCACAATTTCGGACGCGGACGGCGCCGGAACCCCGCGGGATGCGGCTCGTGTCACGATGCTAGCCCACAGCCCTCGCTGTCGCGATTTGTTGGAAATCACACGCATCCTTTTTTCAAAAGGGCCGCTCGCCTTAACCTTCGTCCAACGCCTGGTCCCGGGACTGGTTCCTCCTTGAAAACCCGATTGGCCGCGCCGAAACTGCACGTCTCTGGCCGCGCGGACGTCGTCCGGCAAAGCCAGGAACCCTCATCCGCAGTGTGAGTTTAGGCATCACCAGCTGTGGAGGCTTCCGTTGCGCGCCGGGAACATCGCCGAATCCTTTGCGGCGATCCTGCGGGGTGAAGTTCGCGCGCCATTCGGAACCATGGCTATGAGTGCCGCCAGCATCGTCAAGCTTGGGCTCCAGGCTGCGGTGATTCCCGTTTTGGCGCGCCTTTTGGGGCCGCAGGCTTTTGGCCTGGTGGCGCTCGCCATGCCCCTTATCTTTCTGTCTGCCGCCCTGGCGGACGGAGGGCTCGGCCAAGCGCTGGTACGCCACCGAGACCCTTCCCGCGCGCTGGAATCGACCGTCTTCTGGATCGCGATCGCCACGTCACTTCTGATGGCCGCCGCACTCTCCCTGCTTGCTGTTCCCATCGCACGGCTCATGTCCGAACCGAAGATCGCGCCCATTCTGATAGCGCTCACCCTGATTCTGCCGATGAGCGGGAGTCTTTCCGTCGCCAACGCCCGAATCTCGCGAGAGAAAAGATTCAGCATGTTCGCCGTTGTCGATATGGTCGCGAGCGTGACGGCTTCGCTTGCCGCCATCACCGCGGGCCTTCTGGGCTGCGGCCCCTGGAGCCTGGTGATCCAACAACTGCTCCTGTGGGGAATAAAGGTGTGCTGGCTCATTCCGAGCTCAGGCTTCAGGCCCCTCCTCATCTGCCAGCCTGGTCTCGCCTGGCCTCATCTTCGCTTCGGTCTGAATGCAGTCGGAGCCCGCCTCACTGACTTCGGCGCCAAAAATTTTTCTACGCTTCTGATCGGAAGTTTGATTGGAGTGGTGGCGGCGGGCCACTATGCGATGGGATATCAGATCGTGCGCATACCCGAACTCATTATCTCGGGCCCGCTGTATCTTTCCGTGTTCGTGGCGGTAGCCGGCTGCGATGACAATCATGCGGGCGCACTTGCCCTTGCGATCAAAGGCTTGCGTGGTGTTACGGCGTTATTGGGCCCGCTATTTTGCGGGTTGGCGCTCGTCTCTGATCTTCTGGTCAGAGTGGCTCTGGGGCCGGCCTGGGTAGCGACTGGTCCTATTCTTGCCATGCTGGCCCCTGCAGGCTTCTTTCTTTGCACGTTCAACTTCGTCGGCGGCATCCTGATGGGCCTTGGGCGCTCAGACGCACAGTTTCGCCTGATTATTCTCAACAGCGCGCTTCTCGTCCTGGGCACGATTGTCGGATCACGATACGGGGCGGAGGGGGTGGCCGCCGGAATGAGCGCCGGCGCGATTCTCGCGGCACCCGCTTACCTGCATGTTCTCGCGCGCCAATTTCGCATCCCTCTTTGGACGTTGCTGTGCGAGCTGATGGCTCCAATTTTGGCCACGGCGGCAATGGCGGCTGTGGTGGCGGTCCTTGATCGTCAATTAGACGCGACCCGCGCGGGATTTGATCTTGCGGTGTTGGTGCTTTGTGGAGCCGCGACTTTTGCGATTGCCTTTATCATGATCTCCGGTCCGCGCGTGCTGGAAGATATCAAGTGGCTCCTCAGTCCTTCTGACAAGACGGGAAACATTACAGGGCTGCCAAATGAGGCCGGGCCGGTCGAGAGAGACGCTGCGGTTGCCGGTTAGTAGAAAAAGCCGGTCGTTCGGTTTGGCCCATCAGGACCGGCATCAGAATAGCCCGTCCCAAGCCAAGGGGCTTCGTTGCCGCTCGCCGGCATCCGAAACATCGGCGCTGAACTCCAACCCGGCGCCGAGCGGGGCATTGGGCGTCATTTCCACCCACCGAGCGGAAGTATTAACTGAGTTACCCGTTATTAACCGTCCGGCCGCTATTGTCCCCTTTCAGTAGCGAAGGGCGCAATGGCTCAGCCACGTCTCAACCTGAAGAATATCGCCGGGTTGCTGGTGGATCGGGACGCGTTTACACGCGGTCTGATCGCCCAGATGCTGCGCGGCTTCGGTATCGAGAAATTGATGGTCGCCGGCACCGGCGCGGAAGCCAAGCAGATGATCCAGGGCAATTGCCCCGATATCTGTTTCGTGGAAGGCGCGCTGGACGACATGGCGACGGCCGATTTCATCGGCTGGATCCGGCGCCAGACTTCGCAGGCGCTGCGTTTCATGCCGGTGATCGTGCTCACCGGCTATACCCAACTCCGGTTGATTGCCGCGGCGCGCGATGGCGGCGCGCATATCGTGATCCGCAAGCCGGTGTCGCCCCAGACCCTGTTCGACCGCATCAATTGGGTGGCGCGGGTGTCGCGGCCGTTCCTGGAAACACCCAATTATATCGGCCCTGATCGCCGCTTTCATTCCATCGATCCGCCCGACGAGAAATGGAAACGGGCCACCGACGTTCCCATCGAAACCACCGCTCAGGCGAGTTAAGCAGCATGGCCGCGCTCACGCATTTTCCCAAGCTACGCATCACCGAACTGGTGGGTCGTTTCGGCGGGGTTTCCCGCGATGAAGCCATCGCGCAGGCGAAGCAGGAATTGGCCTCGATGCGCGACGAGAGCAACGACGTGATCGAGGGCTCGATCAAGGCGCTGGAGGCGATTATCTATGCGCCGGCCGAACGCAGCCGTTATTCCGATGACCAGTTGAAACAGATCCTGGTCTTGTGCGACCAGATCGTCACCCTGGCCGGCACCTTCGAATATGCCGCCCTGGACCAGACCACCCGCAGCCTGTGCGACGTGGCCGACGGCCTGCTGCGCACCAAAAAATCCGACGTCGCCTCCGTTCATGTCCATATGCGGGCGATGCAGATGGTGAACCCCAAGGCCCCGCCGCTCAACGAAGAGCAGATCAAGATGATGCTGGCGGAACTGCGCAAGATCCTGGCCCATCACGGTTTCGATCAACTCTCCGCCTCGGCCGACAAAATCAGCTTCGAAGACGTCCCCACCACCTGATCGCCGGGGCTATTTCGGCCCCCTTCCGCAGACGGTTTGACAATCCGTCAGGGCCACGGCCTCATAAGGCGAATTTCGCTTGGGGGGATCAATGAAAAAACTGGCAGGCGCGCTCTTGTCGGCGGCTTTGGCGCTGGGCTTTGGCGCAATGGCTTTCGGGCAAGCCACCGAGGACGAAATTGCCAAAGGGGGACAGTTCCCCCTGGCGGCAAAGGCCGGCCAGGACAGCCATGCGATCGACCAAGCGCCGGCGGGCGCGGTCAATCAAGGCAAATTCGACATGGAGAAATGGAAATATGGCCACGCCTGGGACGCGCCCCAGGGCGCCAAGATCTGGAATCCCGTCAGGCTCAAGATGATGCGGGGCGAGAAAGTGGTGGGCGGCACGGTGTTCGCTGCCACCGATCCCGAAATCTACTGCGCCATGGCCAATGCCGGTTACGACTTCACCTGGACCGAGCAGCAGCATGACGCCCGTGACTGGAAAGAACTTCAGCGCATGTGGGGGGCCTGTCCCACCGCCAAAGCGGTGCCGGGCGTGCGGGTGGCCTATACCGACGAGCGCGAGGAGCAGCATGCGATGGATGCGGGCGCCCTGGTCCTGATCGTGCCGACGGTGCGGTCCTATGAGGAAGCGGTCAAAGCACGCGACTGGGCCTATTTCCCGCCGCTGGGCAAGCGCAGCGTGGGTGGCGGCCAGGCGTTCAACATCTACGCCAATGTGCCGGGCGGCTACCGCCAGACCATCAACGACAATCTGGTTCTCATCCTGATGATCGAGACCTTGGACGGGCTGAAGGACGCCGACCGCATCGCCAAGATACCCGGCGTCACCGCGATCTTCGCTGCCTCGAGCGACCTGGGCAATTTCGCTGGCTACAAGCAGGGCGATCCCGACTATGAGCGCGAGATCAACATCGTCCATGACGCCGCGATCAAGGCGGGGGTCAGGCTATGCGGACCGCTGGCCTGGCGCGACCGGCCGGACTTCACCTGTTTCCAGGGTGGGTCGGAGTTGGCCGCGATCGGCCGCGGCGCCAAGGCCGAATTGGGTCCGCTCGCCAACACCCAGGGAAGGCCCGAAGCGGGTCCCTGGGCGATCGGACGGTAGCGCTTACCAGACTTGCACGCGCGCGTCCGGAGCGAGATAGAGTTTCTCTCCCGGTTGCACGTTGAAGGCCGAATACCAGGCACCGATGTTGCGCACTTCGGCGGCGCGGTATTCGCCGGGCGCATGCACGTCCACCAGGATCTGCTGACGCTCCGCCTGCTCGCGGGTCTTGGTGGCCCATTCCTGGCCGAAGGCGAGGAAAAATTGCTGTTCACCGGTCAAGCCCTGATCGACCGGCGCCGGCTTGCCGCCCAATGACGTGATCCAGGCGTCGTGAGACGCAGCCAGACCCGCATTGTCGGCGATATTCTCGCCCAGGGTCTGCTCGCCATTCACCGCCAGATCGGGGAAGGGCTTGTATTGGCTGTATTGAGCCGCCAGCGCCTTTCCCGATTGCTGGAAATGGGCGAAGTCCGCCTTGGTCCACCAATTGTGCAAGCGGCCCTTGTCGTCAAAGGCCGCGCCCTGATCGTCGAAGGTGTGGCTGATTTCGTGGCCGATCACCGCGCCAATGGCGCCGTAATTGAACGCGTCATTGGCCTTGGCATCGAAGAAGGGCCGCTCCAGGATCGCCGCCGGGAAGTTCAAGGCATTCTGCAGGGGGAGGTTGACGGCATTGACGGTCTGGGGCGTCATCGACCATTCGTGGCGGTCCACAGGTTGGCCGATGCGGTCGATGCTGTAGTGATATTCGAACAGGTCGGAACGCGCCTGGTTGCCCACCGCGTCGCCCTTGACCACCTGCAGTTTGGAATAGTCACGCCATTTGTCGGTGTAGCCGATGCCGACATAGAGGGCGAACAGCTTCTCTTTCGCCTTGGCCTTGGTCGCGGGCGTCATCCAGGTGAGCGCGTCGATGCGCCGACCCCAGGCAGCGATGATGTTCTTTACCATCTCCTGCGCCTTGGCCTTGGCTTCGGGCGGAAAATATTTGGCGGCATAGAGCTTGCCCACCGCGTCGCCCAGGGCGCCATCGGTGGCATTGACGGCGCGCTTCCAGCGGTCCTGCTGCTGGGGCGTGCCCGATAGCGCTTTTCCATAGAAAGCGAACCGCGCATCCACGAACGCCTTGGGCAATTCCGGCGCGGCATGATTGACATAGTGGAAGGCCATCCAGGCTTTCCACGTATCCAGCGGTGCGCTTGCCACCAGCCTGGACAAGACGGTGAAGGCCGAAGGCTGCCAGACGATGAAGCTGTTCACCTTGGCAAGGTCGGCGCCGGCGAAGAACGCATCCCAATCCAGGCCAGGCGCTTTCCGGGCGAAATCGGCCCGCGCCCAGACATTGTTGGCTTTCACCACGTCCTGGCTTTCGACGATGCTTTCCTGCGCTTTGGCGATCTGGGTTTCCAGATTGAAAATCGCCTGGGCTTTCTTGTCGCTGTCGGCGATGCCCGCCAATTTGAGCGCAGTGGCGACATATTGCTTATAGGCCGCCTGCACCGCCTTCATCTTGGCGCTCGAGCCCAAATAATAATCGCGGCTGGGAATGCCCAAGCCGCCCTGCAGCAGATAGGGCGTGTAGTGATCGCTGTCGCTGAAACCTGGCGCCACCCAGATGCCGAACAGATGCTCGGTATTGAAATTGGTGTTGTTGAGCGGATCGACATCGGCCCGCAATGCCTCGCCGATGGCATGGGATAAGGCTTTCTTGTCGGCGATGGCGTCGATGGTGGCGAGTTGCGCCTTGATGGGCGTCACGCCCTTGGCTTCGATGCCTTTCTCATCCAGGAAGGTGGCATAGAAGTCAGCGATCTTGGCCCCTTCCGATCCCGGTGCCGCGCTCTTGCTGGAATTCTCGATCAGCGCACGCGTACGCTTCTGGGTTTCCTGAAAGAGGATGTTGAAGGAGCCCCAACTGGCCTGGTCCGGCGGGATGGTGGTGCGTTTCAGCCAATTGCCGTTGGCATAGGCATAGAAGTCATCGCCAGGCTTTATCGATTTATCGATCGAGGAGAGGTCCACGCTGTGTGACGTATCAGCATGGACGATGGAAGACGCCGAAACGATCAGAGCAGCGGAAAAGAGCAGAGAAAATTTCATGAAGCCCCCGTGGGGAAATCGCGGCCCGAGCATATAGGGGGAACGGCGTGCGCCGGGAAGACCTTTGTAAGCGGCTGATTTTATTAAATTTTATGTCATGGTGGCGAAGCATTAGCGGCGATGGCGGGAATGGGTAATGATGACGGGGGGTGCATGTCAGGGGGTCTGCTCACGATGCCGCGTGTCCACGACCGTTCTGTGCTTGCTGCGGCCGCCTGCGTGATATTTGCTTTCTCGTTCTCGCCAGCGGCCGCACAAGAATATCAGGGCGACCTCGATCCCGCGCCGCATGACTTCTCCAACCGCGACGATGTGGTGGGCGCTGGCATGGTGTCCGCCACTCTTTCCGGAACGACACTGACGATCAGGGGAAACTTCGCCGGCCTGTCCTCGCCCGCCACAGCGGCGCATCTCAAGGTGGGCCTGGCGATGGGAGTGCCCGGCACCACGATCGGCGAACTCAACGCCACTCACGCCACCAAGGGAGAGATTTCCGGGAGCGTCAAACTCAATTCCGCTCAAATCGCCGCGCTCAGGAAAGGAGCGCTTTATATTCAGTTAGACAGCGTCAAAGGGACCGATGGCAATTCCTGGGCGTGGCTGGAAAATGGGGAAAGCCCGGGGGTATGACACCAATGCGCCTCTTCGCGACATCCCTCGCCGCCCTCTCTCTGTTTCTGGTGCTGGACCGTGCTGAGGGCCAGCAACAAACGGCCGGTGTCTTTGCGCCCGAGCAGATCAGTGTGGGCCAACGCGAATATCTGGAAAATTGCGCGGGCTGTCACGGCAATACCCTGGCCGGCGCCAATGATTCCCCGGCGCTGGCGGGCACGGGCTTCATGCAGAATTGGGGCAATCGCTCCACCAGGGCGCTTTATCAGTTCATTTCCACCAGCATGCCGGTGGGCAATGAAGGCAATCTCAGTGCCGGCGCCTATGCCGACATCATCGCCTTTCTGCTCTCCGCCAACGGCGCCAAGCCAGGCACCCAGATGCTCACGGGCAATACCGATGTGAGGATCGCCAGCATCGCCAATGGTCAAGTGCCGGCCGACATACAAAAAGGGCTTGTGCCGGCGCAGCCAGTTGCGCGGCGTCCGGCGCCGGCGTCCCGCCACGGCCTGACGGTGGCGGGCACAGTACCGAATTATGTACCGGTGAGCGATGAGATGCTGCTCCATCCAGCCGATGGCGACTGGCTGATGTACCGGCGCAATTACCAGGGCTGGAGCTATAGCCCTCTCACCGAAATCAACAGCCAGAATGTGAGATTGCTTCAGCTCAAATGGTCCTGGGCGATGAACGAAGGCGGCGCCAGCGAAGTCACGCCCATCGTCCATGATGGCGTGATGTTTCTGTCCAATACCTCCAACACGGTGCAGGCGCTCAATGCCAAGACGGGAGAGTTGATCTGGGAGAACCGCATCGGTCCCGATGCGACCGTAGCGTACAGCGGCACGCGCAGTCTGGCGCTCTACCAGGACAAGGTCTATGTCGCCACCACCGACGCCAAGCTCTTTGCGCTGGATGCCAAGACCGGCAAAGCGGTTTGGCATGTGGAGATCGCGCCGCCGCCAAAAAGTGAAACGGGCGGCGTGATGGTGATACACGGCAAGGTGCTGGTGGGCATGATGGGTTGCGACAATTACTCGACCGTCAATTGCCATATCAGCGCCTATGACGCGGAAACCGGCAAGCAGGACTGGGTTTTCTACACCACCGCGCGGGCCGGCACGCCGGGCGGCGACACCTGGAATGGGTTGCCCGACACACAGCGTGCCGGCACCGATACTTGGATAGCCGGCACCTATGATCCCGAGCTCAACACGACCTATTGGGGCGTGGCCCAGGCCAAGCCCTGGATGCGCGCCAGCCGCAAGACCTTTGGCGCATCGGTGCTTTATTCCAATGCCACCCTGGCGCTCGATCCCGATACCGGCAAGCTCAAATGGTACTTCCAGCACATCCAAGGCGAGTCGCTCGACCTGGATGAAGTGTTCGAGCGCGTGCTGATCGATCATGGCGCCGAGAAGAGCTTGATGACCATCGGCAAGGATGGCGTGCTGTGGAAGCTGGACCGCGCGAACGGAAAATTCCTGGGCGCGAAGGAAACCCTGTTCCAGAACGTCTTCAGCAAGATCGATTCCAAGACCGGACAGGTCACCTATCGGCCGGACATCGTGAACCAGAAAACCAACGAGTGGATCGGTTCCTGTCCCGGACCGGAAGGCGGGCATGACTGGCAGGCCACCAGTTATAACCAGCCCAACGATCTTCTGATCATTCCGCTCAGCCAAAGCTGCGTTCTGATGCGCGGTCAGGACGTGGACATGAAGTTGGGCGGTGGCGGCACATCGGCATCCCAACTTTTCTTTTTCATGCCCGGAACCCATCGCAACATGGGCAAACTGGTGGCTTACAACACCAAGGACATGACCGAAGCCTGGTCCTTCCAGCAACGTGCGCCCTTTCTCACGGCCGTGCTTTCCACCGGTGGCGGCGTGGCGTTCGTCGGCGACTTCGACCGCGTGTTCAAGGCGGTGGATGTGAGGACCGGGAAGGTTCTTTGGCAGACCCGGTTGGGCAATACGGTCCAGGGCTATCCCGTCTCGTTCAGCGTGGACGGTAAACAATACATCGCGGTGACGACGGGCCTGGGCGGTGGCAGTCCCGAACAGAAGCCCACCACGCTCCTGCCCGAAGTGCACCGCGCCGCCACGGGCCAGCAGCTTTATGTGTTCGCCTTGCCGGACGGCAATTGAAGCGTCAGGGCGGGTCGCTGGCTTTGAGGAAGATCGCCGCCAAACGCTCCAGGCCCGCCTGATCGGCTTGGCCGAAGCGGGACGGTTTCGGGCTATCCAGATCCAGCACGCCCAGCACTTTGGCACCCCCGATCAGCGGCACCACCAATTCCGAACGGGAGGCGAGATCGCAGGCAATGTGATCGGGGAAGCCGTTCACATCCTCGACGCGTAAAGTCCGCCGTTGCTGCGCCGCGGCGCCGCAGACGCCCCGTCCCATCGCGATACGCACACAAGCCGGCTTCCCCTGGAACGGCCCCAGCACCAGCGTATCGCCCTTGAGGAAATAAAAACCGGCCCAATTCAGGTCCGGCAGGGAGGTAAAGATCAATGACGCCAGATTGGCGGCGTTGGCAATCCAGTCCCGTTCGCCAGCCAACAATCCCTCGGCCTGCCGGGCCAATTCGGCATAAAGGGCTTCAGGATCGGTGGCGGTGATGGCAGCAGCTTCGAACATCATTCCTGTGTAGCAATCCTCTCAGCGCGTGACCATCATGATGCCGATACACGCACTGGACGGCCGAGCCCCCTGCTGGGTACCTTAGCCCCGATGGATCAAGCCTTGGGGCCCATGAACATATTCGGCAACGCCTTCCTCTTGGTCTATGCAGGGCTTTTTCCCATCGTCAACCCGATTGGCAGCGCGCCGCTGTTCCTGGGCCTTACCGAATTCTGCACCAGCCAGCAGCGCAACGGATTGGCGTTTCGCGTCACCCTGAACAGTTTCCTGCTCTTGCTGGGCTCGATGTTCATCGGCTCGCATGTGCTGGAATTCTTCGGCATCAGCCTGCCGGTGGTGAGGATCGGCGGCGGTCTGATCGTCACCACCTTTGGCTGGAAGCTGCTCAATTCCGAGACCTCGCCCGATGCGGCTCAAGCCAACGCCACGGCCGTGCATACCGTGCCGGAGTCGTTCTATCCGCTCACCATGCCGCTCACGGTCGGGCCCGGCTCGATCGCGGTGGCCATCGGGCTGGGCAGCCAGCGGCCCAAGGCGGGCGATGTGACGGAGTTGATGCTTCTGGGCGGAGGCGCGCTGGTCGGTCTGATCGCCATCGCCGTCACCATCTATCTTTGCTATCGCTTCGCCCAGCGGCTGGTCACGATGCTGGGGCCCAGCGGCACCCATGTGGTGATCCGGCTATCCGCCTTCATCCTGGTCTGTATCGGTATCCAGATCCTGTGGAGCGGCTGGAGCGAACTGTCCAGCCTGCCCCATTAGGGCGCCGCAAGGAAAGCGCGTCTTGGTCCCGGCTTTCTTCCCCCGCATGGCGAAGCCATTGGCGGGGGAAGATGTCCGCCTGCGGGCTTGCCCGCGTTGGCGGACAGATGGGGGATTATTAGAAATGCAGCGTCACGCCCGTGCCATAAACCCAGGGCGCATAATTGGCGGTGCCGCTGAAAGGAAGCCCGTTGAAAGTGCCGGTCGCGTGGGTGCTCAGCCACGCCTTTTTCACTTCCACGAACATGCCCAGATTTTCCTGGAACATGATGTCGGTGCCGGCCTCGATTTCCGGTGAGATGCTGTTTGTGAGCTTGGCGTTCACCAGCCCCGCATCATGGGTTGAAAAGACAATGGCGTCCGCCATGCCCGCCCCCACATAAGGGCGGAACATGCCGTCATGGAACGGCTGATATTGGACGGTAAGCGCGGAGGGACCCAACGTCGTTGACAACATCTTGCCCAGGCCGTTGAGACTGCCGTCGGCATAAGCGCTGAGCGCCGGCGGCAAACCGATCGATGCGACGACCGACACGTCCGGCATGAAATTGTATCCCACTTCCACCATCGCGGTGTAGACGTGATGGTAGTTCAGTTCGGCGCCCGGCAAGGGTTGGCCGGCCAAGGTCGCATCCAGTCCGTGCAGATTCTGCAATTCCACCGCGCCGAGCCGGATGAACCAGGGACTCATGGCGCTGTCGTCCGTCTGGGCTTGCGCAGGAACGGCAAGCACGGCCGAAGCGCACGCGAAAGCAGCAGCGATAAGCGTCCTCATAAACCCTCCGACAAAGATGGACCCCATGAACGGAGGAACGCCTGCACGTTAGGCCGTCACCCCCGGCATCTGATAGCCTTAATGTAGGGATGGCAGCGTTAATATCCGGTTAATCGTTACGCGACCGACGCCTTGGGAAACTCTTGCGGGGCGTTTCTTGCTGGCGAAACGGTCAGGTTGACCGCGCTGGCGGCCACTTTTCCCGCGGGCAGCAGCGGCTGCGCCTCCAGCTCCGCCAAGGTGATGGCGCCGGACTTGAGCGCCTCATCCTCCGCCTGCGCCGCCTGGGTCGATGCCGCCAGGCGCTGCACCGTGTCGATGATGTCGCGGCTGGTATGGTTGGCCATCACTTGAAGGCGGAAGCGGGCGCGCCCCTTGGGCACGGCGGGGAATTCGACCAGGTTGGCGAGCAAACCCGCGTTGGGCAGGCGCCGGCTCACCAGCCGGGCAAGGCTCTCATGCCCCATCTTCACGCAGACGATGGGCGACGGCTCGCCATAGACTTCCAAGTCGCAGCGTTCCAGGAAGGCGCGCAGCATGATGATGTTGTTCATCAGCTTGCGGCGCAGGCCCGCGCCTTCTTCCGAAGCGACGATGTCGAAGCACTTGCCCACGATCGCGGCCTGCGCGGGCGATGGTGCGTTGGAGAAGGTATTGGGCGAAGCATAGTAGCGCATATATTCCTTCACCGCACGCGAATGGCTGGCGACAAAGCCGCCATTGGAGGCGAAGGTCTTCGAGAAACTGCCCATCACGATGTCGATCTTGCCCACCATGTCCTGCATGCCGATATGGCCGCGACCATTCTCGCCCAGGCAACCCAGATCGTGCGCCACGTCCACCATCAGGGTGGCGTTGTATTCATGCGCCAATTCCTGCAGCGCCCCAAGGTCGGGCGTGTCGGAATCCATCGAGAACAAGCTTTCTGTCACCACCAGAATGCCGTTTTCCGTATCGGTGGCGCGGATGCGGGCCAGTTTCTCGCGCGCCATCTCGACATCGTTGTGGCGGAAGAGATGGATGTTCTTGGTCGCCGCATGCGTGCCTTCCTGCAGGCAGGCATGGGACAGCGCATCCACCACGATGTGATCGGTCGAACGGACCAGGCCCTTGATTACGCCATAGCCGGCCGCCCAGCCGGTGGAGAACAGGCTGACATGCTCCATGCCGAGGAATTCACCGATCTTGCGCTCGAGCGCCAGCGAAAGCGAAGTGTTGCCGACCAGCGCAGGTGATCCGGCGCTGTGCACGCCGAACTGGCGCATGGTTTCGATGGCGACCTCGAGCACGGCGGGGTGCGAAGACAGGCTGAGATAGTCCTGCGAAGCGAAGTTCACGCCCTCGAACAACTCACCTTCGTCGGTGCGTGCCTGGCAGCGCGAATGCGGCCCCATCTCGGTCGAACGGCCCAGCGGCCAAAGCCCCGCGCGGCGGCGCGTCTGCTGCCAATCGTAGAAGGCTTCGACCCGCTTGAGCAGATCGGACCCGGAGATAAAACGGAAATCCCGCATGCTGCCGGAAAGCGCCGGCGCCAACGGATCAACCTTCTTCATTACCCAACTCCCGCCATTCTGGCTGTTGGAGCGGATAGTACGGAACAAGTTATATTAAACTGCTAAGAAGCTTGATTACCAATGTGTTTCTGGATCTTCTCGACCAGCACATTGAGCGCGATCGGCTTGGTTTCGAAATCGCTGCAACCCGCCTCGATGCTCTTGCGGCGATCGGTTTCGAGGGCGTGCGCCGTTAACGCTATGATCGGCACATGCTTAACCGCGTCTTTGGTTTTGAGAATACGGGTGGCTTCCCAGCCATCCATCTCGCCCAGCGCCACGTCCATCAGGATGATGTCCGGCAGATAGGACATTGCGGTATCGATGCCGCTGGGGCCATCGATGGCGCATTCGACTTCATAGCCGCGTCGCTCGAGCCTGCGGCGCAGCATGTCGCGGTTCATCTCATTGTCTTCGACGATCAGGACTTTCGCCATTGCCCCCTCATGCCGCGGCCATCGCTCCGGTCACGGGAATCTCGGCCGGAACTGTGATGGCGAATACTCGGTGATGTTCACGGTCGGTTTCAACCGAAATATTGCCGTCGATAAACTGCGCGAATTTCAATCCCAGGGCAAGCGAGATGCCCACGCCACCATATTTGGTGGCACTGTCGTCGGAGCCATCCGAGAAGACATCGAACAGAGCGTGGGAGTCGACATTGTCCTGCCGGATGTTGGGATCGCGCACGCGGATACGCACCCGCCCGTTGTCCGCCAGCACCGACATCTTGATTTCACCGGGGGTGCCGTCGGCGGCGATGCCGAACACGATATGCTGAATCGCCTTGCTCAGTGCGTGCCAATCCAGCGAAAGCTCGGCATTGGCTTCGATGTCGTAGGTGAGGGTCCAGCCGGCGTCCAGGCCTTCACCGGCCTCGGAGGCCAACGCCGCCATGCGGTTCGTCAGCGTGCCGCTCGATTCCTGTGAAAGCATCTTGCCGGCTTCGATCTTCGAGAAATCGAGAATGTCATTGACCAGCCTGAGCAGATGTGTGCCCGCACCCAGAATGCGCGACACGTCCTCTTCGAACGCATCATCGCCATCTTCGCGGGCATCGTCGAGCAGGATCTGGCTGTAACCGATCACGGCGTTGAGCGGCGTGCGAAGCTCATGGCTCATCGAAGCGATGAAGTTGGACTTTGCGAGTGTCGCTTCCTGGGCCGCGGCGGTGAGGTTCATCAGGTTGTCGGCATTGGCCGCCAGCGCGCCCAACTCCCGTTCGAAGGTGGCCTGCTCCTGGAAGATATTGGCGAAATAGACCGCCATCATCACCACATAGGCCGAGACGCTGACGGTCGAGATGATGCCGATTAGCTGGAACTGCTCGAGATCAACCGCCGGGAACGGAAAGCCGCTCACCACCAGCCAGCCGAAGAAGCCCACGCTGGCGAAGATTTGCAACAACAGAACGTTGCGGATCATGCCGGCCGCAGGAAGATAGAAGAAGGAGAGCAGCGGGATGATCAGTGCCCAGGACAGGAAAGGCGACGCGATGCCGCCATAGGAATAGCAGGCCCAGAAAATACAGAAGATCAGATTCTGGACCGAGATGAAGGCGATGGTCTGGTACCGTTTCGTCCGGCGCAGGATGAAGGGATAGATCCAGAACGTCATGATCGAGGCGAAGAATATCCAGAAGCGATAGTCCATCTGGTAGTGCAGCACGAAGTGCAGATAGAGCGGGATGGTGTTGCCGAGCAGTGGGCCGAAGGCATGGCTCAGCATGAACATCCTGGCGCGGCGGTGGGCGTCGGGCTGAACCTGCAGGCGGGGGGGGATGAAATAGTCCAGGAAAGCGCTCAAGCTGAAGCCAGCCTTGGCTTTGGGCTCTTCCTCGTGGTCACTGCTGCGGCGTTTCATTTCGGGCTCGATCATCGCGGCCTAATCCGGGCTAGCATGCACAGGGGAAAGCTAATTTTTGCTGAACTATGCTAAAGTTAACCGAAAATTCTAACTTGTGGGAGTAGGGACGTGCTGGCTGTTGAAGGGTCTCCCATGCGTGACCGGTTAGTGCGAGCGATCGATTATTTCGCGCCCGTCGAGATGATGGGCGACCAGTCGAATCTGATGAAGATTCGCACCTTCATCCTCCTGCACCTCATCGGTCCGGCGATGGGCCATTCCGTCATTCTCTTCCTCTGGTACGCCTCGCCGGTCCTCACCTGGCAATTCTGGGTAATCGAGGCCAGCGTGATCTCGTTCTGGTTGGTGCCCATCCTGGTCAAGCTCACCCAGTCGCTGATCCTGCCGGCGACCTTCTCGGTCTGCCTTTTGGTGTTCCTGAGCCTGTTCGGGTCGTTCTTCTATGGCGGCATTTCCTCGCCCTTCATGCCCTGGTTCCTGATCGCCCTGCTCTTGGGCTTCTTCTACCTGGCCGACCATCCGGCGATGGTGATCACCGGCGTCGTGGTGCAACTGATCGTATTCGTCATTGCCCGCCTTTATGTGGGTGACTTCATCTCGCTCCTGCCGCTTTCGAGCATGACCTCGGTCAATTTGATCTCGATCATCGCGGCGATCGCCTATACGACCCTGTTGTCGATTTATTACGAGACCGTGATGCGCGACAGCGGCGCGCTTGAAACCGCGACGCGGGCGCAACGCATCCAGGCCGAGGCCCTGCGCGAAGCCATGCGCAAGGCCGAGCTGGCCAGCCGCCAGAAATCGATCTTCCTGGCCAAAATAAGCCATGAATTGCGCACGCCACTGAACGCCGTGATCGGCTACAGCGAAATGCTGCGCGACGAGCTCGCCAGCGAATCCATCAACAAGCAGCGCGCGCTCGATCTGGAGCGCATCAATGCGGCGGGCCGCCATCTCCTGGCGCTGGTGACCGATGTGCTCGACTTGCCCAGCATCGAAGCCAGGCGCCTGGAAGTCTCGATCAAGGAGGTCAATGTTTCCGAGCTCTTGACCGACGTCACCGCCACCGCCGGCCCCCTGATCGCCAAGAAGCATAATCGCCTGGTGGTCCAGGTGGTCAACGATCCGGGCGTGATCGAAACCGATCCCTTAAAGCTCAGGCAGGCGATCCTCAACCTGCTCAGCAACGCGGCGAAATTCACCTCGCATGGCGTGATCACGCTCAAGATGATGACCAAGGGCTATGAAGCCTCGCGCCGCCTGATCGTCGAGGTCCGTGACACCGGCATCGGCATGAGCCAGGAAAGCCTGGGCCGCATCTTCAAGGACTTCAGCCAGGCGGAACGCGATACGACCCAGAAATTCGGCGGCACGGGCCTGGGCCTGGTCTTGACTGAGCGGTTCTGCAACATGATCGGCGGCACCATCCATGTGGAGTCGCAGTTGGGCGAAGGTTCAGTCTTCACCATCGACATCCCCTGCAAAGCGGTGGTCGGGTGAAGCGTCTGGCAAGGGCGAAGCGCAGCCGATCCGGCTGCCGCTGATCAACCAGCCTCTTTCAGCGCCTGATCTTCGATCACCCGGGAAGCCGGCAGAAACACCGACACGGTGGTACCTTCGGCCACTTCGCTCACGATCTTCATGATGCCGCCATGGAGTTCGACCAGCCGCTTGGTAAGGGGGAGTCCCAGGCCGGTGCCCTCGAATTTCCGCGCCAATTTGCTGTCGATCTGGCCGAACGGCGAAAGCGCCAATTCCATCTTGTCTTCGGGAATACCGATGCCGGTATCGGAGACTTCCATCAACACGCCCCCATCCGCGCTGCGATGGACCGAGAGAATCACCTGGCCGCCGGCCGGGGTGAATTTGACGGCATTGCCCAGAAGGTTGAGCAGGATCTGCCGCAGCTTCACCGTATCGCCCCGGAATGCCGGCAAGGAATCATCGGCTTTGGTGTGGAATTCGACGCCGGATTTGGCCGCCAATTCGCGGATGAACCGGCTGGTCTGCGTCACCAGGTGGGCGAGATCGATGTCGTCCTCGTTCAACTGAAGCTTGCCCGCCTCGGCTCTGGCGATGTCGAGAATGTCGTTGACGATGGTGAGAAGGTGCGTGCCCGCATCGCTCATCAACTCGGCATATTCGGAATATTTCTCGTGCAACGGGCCCCAGGCGCGGTCGCGCATCAGGGTCGAGAAGCCGATCACGGCGTTGAGCGGCGTGCGCAATTCGTGGCTCATATTGGCCAGGAATTCCGTCTTGGCCTGGTTCGCGACCTCGGCCTTTTCGCGGGCCACGATCAAGGCAGTCTGGCTGCGGCGAAGCTCGTCAAAGGCGCGCGCCGAGCGCAGCACATAGCGCACCCGGTGCTTCAAGATCGGCCATTGCAGCGGCTTGTTGATGAAGTCGGTGGCTCCCGCATCGTAGGCCTTTTCGACCGATGAGGTGTCGTCCAGGCTGGTCATCTGCAGGATCGGTATCGTCACCGAGCTGGGATGGCGCCGCAACTGGCGGCAAAGCTCGAACCCGTCCATCTTGGGCATGACGACATCGCTGATGACCAGGTCGGGAGGGGATGACCAACAGGCCTCGCACCCTTCCAATCCATCTTTGGCCTCGGTCACCGCATAGCCTTCGGCCTCGAGTTCCGCGCGCATGATGGTGCGCACGATATCGTCGTCATCCACGATCAGGATGGAAGCGGAATTAGCCGGCGGCACGATTCAACTCCTCGCGCTCGCCGACAATCTTCCGCAAATGGCTGACGGCGGTGCCGATCTCCCGTTCGAGTGTCGAGAGAAAGACAGGCAGCGGGGCAAGCTCACCCCGGCTCGCGCGCATTTCGATTTCGGCGCAGCAGCGCGACACGCAGGTCGCGCCCAGGGCCGCCGAGCTGGATTTCAGGGTATGGGCAATGCGGCGGACTTCCTCGGTCTCGCCCTCGGTTTGCTTTTCGCGCAACAGGCCCAGTTGGGTGCGCGCGGTATCGGCAAAGCGCGTCACGACATTCTTGAGCAGAGCCTGCCCGCTCCCGCCCTGGAAGGCGCTGATGCTGTCGAGCACGTGCCGGTCCACGGCGACCGCGGCATTGGGGACGATTTTCTGTTCCGGTTCCTCGCGCGGGCTGGACTGTTCGCCCGCGATCCAGCAGCGCAGCATGTCCTTGAGCAAACTTTCGCGGAACGGCTTGGCCAGGACGTCGTCCATGCCGGCGGCGAGGCAGCGTTCCCGGATCTCCGTGGGGGCATGGGCGCTCAGCGCGACGATAGGCGTGTGCTCTCGATTCGATATTTTTTCCCGTTCGCGGATGTGGCGGCTGGCCTCAAAGCCGTCCATTTCCGCCATCTCGCAATCCATCAGGATGAGATCGAAGTCGCCCTCTTCCCACATGCGCGCCGCCGCCAAGCCATCGGCCGCGACGGCGACCCGGCATCCCAATTTTGTGAGTGTCCGGCTCGCGATGTCGGCATTCAGCGGATCGTCTTCGGCCAGCAATAGCGACGCGTCAAAAAAGACTTTTTGGTCCTTCCCTCGCATCGCCGATCCTCCACCCTTTGTCGGAGCAACAGCGATCACTCATGACCAGAGATGCGCCTTTCAACGCGATCCTTGGACAGTGGAATCTGTTACTCCATCCCGCACGAACTATGGCGCAGCACTGCTTAATGGAATGTCATTTCTTCCATTTGTTAATGGCGATTAAGGATCGGACGGAATTGTTCGAATTGAGGACGCAGCAGGCTATCCGCCGCCCGCGCGGTTAAGGATATTTCTCGCCCGCGCCAGATGAGGCGCGTCCAGCATCTGCCCGTCCAGGTTGAGAACACCCGCGTGGGGATTCGCGGCAAAGGCATCGACCACGCGCGTGGCCCATTCGGCTTCCGCCGTGGAAGGGGTAAAGGCCTCATTGATGATGGGGATCTGCGCGGGATGGATCGCCAGCATCCCGGAAAATCCGTCGCGGCGTCCGCGCTCGGCATAGGCCTTAAGACCTTGTTCATCATCGAGCGCCGGATAGATGGTCTCGATCGCCGGCACATCTGCGGCCCGTGCGGCGAAAAGCGCCAGCGCGCGAACCGTCTCGAACGGCGGCGTATAACGCCCGTCGGCCTCCCGCGCGGTTGCCGCATTCACCGCGGCGGAAAGGTCTTCCACGCCCCAGGACAGACCACACAGGCGGCTCGTGATGCCGCCATAGGACCCCAACACAAAGATCGCCGCCGGTGTTTCGGTGACGATGGGCAAGATGGCGGCCCTGGTGTCGCCCAGCGCGGCCAGGCGGCGGTCCAACTGCTTGAGCGCCTGTCCGCCTTCCGCCTTGGGCAAGACGATGCCGTCCGGCTTGGCAGGAACCACAGCAGCCAGGTCCTGCTCCGCCGCCGCGCTGTTGATGCGAACAAAGACCGGCAGCGAACGCGGGGCCGCGAGAAAAGCGGCCACAGAGTTTCGCGCCTCCACCTTTTTTTCCGCGGCGACGGAATCTTCCAGGTCCAGGATGACGGCGTCGGCGCCGGAAGCCGCCGCCTTGCCCACACGGTCGGGCCGGTCACCTGGGACAAAGAGCAGCGAACGCAGCCTCATGCGCGCTTCACCATCACCGAGCGCTGCGCTTCGCAAACCAGCTCGCCGCGCTGGTTGAAGGCGGTAAGGCGGAATATGACAATGCCCGCGTTGGGCCGCGATTTCGAGGCGCGCACCTCCACGACTTCGGTTTCGGCGCGCAGCGTGTCGCCGATGAAGACGGGCTTGGGCATCCTCACCTTGTCGTAGCCCAGATTGGCGACCAGCGTGCCCAAAGTGGTGTCGTTGACCGAAATCCCCACCATCAAGGAGAGCGTGAAGAGGCCGTTGACGACGATCTGGCCGAATTCCGTGGCCGCGGCATACTCCGCGTCGAGATGGAGCGGCTGGGGATTGTGGGTCAAGGTATTGATCAGGAGATTGTCGGTCTCGGTCACGGTGCGCCGGATGTCGTGAAGGACCCGGTCGCCCACTTTCCATTGTTCGAAGAAGCGTCCCGCCATCAGCTTGCCTTTTCGATGCGCACCAGAAGCGCCCCTTCCTTCACTTGCGATCCCGCCTCAACCGTCAAGTCCGTCACCGTTCCCTCGAACGGCGCCACAAGGGTATATTCCATTTTCATCGCCTGGAGCACCAACAGCCGCTCGCCACGCTTGACCTTTCTGCCCTTGGTAGCATCCACCAGTACGACCGCGCCGGGCATTGGCGCCAGCACCATGCCGTCGGAGGCTTCGGCTTCTCCGCCACCGCGCGGCCGGGGCGATGAGAAGGTCCAGACATCGCCGTCAAGGAACAGAAGCCTGGTCTCTTTCACGCGCCGCGCCTCGCCACCGGGCGCAGGCTGGGAGATATAAATTTGCTCACCAATTTCGACCATGACCGAGGTGTGGGGCGCGCCAGCCGGGCGAAAACCAATTAGCGCAGTCCAGGGATCGGCCCTGCCTTGGGGCAGCAACGCGGCGGCGCCAGCGGCGATCACCACTGAGGGTGGCTCGCTTGGGGGAATCAACGATCCTGTGTTGCGCATGATAAAGCCGGTATCGATACCGCCCCGCACGAATTCCGGGTGAGAAGCGGCCCGCGCCAGGAAACCGGCATTGGTCTTGACCGGCCAGACTTCGACCGCACGACACGCATCCGCAAGCTTGGACACAGCCTCCCGCCGAGACGGGGCCTGCACGATCAGCTTGGCCAAGAGAGGATCGTAATCGGGCGCGATCTCATCGCCCTCCTCGACACCGGTATCGATGCGGATGCCCTTGGGGAAATTGAGATAATCGAGCCGACCGATGGAAGGCAGGAAACCAGTGGCGGGATTTTCCGCATAAAGCCGGGCTTCCATCGCCCAGCCATGGATCGCCAAATCACTTTGCTTCTTCGGCAAGGGCTCGCCCGCCGCCACACGCAACTGCCATTCGACCAGATCTTCGCCCGTGATCATTTCCGTCACGGGATGCTCGACCTGAAGGCGGGTGTTCATTTCCATGAACCAGATGCGGTCGGCACCAAGCCCCTGCGAGCCGTCGGCGATGAACTCCACCGTGCCGGCGCCCACATAATTGACTGCTTTGGCCGCCTTCAACGCGGCCGTGGTGAGCGCGGCGCGGGTCGCCTCGCCCATGCCGGGCGCGGGCGCTTCCTCGATAACTTTCTGGTGGCGGCGCTGCATGGAACAGTCGCGCTCGAACAGATGCACCACATGGCCGTGGGAGTCGGCGAAGATCTGCACCTCGATATGGCGAGGGGTCTCGACATATTTTTCCAGCAGCACCTTGTCGTCACCGAAGGCAGAGCTGGCCTCGCGCTTGCATGATTCAAGCGCAGCATCGAAGGTGTCGGCTTGATCGACCCGCCGCATGCCTTTACCGCCGCCGCCCGCCACCGCCTTGATCAGCACCGGATAGCCGATCTTGGCCGCTTCGGCAGCCAGATGTTTGGGCGATTGATCGGCGCCCAGATAGCCGGGCGTCACCGGCACGCCGGCCTTCTGCATGATCTCCTTGGCCCGGTCCTTCAGCCCCATGGCGCGGATCGCGGATGGCGGCGCGCCCACCCAGATCAGGCCCGCTTTCTCCACCGCTTCCGCGAAGTCGGCATTCTCGGAAAGAAAGCCGTAACCGGGATGGATGGCGTTCGCACCGCTTTCCCGGGCCGCGGCCAATATCCGCCCGGCATCGAGATAGCTTTCCCTGGGAGCGGGCGGGCCGATGCGAACCGCCTGGTCGGCCTCGCGCACGAACAGCGCCTGCGCATCCGCGTCGGAATAAACCGCGATAGTGCGGAGCCCCACGCGCCGGGCAGTGCGGATGATGCGACGGGCAATTTCGCCCCGATTGGCGATCAGCAGACTTTCCAGCACGGCTACATCCGGAACAGGCCGAAGCGGGCGGCATCAGGGATCGGCGCGTTCAGGGCGGTCATCAATGCCAGGCCCAATATATCGCGCGTCTCGGCGGGATCGATCACGCCGTCATCCCATAGTCGCGCGGTAGCATAGTAAGGATCGCCCTCTTCTTCGTATTTATGGCGGATGGGCGCCTTGAATGTCTCCGCTTCTTCCGCGGTCCATCTCTCGGCATCGCGGTGTACGGTCGCCAGCACCGACGCGGCCTGCTCGCCGCCCATCACGCTGATGCGGCTGTTGGGCCAGCTGAAAAGAAAGCGCGGAGAATAGGCACGCCCGCACATGGCATAATTGCCCGCGCCGAAGCTGCCGCCGACCAGCACCGTGATCTTGGACACACTGGCGGTGGCGACCGCCGTCACCAGCTTGGCGCCATCCTTGGCGATTCCGCCCGCTTCATACTTCCCGCCCACCATGAAGCCGGAGACATTCTGCAGAAACAAGAGAGGCGTGCGCCGCTGGCAGGCCAGCTCGATGAAATGCGCGCCCTTGAGCGCGCTTTCCGAGAACAGCACGCCGTTGTTGGCCAGGATCGCCACCGGCACGCCCCAGACATGGGCGAAGCCGCATACCAGGCTGGCGCCGTAGAGCGATTTGAATTCATGGAATTCGGAGCCGTCCACGATGCGGGCGATCACTCCATGCACATCATAAGGCGCGCGCACATCGCGCGGGATGATGCCGTAAAGCTCCTTGGCGCCGAATTTGGGCGGCCGTGGCGGCTTCAGCGCGATGTCAGCTTTGCGCGCGGGATCGAGCGTGCCCACAATTTGGCGCAGCAAGAGGAGTGCCTGCTCGTCATTGGCGGCGACATGGTCCACCACGCCCGACTTGCGGCCATGAGTCTGCGCCCCGCCCAGTTCATCCGCCGAGATCACTTCTCCCGTGGCCGCCTTCACCAAAGGCGGCCCGGCCAGGAAGATGGTCCCCTGCCCCTCGACAATGATCGACTCGTCCGCCATCGCCGGGACATAGGCACCACCTGCCGTGCAGCTTCCCATCACGCAGGCGAGTTGTGCGATCCCGTCTGCCGACATCTGCGCCTGGTTGAAGAAGATGCGGCCGAAATGGTCGCGGTCGGGAAAGACTTCGGCCTGATGGGGCAGATTGGCGCCACCGCTGTCCACCAGATAGAGGCACGGCAGGCGGTTCTCCCGGGCGATTTCCTGGGCGCGCAGATGCTTCTTCACTGTCATGGGAAAATAAGCGCCGCCTTTCACCGTGGCGTCATTGGCCACGATCATCACTTCACGTCCCATCACCCGGCCGATGCCGGTGATCAGGCCCGCCCCCGGTGCCTCATTGTCGTAAAGTCCGTTGGCCGCCAAGGGTGAGGTTTCGAGGAATGGCGAGCCGGGATCGAGCAGTCGATTGACGCGCTCGCGCGGCAACAGCTTGCCGCGGGCGGTATGTCTTTCGCGCGCGCTGTCCGATCCTCCCCGCGCCGCCGCCGCGATCTTGCCTCGCAACGTCTCGACCAACGCGCGATTGACCGCCTCGTTGGCGCGAAACGCTTCGCTGTTGGTGTCGAGCAGGGAAGTAAGTTGGGTCATCCCCCGATCAACTCCCGCCCGATCAGAAAGCGGCGTATTTCGTTGGTGCCGGCGCCGATGTCGTAGAGCTTGGCGTCGCGCAGGAATCGCTCCACCGGCCAGTCCTTGGTATAGCCCGCGCCGCCCAGCGCCTGGATCGCTTCCAGCGAGGTCTTTACGGCATTTTCGGACGCCAACAGGATGGCACCCGCCGCGTCAAAACGTGTGGTCTGGCCCCGGTCGCAAGCCTCCGCCACGGCATAG
>DATNFZ010000193.1:0-3963 GCA_035606155.1 Rhizomicrobium sp. | reverse complement strand
GAACTGGGCTTTGAGGTCGGGAAGATGCCGGAGCAAGGTGAGAGAATTTTCCGGGTCGCTGCCGACAAAAAAACCCATGCCGGGGTCCAGGATCAGCCGATCTTGGGCGACACCGGCCTTAGCGAGGGCGTCGAGCCTTTTTCCGAAGAAAGAGAGCGCGCGGCCAAAAATGTCGGTGGAGGGGACATTTACGCGCGTGGCTGCGCCGTCATTCTGGATCGCATGCATCACGATCAGCTTGGCTTTGGCCTGAGCCATATCTGGGTAAAGGGATGGCGCACCAAAGCCGTGAATATCGTTGAGATATTCCACGCCTTCAGCCAGCGCCCAGCGCTGCACGGAAGGCTCGAAACTGTCGATGGAAAGGACCGTTCCTTTTTCCTTGAGCGCCGGAAGCACCGATTGAAGGCGCGAGATTTCGGTGGCGGGCGCGATCCGCTTGGCGTCGGGATTGGACGACGCCGCGCCGATATCTAGAATGTCGGCCCCCTCTTCTATCAACTTGAAGCCCTGCGCCAGCGCCGCCTCCGGCGTGAGATATTTCCCGCCGTCCGAAAACGAATCTTCAGTAATGTTGAGGACGCCGAGAATCTTCATAAAAAAAGGGGCGGCTGAAAAGCCGCCCTTTTTAACACATTGCAACACCGTTCAGTGGCCGGGTTGGGGCTCGGGCGTGATAATCGGCGGCGGCTGCTGGCCGCGGGGTTTTCCTGCGACGGGCACCGAGGTGCCCTCGCCACGCGGCGGCAGCACCGGGTCTTCATACGGGGTGCGGACCGGCGGAATGCCCTTGAGCAGGGCCGCGATCTCGTCCCCCGTCAGCGTCTCATATTCCAAAAGGCCGCGGGCCAGAAGATTCAGGTCCGCCAGGTTGGTGGTGAGAATGTCTTTCGCCTTGGCGTAGCATTCGTCGATGATGCGGTGGATTTCCGAATCGATCTTCTGCGCCGTGGCTTCCGAGACATTCTGGGTGCGCGAAACACTGTGGCCCAGGAAGACTTCTTCCTGGTTCTCGGCATAGGCGATCGGACCCAACTGGTCCGACATGCCGAAACGGGTGACCATGGCGCGCGCCATGCGGGTGGCCTGCTCGATGTCGCTCTGGGCGCCCGTGGTCACTTTCTCATGACCGAACACCAGTTCCTCGGCGATGCGGCCGCCAAAGGCGACGCAGAGATCGGCCAGCATCTTCTGGCGGGTGAGCGACAACTGATCGCGTTCCGGCAGGCGCATCACCATGCCCAGCGCGCGGCCGCGCGGAATGATGGTGGCTTTGTGGATGGGATCGGAGCCCACGACATTCAGCGCCACGATGGCATGGCCGCCTTCGTGGAAAGCGGTGAGCTTCTTTTCTTCGTCGCTCATCGCCATGGAGCGCCGTTCCGCGCCCATCATCACCTTGTCCTTGGCGTCTTCCAATTCAGTCATCATCACCACGCGCTTGCCGCGACGGGCGGCCAGAAGCGCGGCCTCGTTGACCAGATTGGCGAGATCGGCACCCGAGAACCCCGGTGTGCCGCGCGCCAAAATGCGCGGGTCCACGTCGGGCGCAAGTGGCACTTTCCGTAAGTGCACGCGCAGGATTTTTTCACGGCCGGCGAGATCGGGATTGGGCACCACCACATGGCGGTCGAAGCGGCCGGGGCGCAGCAGCGCCGGGTCCAGCACGTCGGGCCGGTTGGTGGCCGCGATCAGGATCACGCTTTCATTGGCTTCGAAGCCGTCCATCTCGACCAGCAACTGGTTGAGAGTCTGCTCGCGTTCGTCATTGCCGCCGCCCAGGCCTGCGCCGCGATGGCGGCCCACCGCGTCGATTTCGTCGATGAAGACGATGCAGGGTGAATTCTTCTTCGCCTGCTCGAACATGTCGCGCACGCGGCTTGCACCCACGCCCACGAACATCTCGACAAAGTCCGAACCGGAAATGGTGAAGAAGGGCACATTGGCTTCGCCGGCGATGGCGCGTGCCAGCAAGGTCTTGCCGGTGCCGGGAGGGCCGACCAGGAGCACGCCCTTGGGGATGCGTCCGCCCAGGCGCTGGAATTTCTGCGGATCGCGCAGGAAGTCCACGATCTCTTTCAGATCGTCCTTCGCTTCATCGACACCCGCCACGTCCTCAAACGTGACGCGGCCCTGGCGCTCGGTGAGAAGCTTGGCGCGCGACTTGCCGAAGCCCATCGCCTTGCCGCCGCCTGATTGCATCTGACGCAGGAAAAACACCCACACGCCGATCAGAAGCAGCATGGGGAACCAGTTCACGAAAATGCCGACCAGAGACGGCATGCCGTCGTCGGCGGGCGAAACCGCGGTATCGACATTGTGGGCCTTGAGCATCGGCCACAGCGTGTTGTCGTTGGCGGGAACGGTGGTGGTGAAGGGCTGGCCCGTGGTCAATTCACCTTTGACCTGTTCGCCCTGGAAGGTGACCTTGCGGACCTGGTTCTGCACCACCTCTTCATTGAATTTCGAATAGGAGATGGCGCTGGCCGTCGCATGGGTCCCCGTTCCCTGGAACAGGTTGAACAAGAACACCAGAAGCACCGCGATCAGGATCCACAGGCCGAGATTTCGCAGATTGTTCAAAGAGGCGTCCTTTCGTAGGGCCTAATGCACGACCTTAAAACACAGGGGCGCGCGCGCGCTCCGGACTTCTCATAGATAGGAACGTTTCTAGCGCATTGCCAGCCTGGAAAACGTTAAGAAATTCGCGTCCCCTCGGCTGATAGCGCCATGGAACGCGACGGTTAAGGCCTTTTTGCGGCTGTCCGGGAACTTTCTTTTGCCAAAACAAGCGTTTCCGGGCCGAACAGCCGCACCGCGCGGGGCGCAGGGTAAAGGCGGCAGCCATGCAGGGTTGCCCCATTTCCTAATTTTCCCCGGGCGAGACGGTCGAACAGCCGCTCCAGCGCCTCGAACCGAGGACGGTAAGTCTCGCCCGACACCGCGATCAGAAGGGCCGCCAGGGCGCGCAGGCCAATTTCGCGCGGCGCCGCGCCCAAGGCCTTGGCGTCTAGTACCACATGCTTGCCGTCGGGCCGCGCTGCTCGCGCCAGCACGGCCTCGGTCGCCAGTTCCAGTGCGGCGCGCGCCCGGCCTAGATGCGCTGCCGCATCGGCGATGCGGGCAGAGGACAGCCCTGCCGCTTCCAGGGCCGGCAGCAGCGCGCGGATGCGGCTTCGCGCAAAGCGCGTCTCGCTGTTCATGGGATCTTCCAGCCATTGCTGCCCCTGCGCTTTGAGATAGAGGCGTAAATTTGAGCGGCCGATCCCCAGTAAAGGACGCGCCAGGTTCAGACCCTCAAAGCCGGACACCGGGAACGGCGCCAGCGCGCGCATGGCCGAGAGACCGTCCAGGCCGCTCCCCCTGCCCAGGCGCAACAGGAAAGTCTCGGCCTGGTCGTCCAGCGTGTGGCCGACATAGAGACTGGCGATGCCGTGACGCTTGAGCCAGCGCCCCATCAGGCCGTAACGGGCATCGCGCGCCAGTGCCTCGATGCCGGATTTGGGACGGGGGCCTTTGCGGGTGAGGATATGAACGGAAAGTCCGGCTTTCCTGGCCGCGGCGGCCGCCTTTTTCGCTTCGCCCACCGAGCCGTCGCGCAAGGCGTGATCAACCACCAGGACCACCGGTTTGGCGCGTCCATGATCCTTCGCCCAACCGGCCAGAAGATGCATCAGCGCAAGGGAATCGCCACCACCCGACACCGCCACCGCCGCCGGCCAGGGCGCGCCGATGTGCGCCATCGCCGCGGCGAAGCCACCCTCAAGATCCGATTCCTTTCCTGGAACCGCTTTATCGGCAAGCGGCTTTGCGCGCGCCGGCTGCGGCCGCGAGCGTGGCCGGCGGCGCCTTGGGGTATCTGCTCTTGAGCGCGGCAAGGGTGGTGCATCCTCCACTGGTCTGGCCCTCCGCGATCAGCGACTGGCCCAGCTTCAGCATACTGTCGGGGCTGCGGCCGGAGGT
>DATNFZ010000192.1:0-3084 GCA_035606155.1 Rhizomicrobium sp. | reverse complement strand
CCGGCCGCACCCTTTCACCCGCTTTGAGTTTTTCCATGCCCTGGAAGCGTCGGGCTCGGCCACGGCCAAGACCGGCTGGCAGCCGGCCCATCTGGTGCTGGAGGAAGAAGGGCGCGTCACCGGCATCCTGCCCGCCTATCTCAAAAGCCATTCGCAAGGCGAATATGTCTTCGACCATGCCTGGGCCGATGCGCTGGAGCGGGCGGGCGGCGATTATTATCCCAAGCTCCAGGCCTCGGTGCCGTTCACTCCGGTGACGGGCCCGCGCATCCTCACCCAGGGTACGGAGCGGCGTGCACTGCTGCTGAAAATGGGCAAGGCGGGGGTGGATCAGATCGGCGCCTCGTCGCTGCACATGACGTTCCTGAGGAAGGAAGATTGGCTGGCGGCGGGCGAGCAATCCTATCTGTTGCGCACCGACCGGCAATTCCACTGGCGCAATCACGGCTATCGCGATTTCGAGCAATTCCTGAGCGAACTCTCATCCGCCAAGCGCAAGAATCTGCGCAAGGAGCGCGCCGCGATCGTCGCGGAAGGCATCGCATTCGACTGGCTGACCGGTAAGGACATCACCGAGGCGCACTGGGACCGCTTCTTCACGTTCTACATGGACACGGGCGGGCGTAAATGGGGCCATCCCTATCTCACCCGCGATTTCTTCAGCCGCATCGGCCAAAGCATGGCCGGCCAGATTCTGCTGATCATGGCGCGGCGGGGAACGCATTATATCGCCGGCGCGCTCAACCTGATGGACGATCAGGTTTTATATGGCCGCAACTGGGGCGCGGTGGAATATGTCCCCTTCCTGCATTTCGAGACCTGTTACTATCAGGCGATCGATTTCGCCATCGCCAAGGGCCTTGCCAAGGTGGAAGCCGGCGCCCAGGGCGAACATAAATTGCTGCGCGGTTACATGCCGGAAGAAACCTACAGCGCCCATTACATCGCCCATAAGGGCCTGAGGCGCGCCGTCGAACAATTTCTGGACGTGGAGCGTCCGGCGGTGAGCGAACATATCGGCGAACTGGCCCGGCATGGCCCGTTCAGGAGGGAGAGCTGATGGCTTACGACAGCAACAATGTGTTCGCGAAGATTCTTCGCGGCGAAATTCCCTGCGTGAAACTCTATGAGGACGACAGGACTCTTTCGTTCATGGACGTGATGCCGCAAGCGGAAGGCCATGCCCTGGTGATCCCCAAGGAAGCGGCAGAGAACATCCACGATCTTTCACCGCAAGCTGCGGCTGCCCTGATGGCGACCACGCAGAAGATTGCCAAGGCGGTGAAGAAGGGGTTGGGCGCGCCCGGCATCATGCTGGCGATGCTGAACGGCGTGCCCGCCGGCCAGAGCGTCTTTCACGTGCATTTCCATGTGATCCCGCGCGCGGCCGGCATCGATCTGGGCCTTCACGCCCGCGCCATGGTGGACCCGAAAACGCTGGAGCCTGTCGCGGCGAAGATCCGAGCAGCCCTATAAAGCGCTCGGACAAAAGTGTCATGCCCGCCCCGGGTCCGCGCAAAGCGCGGTCCGAGGGTAAACTCCAGCGGGCATCCATTGAGCTTTTGAACAGATGCTCGATTCCCGCTTGCGCGGGAATGACAAGAGGAAATAAGTCGACGGCCTGAATCTGCCGCTAAACATCTTCCTTCGCCGCCGGCTTTTTGCCCCTGGCAGATTTCTGCGGCGGGCGGGGTTTGGCCTCGGCGGCGGTGATGATTTCGAAAGCGAGCTTGTCCTTCTCGCGGTCCAACAGCACCCGCACCGTGCCGCCGTCCTTGAGCTTGCCGAACAGAATCTCATCGGCCAGCGGCTTCTTGATGTTCTCCTGGATCACCCGGGCCAAAGGCCGCGCGCCAAAGGAATCGTCATAGCCCTTTTCGCCCAGCCAGCGCGTCGCTTCCGGCGCGAGGTCGAAGGTGACATCGCGGTCGGCAAGCTGGGCTTCCAGCTCCAGCACGAATTTTTCCACCACCTTGTCGATGGTGTCGCGCGAGAGCGGGGCAAAGGTGATGGTGGCGTCCAGCCGGTTGCGGAATTCGGGCGTGAACAGCTTCTTGATCGCTTCCTCGTCCTCGCCTTCCCGCTTGCCGCGGCCGAAGCCGATCGCTTCCTTGGCGGCGTCGGAGGCGCCCGCATTGGTGGTCATGATCAGGACCACATTGCGGAAGTCGATCTTCTTGCCGTTATGGTCGGTGAGCTTGCCGTGATCCATTACCTGCAACAGGATGTTGAACAGGTCGGCATGGGCCTTTTCGATTTCATCGAGCAACAGCACGCAATGGGGATGCTGATCCACGCCATCGGTCAGGAGGCCGCCCTGGTCGAAGCCCACATAGCCGGGCGGCGCGCCGATCAGACGGCTTACCGTATGGCGCTCCATATATTCGCTCATGTCGAAGCGCAGGAATTCCACGCCCATGATGCGGGCCAACTGCTTGGCGACTTCGGTCTTGCCCACGCCGGTGGGACCTGAGAAGAGATAGGAGCCGATGGGCTTTTCGGGTTGGCGCAGGCCCGCGCGCGCCAGCTTGATGGCGCTGGAAAGCGCATGGATGGCGTTCTCCTGGCCATAGACCACCCGGCCCAGATCGGCTTCCAGCGATTTGAGCGCCTCGGTATCGTCTTTGGAGACGGATTTGGAGGGAATGCGCGCCATCTTGGCCACCACATCCTCCACTTCCTTGACGCCGATCACTTTCTTGCGCCGGCTTTCGGGCAACAGCATCTGCGAGGCGCCGACCTCGTCGATCACGTCGATCGCCTTGTCGGGAAGCTTGCGGTCATTGATGTATTTGGCGGAAAGCTCGACCGCCGCCTTCACCGCGTCCGAGGTGTAGCGGACATGGTGGTAATCCTCGAAATAGGACTTGATGCCCATCAAAATCTTGATCGAGTCGGGGATGGTAGGTTCGACCACGTCGATCTTCTGGAAACGGCGCACCAGGGCGCGGTCCTTCTCGAAATACTGGCGGTATTCCTTGTAGGTGGTCGAGCCGATGCAACGCAGCGTGCCCGCCGCCAGCGCCGGCTTGAGCAGGTTGGATGCGTCCATCGCCCCGCCGCTGGTGGCGCCGGCGCCGATCA
>DATNFZ010000191.1:0-4196 GCA_035606155.1 Rhizomicrobium sp. | reverse complement strand
GGGATAGCCGATGGATTTGGCGGCGGCGACTGCCTCTTCCGCCGTCATGGCGGTGGCATTGCGCGGCTGCTTGAGCTTGAGGTCTTCTAGCAGCGCCTGGAAGCGCTTGCGGTCTTCGGCTAGGTCGATGGCGTCGGCGCTGGTGCCCAGGATCGGCACGCCCGCGTCGCGCAACGTATTGGCGAGCTTGAGAGGCGTCTGGCCGCCGAACTGCACGATCACCCCGACCAGGGTGCCGTTCTCCTGCTCTTTGGCCACGATCTCCAGCACGTCTTCGGCGGTCAGCGGCTCGAAATAGAGCCGGTCGGACGTGTCGTAATCGGTGGAGACGGTCTCCGGATTGCAATTGACCATGATGGTCTCGTAGCCCTGCTTGGATAGCGAAAAGGCCGCGTGACAGCAGCAATAGTCAAACTCGATTCCTTGGCCGATACGGTTGGGCCCGCCGCCCAGGATGATGATCTTCTTCTTGTCGCTGGGCTTGGCTTCGCAAACAGTCTGGCCCGCGATGGGCATCTCATAGGTCGAATACATGTAAGGCGTCAGCGCCTGGAATTCGGCGGCGCAGGTGTCGATGCGCTTGTAGCAGGGCCGGATGTTGAGAGCATGGCGGGCCGCGCGCACCGCTGCTTCCCTTTGACCGGTCAATTTCGCCAGGCGGGTATCGGAAAAGCCCAGGCTTTTGAGACGGCGCAAGCCCTTCTCATCGTTAGGCAGGCCGTTGGCTTTGATCTCGGCTTCCACGGCAATGATGGCTTCGATCTCGCCCAAGAACCAGGAATCATAGCCGGTGATCTTGCGGATATCCTCCAGCGGAAATCCGTGCCGCATCGCCTGCGCTGCATTGAGCAGCCGGTCGGGCGTGGGTCTGGCCAGCGCGGCCTGGATCGCGGTCTTGTCGTCGGGAAGCGGCGTCTCGTCAAAACCGGACAATCCCGTCTCCAAAGAACGCAGCGCCTTCTGGATCGATTCGGAGAAGGTACGGCCGATAGCCATGGCCTCGCCCACCGATTTCATGGCGGTGGTGAGAAGCGGCTCGGCGCCGGGGAATTTCTCGAAGGCGAAGCGCGGGATCTTGGTGACGACATAATCGATGGTCGGCTCGAAAGAAGCCGGGGTCACTTTGGTAATGTCGTTCTTGAGTTCGTCCAGCGTGTAGCCCACCGCCAGCTTGGCGGCGATCTTGGCGATGGGAAAGCCGGTTGCCTTCGACGCCAGTGCGGAGGAACGCGAGACGCGGGGGTTCATCTCGATCACCACCATGCGCCCATCCTTGGGGTTCACGGCGAATTGGACATTGGAGCCGCCGGTCTCTACCCCGATCTCGCGCAAGACCGCGATCGAGGCCGAGCGCATGCGCTGATATTCCTTGTCGGTGAGGGTAAGGATCGGCGCAAGGGTGATGGAGTCACCGGTGTGCACGCCCATGGCGTCCACATTCTAGATGGAGCAGATGATGATGGCGTTGTCGGCCTTGTCGCGCACCACCTCCCTTTCGAATTCCTTCCAGCCCAGCACGGATTCCTCGATCAGCACTTCGCGGGTGGGGGAGGCGTCGAGGCCGGCCTCGACGATGGCAAAGAATTCCTCGCGGTTATAGGCGATGCCGCCGCCGGTACCGCCCATGGTGAAAGAGGGACGGATCACCGCGGGCAATCCCACTTGATCCAGCGCCGCAAGCGCCCTGGTGAAGCTTTCCGGCGACAATTCCATCATGGGATTGTTCGAGCCGTCATAGACGACATTGCCGGCGGTGTCCTTCTTCTGACGCAGCTGCCCTTTCAGCGTGATGCCTTTGGGCACCGACAGGCCGATGGCGAGCATGGCCTGCTTGAAGCGCTCGCGATCCTCGGCCTTATCGATGGCGTCGGCGCTTGCGCCGATCAACTCGACATTGTGGCGCTCCAAGGCGCCGATCTTGCGCAGCGACAAGGCTGTGTTGAGCGCGGTCTGTCCGCCCATGGTGGGCAACAGTGCGAAGACCTTCCCGGGCGGAACATTGGGCCGTTCGCGGGCGATGATCTTTTCCACGAATTCCGGCGTGATGGGTTCGATGTAAGTCGCGTCCGCCATGTCCGGATCGGTCATGATGGTGGCGGGGTTGGAGTTCACCAGGACCACCCGGTAGCCTTCCTCGCGCAGCGCCTTGCAGGCCTGGGCGCCGGAATAGTCGAACTCGCAAGCCTGGCCGATCACGATCGGTCCCGCGCCGATGATCAGGACGGTGTGGATATCGGTGCGTTTGGGCATCTCGTCTCTTCTGGCGCGCGCGGACGGACCTGCGCGGAAGAGCGCTGTCGGGGCCGGCCGAGTTGTAGGTTAAGGGGACCGTTTAGTGCGCTGCCGCGCCCGGCGCAACCCCGATTTCAGCGGGTCCGTCAGGATTTCCAACGAAGGGTCCGTTCCTGCACAGGATTGACGAAGTCCGTGCCGTTTTCGAGTGATTCCGCCCAAGCTTTCTTGACCCGGTGATACCAGATGGCGGGCTGGTCGGAATCCTGGATCAACATCAGATTGGGATCGAATTTCAGCCCCTCACGCTGCAATTCCACGATTTTGCGGTCGTCGGCGATGAAGGTCGGCCCCAGCGCCATGAAGAAGGGCCGGATGAAGAACAGCCAGCCCGGCCAGTAGAAAACCTGGATGATGGAGGTCAGCTCCCCTTCGCGCGGGGTGCAGACGGTGAGGCCTACTACCGTGAAGGCTTTGCCGAACAGCTTGCCCTTGATGATCTCGAAGCGGGTAGAGGGGAGTTCGAAGGTGATCTCGGTCGTGACATCGCCCAACAGGCTGTAGACCGGCTTGGAGGGTTTGTGCGGCGTCATGACAAAGCCGGTGGGCAGCGGGGCGTAATGCTTTTCTTTCACGCGCGGCGTCTTCTTCCACCACCAATGGGCGTGAACATAGGGCCCATGCGCTGGGTCCATCAGTCCGATCACGGCATGGTCGATGTCGCAGGGAAATTGCTGCGTCTCGGTCCAGCGGGGGACGGGATCTGCAACTGGCACCCTTGGCGGCTCGAAGGCCGGGCTTTCGTTCTTCGCCGCGACATAGACCCAGACCAATCCGTCCTGTTCGCGCACAGGATAATGGCGGACGCGGATCTTGGTGGGATCAAGATCCTGGCCCTCCACCAGCGAAGGAATCGCGGTGCAGACGCCGTCGCGGCGGAAACGCCAGCCATGATAGGGGCATTCGACCGTGTTCTCGGACAGGATTTTCCCCGCCGACAGCGGTACGCCGCGATGGGGGCAGATGTCGCGCATGGCGAAGGCCTGGCCGTCGCGCATTCGGCCCAGCAATACAGGCTCTCCGAGGAGCAGCTCCCGCCGCATCTGGCCAGGCCGCAGGCTGGCCGCAAGCGCGGGCATGTACCAGAGACCGCGCAGCGGCTCTGCTTCGCCCGCCATCAGTTGGGCGCGCCGAAGAGGCCCGGCGGCAGGCCGGGCTGGCCCTCCGGCGCTTCCGCCTTGGAGAGAAGATTGTCGCGCGTCATGGCCAAAAGCCGCCCCTTATCCGCGGACAGCTTATAGGCCCATTGCGCCGCCCGCGCATTGAGCATGCCTGCTTCTTGACGCTGCATGGTGGGGGTGCCCTTGTCGGCCTCGGCCGAGACCCGGACCCAGACCGCATCTTTCACTGTCACGGCGTCGATATGGATGTTCTGTCCGTCGAAGGTGTGGGCCACCAGCCGGACGGGCTTGGAGAAATCCAGTTGGGCGGCCGGCTGAACGTCCACGAAGGCGAAATCGGTGATCAGGGTCGGCACCATGTTCACCATCGCGGTGTTCGCCTGCATGCCCTTGGGCGGTGCCGCACCATCCAGCTTATATTGTTGGTCGGAGGGATGGTCGCGCTTGACCGTGAAGGCCGCGCCGGAGAGCGGCGTGACGGTAACCGTATTGAGACGCGCCGCATCCACCATCATCACGCCGGTTTCCAGCCAGTCCTGCAGATTGGGATGGAACGGATAGACGGCGCGGGCCAGATAACTTTGATTGTCGCCGGGATGGCGCACGAACACGCCGGTGGCGCCCTGGGCATTGGTCAGATCGCCGGTGTTACCGATGATGATCGAAGCCAGCACGCGATCATTCTTATCGCTGACCGTGATGGCGGTGCCATTGCCTTTGGGTGGCGTCTCCAGCCCGACATAAGACAACCAGTCCGCGCGCGCCGTCTTGGGTTCGACCGTT
>DATNFZ010000190.1:0-9299 GCA_035606155.1 Rhizomicrobium sp. | reverse complement strand
TCGCCTGGCGTCGCGTCTCCCACCCGACCGAAGTCCTGTCGGTGGGCCAGACCGTCACCGTGCAGATCATCAAGATCAACCACGAGACCCAGCGCATCAGCCTGGGCATGAAGCAGCTTCAGACCGATCCCTGGGAGGGCGTCGCCGCCAAATATCCGGTGGGCGTGCAGTTCAAGGGCAAGGTCACCAACGTCACCGACTATGGCGCCTTCGTCGAGCTGGAGCCGGGCGTGGAAGGCCTGGTCCATGTCAGCGAAATGTCCTGGGTGAAGAAGAACCTGGCGCCCTCCAAGCTGGTGGCGCCGGGCACCGAAGTGGACGTGGCTGTGCTGGAAGTGGATTCCAACAAGCGCCGCATCAGCCTGGGCCTGAAGCAGACCCAGGAAAATCCCTGGACCGGCTTCACCACCCGTCATCCGGTGGGCAGCACGATCGAGGGCGAGATCAAGTCCATCACCGAATTCGGCCTGTTCATCGGGCTGGACAGCGACATCGACGGGATGGTGCATCTCTCCGACCTCTCCTGGTCGAAGCCGGGCGAGGAAGCGATCAAGACCTATGAGAAAGGCCAGATGGTCAAGGCCAAGGTGCTGGATATCGACATCGAGAAGGAACGGGTCTCGCTGGGCATCAAGCAGCTTGAATCCGACCCGATCGAGAAGGCGGGTCAAGGCGGCGGCGCGCTCCGCAAGAACCAGGTCGTCACCGCCACCGTCACCGAAGTCAACGACGGCGGCATCGAAGTGGCGCTGGCCGACGGGGTCAAGACCTTCATCCGCCGGGCCGATCTGGCGCGGGACAGGAACGACCAGCGCCCCGAGCGTTTCGGCAAGGGCGACAAGGTCGATGTGATGGTCACCCAGGTGGACAAGGCCAGCCGCAAGGTCTCGGCTTCGATCAAGGCCCGCGAAGTGGCCGAAGAGAAGGAAGCCGTGGCGCAGTTCGGTTCGTCGGATTCGGGCGCGTCCCTGGGCGACATCCTGGGCGCGGCGCTGAAGAAGAAGACGAAAAAAGACGAAGAATAAGCTTCGTTCGACTTTGCAAGATATTGGGGCGCGCAGGTTGCTGTGCGCCCCTTTTTTGCCCCCATCTGTCCGCCAGCTTGGGCTTGGCGCTCCGGCTCGCGCCTACGCGCTGGCAAGCCCGCAGGCGGACATCTTCCCCCGCCAATCGCTTCGCGATGCGGGGGAAGAGAGCCTGTGCTTGGTGCGATTAGGGAACCAATCCCGTTCCTCGTTTGTTTGGCACCCAGACTCATGGTCTCAAGCGATTTCAAACGGAGGAGCATTCATGGCTGCGAAAAAGAAGAGCGTGCTGGCCCAACGGGTCAACGAGCTGGAAGACGCGGTGACCCGCCTGTTCACCGGCGAGCCCCCCGCGCCCAAGCCCGCCGCGCGCAAGAGCACCAAGCGCAGGAAGGCGGGCCGCAAGGCGGCGCGCACCCGCAAGGTGAAGAAGGCGGCTAAGGCCGTCGCCAAGGCCGCCGGCGCGGCGAAGCGGTCGGTCAAGCGGCGGGCGAAGAAGGCCAAGCGGAAAGCGCGCCGCTAGGCGCCCATCTCGTGCAATAAAAGAGCGCGCCGATGATGCCGGCGCGCTCTTTTGCATGCGCAATCTTTGTCGTACGCTCGTGTCGTAGTTTCGAAGTTCGCTTTTGCTCGATATAAATCTCGTTGCGAACTTCGAAACTAAAACGACGCGAGGAATCAATAACTTGCTAGTGTCCTTGCGATCCTGAAATTCGCTCGCGACCTAAATCAAGGTCGGCGAATTTCAGGATCGGGACACTAGCCGCACGGATTTTACAGGGGTTTTCATGCGTAACTGGCCGCTCTCATTGCTCGCCGCCGCTTTTCTCTTGTCCGCATCGCCCGCCATTGCCGCCGATGTGGTCTATTTGCAGGGCGGCGCCGCCCAGGCCACCGATCCGACGGCGCCCACGCCGGCGCTTCAGGGCGAGCGCTTCCGCAGCTTCGTCTTCAATCGCGACAAGGCCTCGGATGCCGAGCTTCATCTGGAAGGCATCGACAATCTGGTGGTGCTCGATGGCGAAGCCACTCTGGTCTATGGCGGTGACATCAGCGGCGGCCATATGATCAGCGAGGGTGAATTCCGGGGCCAGGGTCTTACCGGCGATACCAAGAGCGTCGAACTTCATGCCAATGACATGATCCAGATCCCCGCCGGCATGCCGCAATGGATCAAGCCGCACGGCCATATCCGCTATGTCGTGTTCCGGGTGCCAGGGCGAAAAGACTAGGCGCGCGAACCCTGATACAGTCGCGAGCTTGGGCGAGCGGCCGGAACGGTGCCCGTAGCAGCGCTCGCGAGGCGGAGGGGTCAGGGGGAAGTCATGAAACGCAGACATTTTTTGGCGGGCGCGGCTGGCGCTCTTGTCGCCGCCGGCATGCCGGCCGCGGCCCAGACCTCACGCAAAAGCATCGATTTCATCCAGGTGGACGTCTTCACCCAGAATCCGCTGGAAGGAAATCCACTGGCCTGTTTCCCCAATGCCGGCGGGCTGAGCGATGATCGGATGCAGGCCATCGCCCGCGAGCTGAACCATTCCGAGACGACGTTTGTTCGGCCCGCCGAGGCTGGCGGCGATGCCCGGGTGCGCATCTTCAGCACCACGGGCGAATTGCCCTTCGCCGGCCATCCCACTCTGGGCACGGCTTTCGTGATGGCCAAGACCCGCCCCGGCAAGACCTCGCTGGTGCTGGAAGAAAAAGTGGGTCCCGTTCCTGTCACCCTGGAACGGCGCGCCGATGGCGTGTTCGTGGAGATGACCCAGAACGAACCCGTGTTCGGCGCCAAGGCGGACCCCAGGATGCTGGCCGATGCGCTGGGTTTCGGCGTGGACGAGATCGACAGCCGCTATGCGCCGCAAATAGTCTCCACCGGATCGAACTTTCTGATCGTGCCGCTGAAAAGCGTCTCGACCCTGGCGAAGCTCACGCTTGGCCGCCAATTGCCGCCGGAGCAGCGCGCAGTTTTCCGTGGCGGTATCTATTACGTCGTCACCGGCGAACCGCAGATCGAAACCCGCCTCCTGGGCGCGACCAGCGAGGACCCCGCTACCGGCAGCGCGGTCGGTTGCGCCGCCGCCTTCCTGATCCAGAACGGCATCCGCAAGCCCGACGAACCGGTTGCCGTGCACCAGGGGCGCTTCGTCAACCGGCCCAGCATCCTTTATGTCCGCGCCGGCATGGCGAACGGCAAGGCCACCAAAGTGCGCGTGGGCGGCTATGTGGTGGACGTGATGCGGGGCAGCTTCGCGGTCTGATTGTATTCTTTTCGCAAGCGGAAAGTTCGCTGGCAGAATGTAATCGAAATATCCGCCGGGCGGGCAGCAAGGCCTAAACGCGCGTGCACGAACGTGCTAAACTCATCCGCGCCATTATCTCATGGGGGCTCTCATGTCACGGGTTCTGGCTGTTCTCTATGCCGTCATCGCCTATGTGATTTTCCTGGCGACCTTCCTTTACGCGATCGCTTTTGTGGGAAATCTTTTCGTCCCCAGAAGCATCGATATCGGCCCGGCGGCCCCCGTTGAAGCAGCGTTTGTGATCGATGTCGTCCTGCTCGGCATCTTCGCGCTCCAGCACAGCCTGATGGCGCGGCCTTTCTTCAAGCGCTGGTGGACCAAATTCATTCCGCCGTCGATCGAGCGGTCAACCTATGTACTGTTCGCGAACCTGGCGCTGATCCTGCTCTATTGGCAGTGGCGCCCCGTCACCATGGTTGTATGGGATATCAGCGGCGCAGGCGCCACCGCGCTCTGGGCCGTGTTCTGGGCCGGATGGCTGACGGTCCTCATTTCCACCTTCATGATCAGCCATTTCGAGTTGTTCGGGCTCACCCAGGTATGGCTCAATTTCAAGCAACAGAATCCGCCAGCGCCGCAATTCAGGGCGCCGTTCTTCTATGCCTTTGTGCGTCATCCGATTTACATGGGCTTCATTCTGGCCTTCTGGGCGGCGCCGAAGATGACGGAAGGCCATTTGTTGTTTTCGCTGGCGACGACGGCCTATATCCTGATTGCCATCCAATTGGAGGAACGCGATCTCATCGGGGTCTTTGGCGACGCCTACAGGAATTACCGCCGCAGCATCTCGATGCTGATCCCGATGCCGCCGCGCTCCTGACGGAGATGCTGCGCCCGTTGCGCCACGGCCGCGGCGCGCTGCAGGCGGCGGCCGGCAAAGCCTTATTCAGGCGCCGGAGCGCGGGGCCCTCCGGTCGCTCGCTCAAGCTCGCGGCGCTCGTCGCTCAAAACGGTCCACGGGACCGTTTTGAGCGCTGCGCGGTCGCGTCTCGCCCAGAAAAGATTGACCGCCAGGCCTGCCAAAACCAGAACCGCCGCCGCGATCTTCCAGCCTTGCAGCGGCTCGCCCAGGATCAGGGCGGACGCGGCGAATCCCACCACCGGCACCAGCAACGCCAGCGGCGCCACCGTGGCGGCGGGATAGCGGGCATGCAGCCACGCCCACACGCCATAGCCGAACATGGTGTTGCCCGCGCTCTGGTAGAGGATCACTGCCCAGGTTGAGGATCCCGCATGCAACAAACCGGTGGCGATGGCGGGCCAGCCTTCGCGCCACAGCGACAACAGATAAAGCGGCGGCACCGAGAACATGCTGGACCACACCACATAGGACAGGGCATTCACTTTGCCGGCTTCCTTGGAGGCCTGGTTGGCCAGCGCCCAGCTTGCCGCTGCGGCCAGCGTGAGCACCAGTCCCAGAATGGTCGAGCCTTTGCCGTTATGGGCGACGATCACGGCCATGCCGGCAATCGCCAGCGCGAAGGCCATCAGTTGATAAGGCTTGAGCGTTTCGCTGCTCCTTACCATCGAAAGCGCGATGGTGAAGAAGACCTGCATCTGGATCACCAGCGAGGCCAGGCCCGGCGAGATCATCCCGTTCATGGCGATGAACAGGAAGCCGAACTGGCCCAGCCCGATCGCCAGGCCGTAAAAGGCGAGATTCACCCAACTGGCTTTCGGCCTGGGCAGGAAGAAGATCATCGGAAACAGCACAAAGGTGAAGCGCAGCGCCGCGAAGAGCAGCGGCGGCAGGCTGTTCAGCCCGATGCGGATCACGGCGAAATTGACGCCCCAGACCAGGATCACCAGAAGCGCCACGGCCAGGTCGCGGACGGACAGATGGGATTGCACGCGGCGTGACCTCGATTTGCGCCCTCAATATAAGGTGCACGCCCCGGTTTCACCCCCGCACTTTGCGCATGTCAGAGCCACCCGGTCCTGACTGAAGCGGTAGCGGGCTATTCCGGCTGGCTTGCGCAAATGGCGTCCACCGATTCGACGACGCCGGACGATAACCGACCCCGCGGAATATAAGGATCGCACGCAGGTGCGGGTGCCGGTCTTTCGTCACGCTCTCATGCGTCCCCGGCATTCGTCCCCGGCGGGGACTATGCGCCATAGCCTCTGCGATGCCGGCAGGGGCCAAGCGTGACAGGGGGCCGTAATGGAGCGAAGGCGGCCCTGAAGGCCGCCCAGAAGGCTCTTATAAGGTTAAGGAGACCCCGGAAAAAGCCTGAATTTTCATATGGTTCCCGTTGACGGGGGCCCAACCCTCTGACAATTTAATGGAAACCGGGCGGCGTTACCTGCCCGGGCGTAATGTCCCGTAGGGGCTGGGATGATCAAATCAGAATTGGTGGCGCGGCTGACCGCGCGTTATCCGCATCTGTACCACCGCGACGTGGAGCGGATCGTCACGACGGTGCTGGACAGCATCACCAAGGCCTTGTCGGAAGGCCATCGGGTGGAGTTGCGCGGCTTTGGTGCCTTCTCGGTCAAGGTGAGGCCGTCGCGCATGGGCCGCAATCCCCGCACTGGCGAGCCGGTGTCGGTGGGCGAGAAACGCGCGCCCTTTTTCCGCACCGGCAAGGAATTGCGCGAAAGGCTGAACGGCGGTAACGGGAAATAGCGTCAGCCAGGAAAAGTGGGAGCCCGCGCAGCGGGCGAGCGGTTTTCCGTCCGGCTGCGCGCTAGGAAAAAAGCGTGAGCCAACCCCCTTCGAACCCTGTCTTCGTCGCTCTCGATACCACCGACCTGAACCTTGCGCGTGATCTGGCCGCACGGCTGAAGCCGCATGTGGGCGGATTGAAACTGGGGCTGGAATTCTTTTCCGCCCATGGCCCGCAAGGTGTGCGCGCTTTCAGGGAGATGGGGCTTCCCATCTTCCTGGACCTCAAATTCCACGACATCCCCAACACGGTGGCCGGCGCGGTGAAGGCGGCCGCGTCGCTGGGCGTGGACATCCTCAACGTGCATGCGGCGGGTGGCGAAGCGATGATGAAGGCGGCCCGCGAAGCCGCCCACGGCGTCAATCCCAAGACCAAGGTGATCGCGGTGACGGTGCTGACCAGCCTGTCGGATGCCGATCTCGCGGCGGTGGGTCAGTGCGGCCCGGCACAGGATCAGGTGCTGAGACTCGCCACGCTGACGCGCGATTGCGGGCTGGCGGGCGTGGTCTGCTCGGCGCACGAGATCGCGTTGTTGCGTGAAAGCCTGGGGCCGGATTTCCTGCTGGTGGTGCCGGGCATCCGGCCCAAGGGCGCGGCGGTCGGCGATCAGCAGCGGGTGATGGGACCGAAAGAAGCGGGCGATCTGGGCGCCGGTATTCTGGTGATCGGCCGGCCCATCACGGCCGCATCCGACCCCGCAGCGGCGGCTCGGGAGATCGCCCAAAGCCTTGGCCTTTCCAAGGGTTAATACCCCTGTTGGCCGTTGCTTGATTTTGCCGGGGGCCGAGCCCATACAGCGCGACATCATGCCGGTCCAGGTCAAAATCTGCGGGATCAATTCCGTAACCGCCGCCGACAGTGCCGTGCGCACTGGCGCGGAATTTGGCGGGCTGGTGTTCTTCGCCAAAAGCCCCCGCAACCTTACCCTGGACCAGGCCGCGCCCCTGGCGGCGCGCATGCGGGGAAGGTTGAAGCTGGCGGCGCTGGTGGTGGACGAGAGTGACGATACGCTGGCGGCGATCTCACAACGGATCAAGCCCGACTTCTTCCAATTGCACGGCAAGGAGACGCCCCAGCGTGTGGCCGAGATCGTCGCCCGCTTCGCGATTCCGGCGATCAAGGCGCTGGCCATTACCGAGCCCGGCGATCTGGCAAAACTCACCGCTTACGAACAGATGGCGGAGATGTTTCTGTTCGACGCGGCGCCCGCTGACGGTGCGACCCGTCCCGGCGGCCATGGCGCGGCGTTCGATTGGCGCATGCTGAAAGACAAAGACGTGCGCCGGCCCTGGTTCCTGGCGGGCGGCCTTGATCCAGAGAACGTCGCCCAAGCGATTGAAGTGAGCGGGGCCACGCGGGTGGACGTTTCCTCGGGCGTGGAAAGCGCGCCCGGGGTCAAAAGTGATGCCCGCATCGCCGAATTCGTGGCCGCGGCCAAAGCAAAGGTGGGCGCATGAACTCGCTTGCTGGTTCCTTGGCCAACTCCTTGCGCGGCGGGCCTGACGCGGAGGGTCATTTCGGCGCCTTCGGCGGCCGCTTTGTCGCCGAGACCTTGATGCCGCTCCTGCTCGACCTGGAAAAGGCCTATGAGGCGGCGCAAAAGGACCCGGCCTTCCATCAGGAATTGAACGGGTTGCTCACCCATTATGTGGGCCGCGAAAGTCCGCTTTATTTCGCCCCGCGCCTCACCGAGCATTTCGGGGGAGCGAAGATTTATCTCAAGCGCGAAGACCTCAATCACACCGGCGCGCACAAGATCAACAATTGCCTGGGCCAGATTCTGCTGGCCAAGCGCATGGGCAAGACCCGCATCATCGCCGAGACCGGCGCGGGCCAGCACGGCGTCGCCACCGCCACGGTGGCGGCGCGCTTCGGCCTTCCCTGCGTGGTCTATATGGGCGAGCTGGATACCGAGCGGCAGAAGCCGAACGTCTTCCGCATGCATCTGCTGGGCGCCGAAGTGCGTCCCGTGAAATCCGGTTCGCGCACCTTGAAGGACGCCACCAACGAAGCCTTGCGCGACTGGGTCGCCAATGTGCATGACACGTTCTACATCATCGGCTCGGTAGTGGGTCCGCATCCCTATCCTTCGATGGTGCGAGACTTCCAGACCGTGATCGGCAGCGAGACGCGCGCGCAGATGCGGGCGCAGGAGGGCAAATTGCCCGATCTGGTGGTGGCCTGCGTGGGTGGCGGCTCCAACGCCATCGGCATGTTCCATCCGTTCCTGGATGACGCCGAGGTTGAAATCCACGGCGTGGAAGCGGCGGGCGAGGGGACCGAGACGCTGCATCATGCCGCCACGCTGTCCAAGGGTTCTCCCGGCGTGCTGCATGGCGCGCGCTCGTATTTGCTGCAAGACAAGGACGGCCAGATCCAAGAGGCGCATTCGATTTCCGCCGGCCTCGATTATCCCGGCATCGGTCCCGAGCATTCCTGGCTGAAGGATATCGGCCGGGTGAAATATTTCTCCGCCACGGACAAGGAAGCGCTGGAAGCGTTCCAGCTTCTCTCCAAACTGGAAGGCATCATCCCGGCGCTGGAGTCCGCCCATGCGCTCGCGCATGTCGCAAGGATCGCGCCCAGGATGGGCAAGGACCAGGCCATCGCCGTGTGTCTCTCGGGGCGGGGCGACAAGGATGTGTTCTCGGTGGCCGACGCGCTGGGAGTGAAGCTGTGAGCCGCATCGCCCAACGTTTTGCCGAATTGAAAGCACAAGGACGCGCCGCCTTCGTGCCGTTCATCACCGCGGGCGATCCCGATCTGGAAATCTCGCGGGCGATCCTGCATGCGCTGCCCGGTGCGGGCGCCGATCTGATCGAATTGGGCATGCCGTTCAGCGATCCCATGGCCGATGGTCCTGCCGTGCAGGCGTCCAGTCTGCGTGCCTTGAAAGCCGGTGGCAGTATGGCGCGCACTTTGGAGATGGTGCGCGCGTTCAGGAAGCACGACACCAAGACGCCCATCGTGCTGATGGGTTACTACAATCCCATCCATGCCATGGGCGCGGGAGAGTTCGTGAAACAGGTTGTGGCGGCGGGCGCGGATGGCTTGATTATCGTCGATCTCCCCCCGGAAGAAGACGCGGTGCTGCAAGCACCCGCGAAAGCAGCGGGTATCGATGCGATCCGGCTGGTCACGCCCACCACCCATGACGTGCGGCTGGCCAAAGTGCTCGATGGCGCCAGCGGTTTTCTCTATTATGTCTCCATTGCCGGCGTCACCGGCACCAAGAGTTTTGCCGCGAGCGACGTGAAGGCAGCGCTGGCGCGCATCCGCAAAGCCACGGCGCTTCCCATTGCGGT
>DATNFZ010000189.1:0-7744 GCA_035606155.1 Rhizomicrobium sp. | reverse complement strand
GCATGGCCGCGGCGTCTGCGCTCAGTTCGCTTTCGGCACCTATATGGCGACGGTGGCGGAGGTCGAAGTGGAAACAGACGGCACCATCCGCGTCCGCCGCATGACTTCGGTGGTCGATGCCGGCCGGGTGGTCAATCCCGATACGCTGGCTTCGCAAGTGCAGGGCGGATTGATCTTCGGTCTCACCGCAGCGCTCCATGGCAAGATCACGGTGTCCAAGGGCCGGGTGCAGCAGAGCAATTTCAACGATTACCGGATGATGCGCATCAACGAGACGCCTGACATCCAGGTCCATATCATCAAGAGCAGCGAAGCCCCCGGTGGCATCGGCGAGCCAGGCTGCACGGCAGGGCCGCCATCGCTGGTCAATGCCGTCGCCGCGGCGACGGGCATCCGTATCCGGGAATTGCCGATCGATCGCGATATCCTGGCCGGGCGCCGCGAGGCATGAACCACAAAATATGAGTCACAAAATATGAGTGGAGCACCGCGTCTCAGCACGACCCTACAGTCGCGCCATGTCGCCATGATCTCGCTGGGCGGGATCATCGGCGCCGGCCTGTTCGTGGGCTCCAGCGCCGCCATCGCCTCCATCGGTCCGGCGGTGATCCTTTGCTACATTATTGCTGGTGCTCTGATCCTGCTGACCATGCGGATGCTGGGCGAGTTGGCAGTTGCCAATCCCGGCATCGGCTTTTTCACGGACTATGCCCGCAAAGTGCTGGGCCACCCTTTCGGTTTCGTGGGCGGCTGGATGTACTGGTATTTCTGGATGGTGGTGGTCGCGGTCGAAGCCATCGCGGGCGCGGGCATCATCGCTCAGTGGGTGCCGCTGCCATCCTGGCTGATCGGCCTGGGGCTTCTGGCGGTGCTGACCGGCGTCAATCTGATGTCGGCGCGTTCCTATGGCGAATTCGAATTCTGGTTCTCTTCCATCAAGGTGGCGGCGATCATCGCCTTCATCCTGGTGACGGGGGCTTATGTGTTCGGCCTGATATCGGGCCATGGCCTGGATTTCTCGGGCCTGACCGCTCATGGCGGTTTCGCACCACACGGCGCCTTGTCGGTGCTGGCGGGGGTGGCGACCGTGATCTTTTCCCTCACCGGGGCGGAGATCACCACTGTGGCGGCGGTGGAATCCAAGGAACCGGCCAAGGCGATCGCGTCGATGTCCACCACGCTGACGGTCAGGGTGGTGCTGTTCTATGTGCTTTCCATCTTCTTCGTGGTCGCGGCGGTGAACTGGACCACCATCACGCCGGGCCACTCGCCGTTTGTCGCCGCGCTCAACCAGATCGGCATTCCCGGCGTGGCGCTGGCGATGAACATCATCGTGCTGACGGCAGTGCTCTCCTGCCTCAACTCGGGGCTCTATGTCACCTCGCGGGCGCTGTTCGCGCTGGCCGCTCAGGGTGACGCGCCGGAGGCGTTGATCGCCCTCAACAAGCGCAATGTGCCTGCCCGGGCCATCCTGGCTGGCACCGTCTTCGCTTATGGCGCGATGCTAACCTCGATCTTCCTCTCCGCCACCGGCGTGTTCACCTGGCTGGTGAATGCCTCGGGTACGGCGATGCTGTTTCTTTACGGCATGATCGGCATCGCCCAGATCCGCTATCGCAGCACCCTGTCGCCGGAGGCGGAAAGCAAGCTCCAGCTCAAAATGTGGCTGTTTCCGGGCTTGAGTTACTTCGCCGTGATGGGCATCGCGGCCGTGCTGGTGGCGATGGGCATGATCCCCGATCTGCAAAGCCAGCTGACGACCACCTTGCTGCTGATCGTCTTCCTGCTGGTGATTTATTTCGTTTTCCGCCGGGGCCGCTATGTTGCGGCGGAAGCGAGCCAGGCCTGATCCGTAAAGCAGCGCCAGAAATAGTCCTGGTGGAAGACAACAGGACGGGCGGCATCTCTTATTGGCAGGCGGCCGACCACCAAAGCGTCGCCGATCGTAACGGCGTCAGCCTGGCGGAATATATCCACGCCCTGTTCGGCCTTCTGCTGCAGAAGCGGCCTCGCCATGTCCTGATGATTGGCGGCGCGGGTGGGACGCTCGCCACCATGCTGACCCGGCGTGGCATTCAAGTCACACTGGTGGATATCAACCCGATGGCCTTCGACATCGCCCGGCTCTATTTCCAGATGCCGGCCGGCGTGAAATGCCATGTCAGCGATGGGGCGGCGTTTCTGCGCCGCAATTCGGCCCGCTATGACGCCATTGTCCTGGATGCCTTCAGCGAGGAAAAAATTCCCCGCCATTTCCTCAAGGCCGCTTTCTTCCGTCTGGTAAAGAAGCGGCTGATGCGCGGCGGCCTTTTCCTCATCAACATCACTGTCCTGGACGACGAAGACCTGGTGCCGGATGGCGTCTGCTGGGCCTTGAAGCGTGCGTGGCGGGACGTGCGGCTGCTGGATTCCGAGGGTTTCGAGAACCGCAACGCCATCGCCATGGCTGGAGCCGTCCGGACTCTCGGACGGCCAAGACTGCGCATGAAGCCCACGATAGGTGCGCGTACATTGCGAAAAGAGCTTTCCGAATTGTCATTCCGTCCGTTGCGCGAACCCTGACGAAGAATTCATGCGCGGGGCACAGGGCAGCCATTCGGCGCGGCGCCCTGGCAAACGACGGACGCCACCCCATCTCCCGTTCAACAAAAAGAGGAGGGGTTCATGCTTCCCATGCCGACACTCGACGCACTGGCTTTGACAGGTCTTTTCGGCGTCACGGGTCTTATCCATCTTGCCGGGCCGCGCTTTCTGCGCGCCGCTTATCGGAGCTGGGGCTTTCCCAGCAATGCCCACCGCGTCATCGGGGTCTTGGAGATTCTGACCGCGCTGTTTCTGTCCAATCCCGTCACCCGCATCTGGGGTGTGATCCTGGCGGGCTTTGTGATTTTCTTCGCCACGGTGGCGCTGCTCAATCGTGGCAAATATGCCTATTCGGTGCCAGGATTGCTTCTGATGCTGGCGCTGGTCCCGGCCAGCCTCGCCGGTCCGCTTTAACATTTTCGCGGTTCCTGACGGAGAACGTCGCGCTACGCTGTTGTTAGCGACAACACTTTTACTGGAACCGCTCTAGGCGATCCTGACCGTCTGAACCAGAAGGCGGGCAGGGTCCGCCGATGGTCCGGCCAGAATCTCGATCTCGCCAGGTTCGAACACGGATTGCATGTTCGCATCCAGGAATTTCAACGCACCGGCTGGCAACATGAATTGCACCTTGGCGCTTTCGCCGGGCTGAAGCGGTTTGCGCTGGAAATCTTTGAGCTCAAGCAGCGGCCGCGTCACCGAAGCGACCTTGTCGCGAATGAACAGGAAAACCGTCTCCGTCGCGACGCGTGATCCACGATTGGTCAGCATGAGAGAGATGTTGAAACTGTCGCTTTCGCGCGCCACCGCCGGGGTCACCGCCAGATTTGCATAAACGACGTCGCTGTAGCCGAGGCCATGGCCGAACGGAAACAGCGGCGCATTGTCCTCGTCCAGATATTTGCTGGTGTAGTGATTGTGCGGATCGGCCGGCCGGCCGTTGGGACGTTCGCCGAAATAAAGAGGAATCTGTCCGACCGCGCGGGGCCAACTCACGGGCGTGCGGCCCGACGGCGCGGTATGGCCGGTGAGAATGTCGGCCAGTGCATTGCCGGCCTCGCTGCCCGGCGCCCAGGCCGCCAGCAGCGCATCCACGCGCCCCGCCAGATCCGGCACCACCAAGGATCGTCCCGAGAAAAGAATGGCGATCATCTTCTTGCCGCTGGTCCGCGCCATCACGGCCTCCACCAGCGCGCCCTGCTTGCCGGGAAGGCCCGGATGGGCGCGGCATGACGCTTCGCCGCTCATATCGGCAGCCTCACCCAGGCAAAGCACGACCGTGTCGGCGTCGTCGCATAGCGCGGCCGCTGCCGCGATGCGGCTTTCGTCCTCACTTTCGATGTCGACGCCATCGGCATAGCGGATCGACTGGTGCGGCAGGGCAAAGCGAAGTCCCGCCAACAGGCTGACGCAATCCGCCTCCGCGCCCGCCGCGGGCCAGCAGCCCCGCATTTCGCCCGGCGCATCTGCCAGGGGACCGATCAGGGCGAGCCGGCCGCCGGTCAGCGGCAGCGCCTCCCTATCGTTCTTCAAAAGCACGATCGAGCCGGACGCGATCTCGCGCGCCAATTGGCGGCGCGCCGCCAGAGCGGTGGCGTTCTCGCTGCCACCCCGTCCGTAAGGATTGTCGAACAGGCCCAGCTGTTCCTTCAGCTTGAGTACGCGCGCGACGGCCGCATCGATGTCCGCCACCGTGACGAGCCCGCGTTGCAGCGCCTCTGGCAGACCGGCGCGATAAGCATTCGCCATCATGTCGATATCGACACCCGCCTTCAGCGCCAGCGCCGCCGCTTCCGCCAGATCGGACGCCACGCCATGATGGATCAATTCCTCGATGGCGTTGTAGTCGCTGATCACCACGCCCTCGAAGCCCAACCGCCCGCGCAGATAATCGGTCAGAAGGGCGCGATTGGCGCTCATCGGCACGCCCGCGACATCGGTGAAGGCCGGCATGACGGTGGCCACGCCGGCGGCGACCGCAGCCTGGAAGGGTGGCAGATAGACCTCGCTCAGGCTGCGCGCCGAGACTTCGGTGGCCGCATAGTCGCGCCCCGCAACCGATGCGCCATAGGCGCAATAATGCTTGGCGCAAGCGGCAAGGCTGGTCGCGTCCGTCAGGTTTGCACCCTGAAAGCCCTTCACTTTTGCCTGCGCCATCACCTGGCCGACAAAAGCATCTTCGCCGGGCCCCTCGGCGATCCGGCCCCAGCGGGGATCGCGCGCCACATCCAGCATGGGCGCGAAGGTCAGGTGAATGCCGTCGGCAGCGGCTTCCTTGGCGGCTTCGCGCGCCGATGCTTCCCAAAGACCGGGGTCGAACAGGGCCGCTTCGCCTAAGGGAATCGGAAACAGGGTGCGATGGCCATGGATGACATCAAACCCCAGCAACAGCGGAATGCGGAGCCGCGTCTTCTCAACGGCCAGGCGCTGCAAGGCATGCACCTTGTCGGCGCCGAAAAGATTAAGAACATTGCCGATCTCGCCCGACGCGATGCCGTCTTCCAGATTCAGCGTCATGACCGCGCCGGTGACCGCCGAATCCGCCGTTGCCATGGTCAACTGGCCCAGCTTCTCGGGCAGGGTCATGGCGGCGATCAGGTCGTCGATACGGCTCAAGGCAGGATTCCTTTTTTGGCACCATAACGGGGCAGGGCATTTTTTCTATCCCGTTTCACCCTGGTGTCGTAGATTCGAAGTTCCTAAGATCGCCGGGCATACACGTTTAGGAACTTCGAATCTCAAACGACACCAGATTCCATAAATTGCTAGTGCGGCTGGCATCCGAAATTCGCTCTCGGCTGTGCTCCCAGGCATTGCGAATTTCGGATTCGCCGCACTAGGCGCAAATGACAAGGTCGGCCCATGTCTTCGGATGGATCAAAAAAGGGTGTTCAGTGGGACGAGGGGGCGGGTCTTGTGCCGCAGCTGGGCATGATGATTCGCGCCCTGCTGGCGTCTCCGGTCCGCAACACCCTGTTCGTCCTGGGCGGCCTGATCTCTCTGGTGATCGCGGCCACCGCCTATGGCCAGATCCGGCTCAATCGCTGGAACCAACCTTTCTATGATGCGCTGGCGCACCGGGATTTCCACGCGTTTCTGATGCAACTGGGTGTGTTCACCGTCATCGTGGGCGCGCTTCTGATCTTGAACGTCATGCAGCGTTGGCTGGCGGAAATGCTCAAGCTCAAGCTGCGCGAGGGGCTGGTCGAGGATCTGGTGGGCGAATGGTTGAGGCCGCATCGCGCCTTTCGACTGGCCAAGGTGGGGCCGGTGGGCGTCAACCCGGACCAACGCATGCATGAGGATGCGCGGCACCTGACCGAATTGTCATCGGATCTCGGCGTGCAGCTGCTGCAGGCCTCCATCCTGCTGGTGACCTTCGTGGACGTGCTGTGGCGCATCTCCGGACGCTTCGTTTTCCATCTGAGCGGCCGTGATTTTATCATCCCCGGCTACATGGTGTGGGCCGCCATTCTCTACGCCATTTCCGGCTCGATGCTGAGCTATTGGGTGGGGCGCGGCCTTATCCGCCGCAATGCCGACCGCTATCAGCGCGAATCCGAGCTTCGCACCACGCTGAACCATGTCAATGAACATATCGATCAAGTGGAGCGCGAGCGGAGTGAAACCCGCGCCGCGGCGGAAATCGCCACCGATCTCAAAGGGGTGCTGGCCGCGATGCGCAGGCTGGTGACGGGCCTGACCGAACTCACCTGGGTCACCGCAGGCTATGGTTGGCTGACCTTGGTGGCGCCGATCCTGGTGGCGGCGCCAGCCTATTTCGCCGGCAATCTCAGCTTTGGCGGATTGATGATGGCGGCCGGCGCCTTCATCCAGGTCCAGTCCTCGCTGCGCTGGTTCGTGGACAATTTCTCCACCATCGCCGATTGGCGCGCCACGCTGCTGCGCGTGGCCGATTTCCGGCGCGCGCTTCTCAACAGCGACGATCTGGCCATCGCGCCGAAGCTGAAATCTCCTTGACCATGGATATTCCTTCTCCCGCCGCGCTCCTGCAGTTGAAAGACGATGCGTTGCTGGACGCGGTGGCGCGCCAGACGTTCGGTTTTTTCTGGGAGGGTGCGGAGCCGTCGAGCTTCCTGGCGCGCGACCGCACCACCAAAAACGCCGATCCGCCGGGTGATCTGGTGGCGGTGGGCGGCTCGGGCTTCGGCATGATGGCGTTAATCGTGGCGGTGGAGCGCGGCTGGGTGGCGCGCGCGGACGCCCTGGCGCGGTTGGAGCGGATGGTGGCGGTTCTGGAAGGGGCGGAGCGTCATCATGGCGCCTATCCGCATTTCCTGCATGGCGGAACCGGCAAGACCATTCCCTTCATGCCGAAAGATGATGGCGGCGATCTGGTCGAGACCGCGTTGCTGATGATGGGACTTCTCACGGTCCGGCAATATTTCGAGGGCGAGGCCACACTCACGACCCGCATCACCGCGCTGTTCGATGCGGTGGAATGGGATTTCTATCGCAACGGCCAGAATGTTCTCTACTGGCATTGGAGTCCCCGGCATGGCTGGGCGATGAACCATTCCATCCGGGGTTGGAATGAGACGTTGATCGCCTATGTGCTGGCGGCGGGGGCGTCGCGCTATGGTATCGATCGCGCGGTCTATGAACAGGGCTTCTGCACCAACGCGGATTATCGCAACGGCAAGGATTACCACGGCGTGCGCCTGCCGCTGGGCCCGGAGCTGGGCGGGCCTCTGTTCTTTGCCCATTATTCCTTTCTGGGGCTCGATCCTCACCGGTTGCGCGACGGCCATGCCGATTACTGGCTGCAAAATAGCGCCCAGGTGGCGATCAATCGCGCCCATTGCATCGCCAATCCGGGCGGGTTCAAAGGCTATGGCGCCGATTGCTGGGGTTTGACGGCCAGCGACGATCCCGATGGCTATAGCGCGCACGCGCCCGACAATGACAATGGCACCATCTCACCCACTGCCGCGCTTTCCAGTTTCCCGTATCAGCCGGAAGCTTGTTTCGCCGCCTTGCGGCATTTTCTGTCGGCGCATGGCGAGCGCATCTGGGGCCGCTTCGGTTTCACCGACGCTTTCAACGAGACGCGTGATTGGTGGGCCGACACCTTCCTGGCCATCGATCAGGGACCGATTGTGGTGATGATGGAGAATTACCGCAGCGGATTGTTGTGGAA
>DATNFZ010000188.1:0-5775 GCA_035606155.1 Rhizomicrobium sp. | reverse complement strand
AATTCGCTTTTGTCGCCCACCTTGAGCTTGAAGAACCAGCCTGCCCCTTCGGGGTCCTCATTCACCTTGGCGGGCTCGGCTTCCAGCGCGCTGTTGGCCGACGTGACCTCTCCGCCCAGGGGCGCATAGACTTCGCTGGCCGCCTTGACACTTTCCACCACCGCGGCCTCGGCGCCCGCGCCCACCTTGCGGCCGGCCTGGGGCAACTCCACGAACACCACATCGCCCAATTGCTCGGCGGCGTGGCGGGTGATGCCGACCGTGGCTTCCTCGCCCTCCAGCCGCACCCATTCATGTTGATCGGTAAAACGCATCTCACTCATCAACCCGCTCCCTCTTGTTTGCCCTGCTGCTTGGACGGCCGTTTATAGCGGTTCGGCACGAACGGCATCGCCACCACCTCGGCAGGCATCGCCTTGCCCCGCACCCGAAGATCGAGCCTGGTGCCGGGCGCGCTGAACTGACTTTCCACATAACCCATCGCCAAAGGGGCGTTCAGGCTGGGACCAAAGCCACCGGATGTAATGCGCCCCACCACCCGGCCGGACTTGTCGGCGATCTCGGTGCCTTCGCGCGCGGGAGCGCGGCCTTCGGGCCGGACTCCCACCCGCTTCCTGCCCGCGCCGTTCAACAGATGCTCCATGATGCGGCCGGAGCCGGGGAAATCGCGTGCTTCCTTGCGCCGCTTGCCCATCGACCAAATGAGATTGGCCTCCACCGGATCGATGGCCTCGTCCATGTCATGGCCGTAGAGGCAAAGTCCGGCTTCCAGCCTGAGGCTGTCGCGCGCGCCCAATCCAATCGGCAGCACGCGATCGTCGGCAAGCAGCGCACGCGCCACACGCTCCGCGTCCTTGCCTTCCAGCGAAATCTCGAAGCCGTCCTCGCCGGTATAGCCGGTGCGGCTGACAATAGCGGGTGCGCCCGCCACCGTCGCGCGCACCGCCTGCATGAACGTGAGCGACGAAATGCCGGGGCTTGCGCGCTCCAGCACCTCCGCCGCCATCGGGCCCTGCAGCGCCAAGAGCGCGCGCTCGGGTTGCGGTTTCAACTCCGCCGCGCCTTTGAGCGCCGCCGCCATATAGGCGAAATCTCCATCCTTGGTGGCGGCATTGACCACCAGATAGAGCGCAGGCTCACCCGCAAGCCGCGTGGTCATGAAATCGTCCTTGATCCCCCCGGCGTCATTGAGCAGCAGGCCATAGCGCTGCATGCCTTCCGGCAGGCCCGCGAGATCGGCCGGCGTAAGACGCTCCAGCGCGCGCGCCGGATCGGCGCCGCTGAGGAAGGCCTGGCCCATATGCGAGACGTCGAACAGGCCTGCCTTCTCGCGGGTGTGGAGATGTTCCTTGAGGATGCCCGCCGGATATTGCACCGGCATGGCATACCCGGCGAATGGCACCAGCTTTCCGCCCAACTCCTGGTGGAGCGCGTACAGCGGCGTCTGTTTCAGTATTTGGTCGGTTTCGCTCATCCGGTCCTGAAAGAGAAAGTCCTGCCTCCGCTCGCGCGGCGGCAATAACCCCTCTGTCATGGGACCTGAGAGATTTCCCCCGTGCCGTCTTAGGAGAAGGCCGGGATTACCCCTTCGGTGGGCGCAGAACGCGCCGCTTTCCAGAAGTTCATCCCCCGCGCGGTCCTTTTGCCTGAGAGTTTCCGGGGCGGTTGCTCCTTCGGCCTTCGCCTTCGGCTTTGGCCGACAAGTCGGCTTCAGACGAAAGACAAACGTCTCCCGCGTGGGGTCATATGGCTCGCCAGAGGCATGGCGCCTCCCGGCGGACGCCCCTGTCGGCCGGCATCATAGGTGGGGGTAGCCCCAAGTCAAACCGAAGGCTCAAGTCCCGGAACTTATTCACATTCTTTCTGGAACCGCGATGCCCAAAAGGCCCAGCGTTTCCGTCATCACCTCCAGCACCCGCGCGCAAAGGCCCAGCCTTTGGCCGCGCAGCCTGGCGTCAGTCTCCGACAAAATGTGATGGGCGCCATAAAAGCGGCTGAAATTCTGCGCCAAGGTGAAGGCATAGTCGCAGAGAATGTTGGGCGCGCGCTTGTCCTCGGCCGCCTGCATGGCGTCGTTCAGCGAGAGCAACTGAAGCACCAGGCCGCGCTCTTCCGCCGAATGAATGGCGGGGATGCCCGCCTCATGGCCCTCCTCGCGCGCCTTGCGCAGGATCGATTTGATCCGCACCGCCGCATATTGGAGGTAGGGGCCGGTCTTGCCTTCGAATTTGGAGAAGCGCTCCAGGTCGAAAATATAATCCGTGGTGCGGTGGTTGGAGAGATCGGCGAATTTGATGGTGGCCAGGGCGATCTCTTTGGCGATCGTTTCACGCTCCTGTGGCGAATAATCGCCGCCCAGGCCCTGCTCCGCCAACCGCGACTTGGCCTCCACTTCGGCCATGGCGATCAAGTCGTAGAGCTTCATCACCCCGCCGGCACGGGTCTTGAATGGCTTGCCATCCGAACCATTCATGGTGCCGTAACCCACATGCTCCAGATGCGCCTTGCCGGCGATCCCGGCCTTGATTGCGGCGCGGAACAGTTGCTCGAAATGACCATGCTGGCGGTGATCGACCACATAGAGGATGAGATCGGGATTCTGCTCCGCCACCCGCTCGACGATGGTGGCCATGTCGGTGGTGCCGTAGAGCAGCCCGCCATCGGATTTGACCAGCAGCAGAGGCGGCATCGGCTTCTTGTCGCCGTCCCGCGCCACCTCGATCACCAGCGCGCCCTCGTCCAGCTTCGCCAGCCCGCGGGCCTTGAGGTCGGCGATCATCGGGGCGATGCGGTCATGGACGGATGCTTCGCCTTTCCAGAGGTCGAAATGCACGTCCAAGGCATCGAATTCGCGCCTGGCGCCGGCCTCCGACACTTCGACAAAATGCCGCCACAGCGCGCGATAACCGGGGCGGCCGTCCTGCAATTCCACCGTGGCGCGGCGCGCCGCGTCCAGGCGCGCAGGATCGGCTTTGCAGGCGGCCGAGGCCGCCGGATAAATTTCCTCCAGATCCTCCATCGTCACCGGTGATTGCTCCGGATACGGCCCTTTGAAGCCAGCGTCGAAATAGATCGGCGCGATACCGCGCAGGCCGATCTCCGAGATCAACTGTCCCATCTGCAGGCCCCAATCGCCCAGATGGATGTCGCTCACCACTTCCCAGCCATTGGCGCGGAACAGACGCTGCAAACAGTCGCCGATCACCGACGAGCGCAGATGCCCCACATGCATGGGCTTGGCGACATTGATGCCGCCGAAATCCAGGAGCAGGGTCTTGCCGTTGGGCTTCGCCGGCAGATCAAGCTGAGCGATACGGGCGTCGAGTGCGGCATCGGTAAGGTCGAGATTGATGAAGCCGGGCCCCGCGATTTCGACTTTGGCGAATTGAGGATCGGATTTCAGGCGGCCCACGATTTTCTCGGCGATGGCACGAGGATTGGCCCTGGCCTCTTTGGCCGCAGCCAGCGCGCCGTTGCATTGAAACTGCGCCAGGTCGGGCCGGTCGGACACCGCGACCCGCCCGAAGCGCCGCTCCAGCCCTTCCGCGGCGAAGGCATCCTCGACCGCGCGCGAGAGGTCCGCGGCCAGAGACGTCATGGCGTGTAGCGGCCCATCTTCTTGTTATAATCCACCTGCGCGGGCGTCATCTGGAAGCCAGCCATCAACTCATATTCGATCGGCTGGTGGCCGTTTTCGACACGGATGTCGAAATCGTCTGGCGATTCGCTGAAAGTGGCGACCGAGTCACCGGCGCCAAAATCGAAGCTCACCTGCAGGATGCGCTTCTCGATCAGGCGATCGGCCTGGGTCACCGCCACGAAATAGGGCACGGTGTAATGCGCGGCCTCGGCCGAGGGCGCGCGGGTGGCGCGGAAATTCACCCGATAGGACGAATCCGTCTCGCCGGTCTTCTTGTTGATGCTGCAATCGGTGGAGATTGCCACCAGCGCCACGCGGTAGGCCTCACCCGCCAGGTCCTGCGGCGCGCCAGGTTTGAAGATCGTCACCTGGCTGGCGTCGGCCAGAATCACGGCCATGGGACAATTGCTCGCCTTGTCGGTATTGCAGCCCGAAAGCGCCAACAGGGCCACCAGGAAGACGGAAAAACGGGAAATACTCATCAGGCGTAAGGTCCGGGTCAGGCTTGACTTTTTGGGGCCCCTCGGCCTGTTTGCCTGGGGGCGGCGGACTTTTCTCACACATATCGTCCCAAGGGAAGCGCGGGGCCAGGATCAACGGGCTATGGCGGTTTATACCGATCTCGGGTTCGAAGACCTTCAAGGCCTGCTCGCCGGTTACGAAATCGGCACGCCGCTGACGTTCAAGGGTATCGCCGAGGGGGTGGAGAATTCCAATTTCTATCTTCAAACCGATCGCGGCGCCTTTATCGTCACGCTTTATGAAAAGCGCGTCAGGACCGACGACCTTCCCTTCTTCCTGGGCCTGATGGAGCATCTGGCGCAGCGGGGCATTTCCTGCCCCCTGCCGGTGCGTGCGCGCAATGGCGACCAATCCTTCATTCTGAAGGGCCGTTCGGGCGCCATCCTCACCTTCCTCAACGGTGTGTCGCTGCGCAAGCCCGAAGCGGCGCATTGCGCGGCGGCCGGCCGTGCGCTGGCCGAACTGCACCGCGCCGGTCACGATTTCGCACTCAAGCGCGCCAATGCGCTGGGATCGGAGGGCTGGCGCGAATTGGCGAACGCCACGCGAGCGCACGCCGACGCGGTGGAACACGGTCTCTCCCGCCTGATCGGCAGCGCCTTGACCGAACTCACCAAGAACTGGCCCAGCGACTTGCCGGCCGGGGTGATCCATGCCGATCTTTTTCCCGACAATGTTCTTTTCATGCAGGAGAATGTCTCAGGCCTGATCGATTTCTATTTCGCCTGCGACGACATGTTCGCCTATGACCTGGCGGTGGCCTTGAACAGTTGGTGCTTCGAACCCGATGGCGCCTACAACATCACCAAAAGCAAGGCCTTGATCGCGGCTTACCAGGCCGGCAGGGCCCTTACCCAAAAAGAAGCCGCGGCCTTGCCGCTGCTGATGCAGGGCGCGGCGCTCAGGTTTCTGCTCACGCGGCTTTATGACTGGATCAATCCCGATCCCAATGCTCTGGTGCGGCCGAAAGACCCGCGCGACTATGCCAAGCGCCTGCGCTTTCATCTGAAGGTGAAGCAGGCCAGCGAGTATGGTTTGTGACCCGAGTTGAAATCTTCACCGACGGCGCATGTTCGGGAAATCCCGGCCCGGGCGGCTGGGCCGCGATCCTGAGAAGCGGCCATCATGAAAAGGAATTCTCGGGCGGTGAAATCGCCACCACCAACAACCGCATGGAATTGACCGCGGTGATCGAGGGCCTGAAGAAGCTGAAGCACCCGTCCCATGTGATCGTCCATACCGATTCGCGCTATGTGATGGATGGCGCGGCCAAATGGCTGGAAGGCTGGAAAGCCAAAAGCTGGAAAACCGCCGACAAGAAGCCGGTCAAGAACGAGGATCTCTGGCGCCTGCTGGACCAGGAAATGGCGCGCCACCAGCTGGAATGGCGCTGGGTGGCGGGCCATTCCGGACATCCGGAAAACGAGCGGGCGGACGCGTTGGCGCGCGCGGCGATTCCAAAAAGATCCGATTAGAGCGTGATCCATTCATATTGAAGCATATCCTGCGTTCAGTAGGTAGTTGGCGCACTCAGTCGGTGAGAACTGGGAAAGCAAACTGCCGATGCGTCGCCAAGTTGCTTCGACGGTTCGCTCATCGGCCTTTCGCAAGAG
>DATNFZ010000187.1:0-3277 GCA_035606155.1 Rhizomicrobium sp. | reverse complement strand
CATTGTCGCCCACATTGAAGCCGCGGGCCGAAATCGCATAGCTGGTGCTGTTGATCTGCGCGACTTCAAGGTTCGGAGCCAGCCGCAGCATTTCCGGGATGGTCGTCGCTCCGGAGCGGATCACGTCGTCGTGGCTGATCACATAGATCGAGGCCGGCGCATCGCTCAGGGGCTCGGCCGCCTTGGAGACCGAGGTGATCTCCACATTGGCCAATTGCTCGATCGACATCTGGTTGATGTCGTTCTGGGCAAGTTGCTGCGCGTGCGCGGGCAAGGCCAATGCCAGCAGGGATGCCGCACCGAAACGAACTGACTTCGACACGATTTCCCCCAAAGCCCCCGCCATGAACTCCAACGCCGATCCGGCAAGAAAGTTCCATATTCTCGGACCGGCATGCAAGCCATTGAAATGAATGAGTATCATCAAAGCGCGGAGCGGCCGTTCGAATTCGCACCATTGCCGAGAGGGTTTGTTAACGGCACCGGCAAAGGGGCCGTCTAATCAGATTGTTTACTCCCATGACCTAATTTGGCGGGTGGAGGGGCATGCGAATTTGGCCATGAAAGACAAGAACATGGCAGCCGGTGAGCTCGCTTATTCGCGGCTCTGGCTGCGCTTCCTGGATCCGGAAACCGAGCGGCGTTTCGCGCGCCGCGCGCTTCGGGAATCGATGGTGTTCATCCGCACCTATCTCCTGGCGGGCATCGGACTCTATATGGCGTTCGGATTCTTGGACTCGCGGCTGGGCGGCCAGGCGATGTCGAGCCTGTTCATCATCCGCTATGTGATCGTCGGTCCCACCCTGCTGGCGATGTTCGCCTTCACCTTCACACCCTATTTCGAAAGATTCAGCCAGTTCGCGCTCGCCTTCACGATGGCAACCGCGGGCCTTGGCGTGGTGGCGATGACGGCGGTGATGCCCGCGCCCTTCAACAGCAACTATTATGCCGGCCTGATAATGGTCGTGGTCTATTGCGACAGCCTGATCCGGGTGGATTTCATCGCCAGCGTGGTCATTTCGATCATGCTGGTCCTGGCCTATGAAGTCTCGGCCGTCATTCTCAATCCGGTGCCGGTCGCCGATCTGATTTCCAACAATTTCTTCCTTGCCATGGCGACCGCGGTGGGCCTGCTGTCGAGCTATATCCAGGAGACCCAGACCCGCAAAGGCTACATCGCCCACCGCACCATCGAGACCAAGAACGAAATCGCCAACGTGCTTTTGGTGGAAGCCAACAAGGCCAACCACTCCAAGAGCGAATTCCTCGCCAATATGAGCCATGAACTGCGCACTCCGCTTAACGCGATCATCGGCTTTTCCGACATCATGGACCGTGAAACGTTCGGCCCGCTCGGCAACAAGCACTATGCCTCCTACGTCAAGGATATTGCGGCAAGCGGCTATCACCTGCTTTCGATCATCAACGACATCCTGGATCTCGCCAAGGCGGAAGCGAACAAGCTGACCATCGAAGAGCGCGAGGTCGATCTGGTGCAATTGGCCCGCGAAAGCATCCGCATGTGCGAGCCCAAGGCGCTGCAAGGTGGGATCAAGATCGCGCTCAGGGCCTGCGCCGACCAGGTGATGGTGCGCGCCGATGGCAAGCTGATCCTGCAGATCCTGCTCAATCTGGTCTCGAATGCCGTCAAGTTCAGCCATAACGGCCGCGAGGTGGATGTGACTGTCAGCGTCTCGGATCGCTCGGTCTTGATGCGGGTGCGCGACGAAGGCATCGGCATCCCCGCTCCCGACGTGGAGCGGGTCTTGCGGCCCTTCGAGCAGGTGGAAAACTCACTCACCCGCCAGCACAGCGGCACCGGCCTCGGTCTTCCCTATGCGGTCAAGCTCGCCGAGCTTCATGGCGGCGCGCTATGGATCGAAAGCCAGGTCAATGTCGGGACTTCGGTGACGGTGGCGCTGCCGCGCGACCGCTTCATCGCGGTCAGGCAGGCTCCCGACGAGTTGCGCGTCGCGATTTAAGGGCGCGGGTCTTTTGTCCCCTGGCGGCGGCGCTCGTCGCTCATGGGCGTCTTGCCCACATCGCTCCTCGCTTCTGGCCAGGTACCAAAATCCCCCGCGCCCTGAGAGAAAGATTGGATCGGGGATTTTCAGGGTTTGCGGACGAACAGAAGCCGCACGCGCCCGGTGCTTTCGGTTTCCGTCCAATATTCCTTGGCGCCCAAGCCTTCCGCCCAGCCCCGCATCTCGGCATCGTTGCGGTACTCGAGTGTCCAGTCGGCGATGAATTCCATCGGCCAGAGATTGGAAAGCGGCGTCTCGTTCATGTTGCCGATGATCAAGAGGCCGCCCGGCGCCAGCGAGTCGTAGAGCCGGCCCACCAGAAGGCGGGAGCGGCGGTCGGTGAGATAATCGAGCAATCCCACCGAATAGATCATGTCCTGCGGTTGCACCTGGTTGAGGCCGCCATGGGTGCGCAGAATGTCGGTGAAGGAGATGTTGAGCGAATTCATCCGCGCCAGGCCGCCCAGCTTTATCAAGGCGGGATAGATGCGGTCATAGGCATGCCCCAGCGCCTGGGGTTCCTGATCGACCAGGGTGAATTCCGCCCTGCCACCACCACGGGCTTGCGGGCTTTCCAGATAGGTCTCGATCTCGCGCGCCGGACCGCTTCCCAGGCTGAGGATGCGGGCCGGGCGATCCTGGCCGCGTTCACGCACCACATCGGCGATCTTGCCGCGCACCATGTGCATGCGGGTGGCGATGCACTGGGCCACTTCCAGGCCCATGCGGTGGATCAGTTGCTGATAGACATTGTCGCCCAGCCGCTCCCAGTCATAAACCTGGTTCATGATCTGGAAGTCGCCCGGATACCCCATCGGCTTCATATAGGACCGGTCCCAGATCGCGCCCGCGCGCATTTCGGGGGTTAGCACCAGTTCGGTGAATTCCTTGGTCGCCTCGCGCGCCTCGCGGTTATTCATCACCTCGCGCACGATGTCGTTGCCGGTGAGCCAGAGGCTGCGCCACTGCTCGACCATTTTGGCTTCGCAGGCCTCATACGCGCCGACATGATCGAAGGTGTGGGGGAAATTGGCGGTGACGCGGAGATTTTCATCCAGCAGCGCGCGATAGGAGCGCAGGACGCCCAGGACATCGGAGCAGAAGGCGCGATATTCGCGCGGCACAAGCGCATTGCGCTCGCTGGAAAGGAAACTGCCATTGGCGGCGATCTGCGCCTGGACGTTGCGGCTCAAGAGCCGGTCGAAATCCACATAGGAATCCACCAGGCTGAAGGCGTATTTGGAACCGAATGG
>DATNFZ010000186.1:0-4413 GCA_035606155.1 Rhizomicrobium sp. | reverse complement strand
TCTTCTTATGCGTTTTGCGCGGCGCGGCGGGTCTCGATCATCTGCCAGATCAGGAGCACCGGCACGGCCACCACGATGTCGCGGGCGCGGCGGATCAGCGAGACGGCAAGCCCGATCTCGGGCGGCAGGCCGAACACGGGCGCGAGCGCGGCGTAACCGGCTTCCTGCACCCCCAAGGAAGCGGGCACGAAAACCAGGGCGCTGCGCAAGCCTTCCACCAGCGCCTGGATGGCGATGGCGGTCCAAAACACATGGGTGAACCCCATGGTCGTCAGCACCACCCACAGCCACAGTCCGCTGCCGATCCAGCCGGCGAATTGCAGCAGCATGGAGAGCGCGACTTTGGTGCGGGCGGCATAGATGCGGCGGATGGCCGAATGGAAGTCGCGGGTTTGGGTGAGCTTGGCGTCGAACAATCTTTCACTGATGCGTTCGACCAGGCGGCTACCCAGGATCTGCGCCAGCGCGAAGCCGATGGCGCCCGCCGACAGGAACAGGGCGCCGCCCAGCATGGCGCCGACGTAAGGAGAGAGCGCGGCACTTTTATATAAGAGCGACAGGCTGGCCAGCACGCCCACCAGCACATAAAGCCCCTGGGCGAAACTTTCGGTGGTGAGGTCGGCGATCACGGCCGCAGACGCCAGCGGCGGAGCGACCCCCGCCAGCACCAGGGCGCGCGCCGCCAGCACGACGCCGCCCAGTTGCGTGATCGGCAGCACGTCGGCGCTGGAATCGCGCAGCTGGCGTGACGCCGCCACGATGGAAAGGGGAAGGAGTCTTTGTTTTGTCGCGGTTCCGGAAAAACCGGTGCCCACTTTTCCTGGAACCGCTCCGCGTGGCAGAAACGGATAGATCCCCACCGCCAGCACGATCTCGGCCGCCAAGCCTGCGGCAACGATCAATGCGAAGCCGCCGAAGCCCACGCGCTTGAAGACATCGAGGACCAGCGAGAGATCGAACCGCATCAGGACCGCGGCCAGGATGGCGAGGCCCAGAAGCAGAGAGAGAAGAAGGCGCAGGTTCAAGCGCCATCCTCGGGGGGCGAGAGATGGCGCAGCGCATCGTCGACGGAATGAAAGATGGTGTGCGAGCCCATCAGGTCGAGCAGGCCGAAACGCTTCAGCGCCGCCTGGGCGCGCACCGATTCCAGGCGCGCGAGATAGAAGCTGACACCCTTGGATTTCCAGCCCCGGATCAGATTGGCCAGGATCTGCGCCCCGCTGAAATCGATTTCCACGATGGAACTGGCTTCCAGGATCACGGCATAGACTGGTCCCGGTGCGGTTTCGACCGCTTCGCTCACGCTGCGGCGGAAGGTCTCCGCATTGAGGAAGAAGAGCGGCGCCTGGAAGCCCACCACGACAACACCGCTGCGTGTCTTGCCGGGGCTTTCCGGATTTTTCGGCCACCACACGGTTGAGCCCGGCACCTGCTCGAACAGGATGGCGCGGCTCTGGGTGATGGTCCAAACCCCGTGCAGCACCGAAAGGCCGATGCCGGTGGCGACGCCGGTTTCGATGGGAAGCGTAACAATGGCAAGCGCGGTGACGGCCAGAAGCACGAACTCCGCCCGGCTTTGCGCCAAGACCAGCTTCATCACATCCAGCCGGAAGATGCGCGCCGCCACGAAGAGTAACAGTCCCGCCAGTGACGCTTGTGGCACCGAGGACAGAAGCGGAAGCCCTAGAGCTAAGAACAGCGCTACGCCGAGGGCGGCGATCAAGCCCGCCGCGCGCGAAGCCGCGCCGCTTTCGCGCGCGATGGCGGTGCGGGGCGGGCTGGCATTGGCGGGAAAGCCGCCCAGAGAGCCGCTCATGATATTGGCGAGGCCCACCCCGATCAGATCGCGGTTGATGTCATCGGAAGCGCTGTCGAAGGACTTGCACACCGTCACCGTCTGAATGACCACGATCAGCGAGACGATGGCGGCGACGGGAAAGAGCGCTTCGAGATCGGCAAGATTGGGCGCAAGGACGGGTGGCCAAAGGCTGGGCCTTGCCACCGTGCCCAAAGTGGCGACGCCTTTCGCCTCCAACCCGAACAGGGAGACGGCCAGGCTCGCCAGCACCGCCGCGATCAAAGCGCCGGGCAGGCGGACATCGATGCGCTCGCACGCGATGACGATGGCAAGCGTGCCAGTGCCGATCAGAAGCGGGAAGAGATTGATCGCACCGATGCCGCGCACGATGCCGGCGATTTCCGCAAAGAGATCGCCATGGGTGGGCGCTATGCCGAGCAGGGCGGGGGCCTGCGAGATCGCGATATGCACTGAGATGCCTGCCAGAAATCCGGTGATCACGGGAATGGACAAAAGGCGCGCCACCCAGCCCAGGCGCAAAAGCCCGGCCAATGCCACAGTCGCGCCCACCATCACCGCCAGAAGCGCCGCCAACGCCAGATAGTGGCCGCTGCCTTCCAGCGCCAGGAGCGCCAGGCCGGCGGCGAAAACCGGTGCGATGGTGGAATCGGCCCCTACAGAGAGATAGCGGTTGGCGCCCAGAAGACAGAAGCCGAAGGAGGCGGTGGCGAAGACCAGAAGGCCGGTGGCAGGCGGCACGCCCGCCAGCCGTGCGGTGGCGATCTGTTCGGGAATGGCGACCGCGATTAAGGCTAGCGCTGCCAGAAAATCGTGGCCCGCCCCGCGCGGCGCGCCGAAAAGCCGCCTCTGTCTTTGCCGAAGGACCGCTTCCAGCACCGGCTCGCCCTGTTCGTCCCCCTCCATCAATATTACAAATCACCTTGATTGCGGAGACTCATTTCAGAGAGCGCCATGACGTCCAAGGATTATGCCGGCAGCGCCCGCGAACCCATCCTGAAGCCCGTGCCGCTGAAGGCGCTGCGCCCCACACAGATCACGGTGGGCATGCGCGAAGTGGAAGCACGCCGCAAGCATTGGAAGTCAGAAACCACCAAGGCCAAGCGCGCCAAATTTCTGCAGAAGCATTTGATCCCCGTGATCCTGGGGCCGGACGGCGAGCATTACATATTGGACCATCATCATCTGGCGCTGGCGCTGCATCAGGAAGGGCTGCGAGAGATGTACGTCACGGTGGTGGCCGATCTCTGCCGGCTGGACATGGGCACATTCTGGTTCGTGATGGACAATCGCGACTGGATGCACCCTTTCGACCATAAAGGTGTGCGCCAGCCGCATACCGCCATTCCGCGCACCATAGACGGGCTGGTAGACGATCCGTTCCGTTCGCTGGCGGGCGAATTGCGCCGGGCCGGCGGCTTCGCCAAGGACACGGTGCTCTACAGCGAATTCCTCTGGGCCGATTTCCTGCGCCGGCGGATGAAAGCGAAAGCGGTGACGCGCGACTTTCCCCGCGCATTGCGCCGGGCATTGGAGCTGGCGAAAAGCAGGGACGCGAACTACCTACCGGGCTGGTGCGGGCCGGTGGAATTATAACGCTTCCCCTTGGTTCGCCGCGGCTTGGGCGCCTTTTGGGGCCAGCCGCCCAATTCCAGCGCCACCTTCGTCGCCGCCTGGCGCAGTTCGTCACCCAGGGCGCGATCGTCGCTGGCGCGCGCGATCACCATGCCGCCGACGCAAAGTGCGGCGATGGCGAGCGCGCGGTCACGGCCATGCTTTGCGCCCAACACCGCCAACATGCCTTCGAAGGCGGCGCGATAGGCGCGCTTGGCATTGGGGCTGGAGCGCGCCACATCGCTGGGCAGCGCCACCATGGGACAGGAATGGGGCACGTCTTCGAAATGCGCGTCGGAGAGATAGGCGCGCACCACTTGCGGGCCCAGTTCGGCGTCGCCGTCGAACGGCTCCATCCCGTCCCAGCCGCAAGCCCAGTGGGGATTGGTGAAGAAACAATCCAGCGCCTCGGCATAGAGATCGCCTTTGCTGCCGAAATGCCGGTAGAAGCCGCCATGGGTGAGGCCGGCTTCCTCCATGATGGCGCCGATCGAGACGCCATCGAAACCGTGGCGGTTGAAAAGCTTGCGCGCGGATTCGACGATGCGGGTCCGGGTCTGGCGAGCGTGATGTTCGGGATAGGGCATGGGGTCTCTCCTGCCTCAGGTTTGTAATCCTACGCCAAAAGATGATCTTGAACATCTTTTACGGTGCTGCTGTGCTTGGCCCGGACATCGAGGGGAGCGGGACATGACGCAAGGTCGAGATAAGGTCATTCTGCTGGAGCGGCGGCATCTGATGCTGGGAAGCTTGCTGTCGCTTGTGCCTGTGAGCATGGCGCGGGCGGCGGAAATTATTCCCGGCGCGATCCATCAGGAGGCGGATTTCACGGTCGCGCCTTCGCGCGTTTATCAAGTGCTGACGGACGAGAAGCAATTTGCCGCCATGAGCGGTGCGCCGGCCAAGATCGAGAATCGGGAAGGCGGGGCTTTTTCGCTGTTCGGCGGCGCCATTATCGGCCGCAATCTGGAGCTGACGGAGGG
>DATNFZ010000185.1:0-9330 GCA_035606155.1 Rhizomicrobium sp. | reverse complement strand
GACCCTTCCGTCCCGCGCCGCGCGCGCGCTTGCGCTCACCAGCGCCAGCGCGCTGTGCATGTTTGCCGCCACCGCGCTTGCCATCACCGTGATGGGCACGGTCCACCGGCCTGGCGTGATCCTCGACATCGTGATCCCGGTGTTCCACCCGAAGCCTGTCGCGCACAAGGCGGTGATGGCCAAGGTGGCCGTACCCGTCACGCGGATCGACAAGGTCGAATATGCCGGCCGCGCCCTGATCGCCGATCCGGCCCTGATCGAAAACAGTCAGCAGGGACCCATTCCCCGCATTGCCGACGATGGCAGGAAACCCATGGTCGCCTATGCCGCGCCGGCAGCCAGCGGCAAATTCCGCATCGCCATCGTGGTCGCTGGGCTGGGCATGAGCGACAAGGCGACGGAAGCGGCCATCGCCGGCCTGCCTCCTGCCGTGACGCTCGCTTTCGAACCCTATGCCGGCAATGCGCAGCAATATGTGTCGGAGGCGCGCGCAAAAGGCCATGAGGCGCTTTTGGAAGCGCCGATGGAGCCGATGGACTTTCCCGACAGCGATCCCGGCCCCAATACGTTGCGCTCGGGCGTCGAGCAGGACGGCAATGGCCCGCGCCTCAATTGGGCGATGTCGCGCTTTACCGGCTATGCCGGCGTGACCAATCTTTTGGGTCAGCGCTTTTTGTCGGATTCGGACGCGCTCTCGCCCGCCATGGTGCAGTTGGCGCGGCGCGGCCTTTATTTCTTCGATAATGGAGAGGTTCCTGCGTCCGTGGCGCCCGACGTGGCAAGCCGCTCGGGCACCGCATTTGCCAAGGCCAGCGAGACCTTGGACAGCGTCCAGAGCGCGCTGGAGATCGACCGCCACCTCTCCGCTCTGGAAGACGAAGCACGCGCGCATGGCACGGCGATCGGCTCGGGCTTTCTCTATCCCGTGACGGTGGCGCGCGTTGGGGCCTGGGCCAAAGGTCTCGAAGGGCGGGGCTTCGTGCTTGTTCCCGTCTCTGCCGTGCTGAACCCGCCGCCCAAATAAGGGCGCGTTTCCCAAACCTTGTCGTGGAAGAGCGTTCGGGCGATAAATCATTCCGCGCGAATCCCAAGGATTTTTGGTGTCGTCTTCTCTTCCTTACCGGCCCGCCGTGGGTGTGATGCTTCTGAACCGCCAGGGCCTGGTGTTTGTGGGCAAACGGATCGACCAGACCGTCGAAGGCTGGCAGATGCCCCAGGGCGGCATCGACAAGGGCGAAGAGCCAGAAGCAGCGGCGCTGCGCGAACTGAAGGAAGAGACCGGCACCTGCCACGCGCGGATCATTGACGAGATGCCCGACTGGGTGACCTATGATCTGCCGCCACATCTGGTGGGCGTGGCCTTTCACGGCAAGTATGGCGGCCAGCGCCAGAAATGGTTCGCCATGCGCTTCACCGGCAAAGACAGCGATATCGATCTCCATGCCCATGAGCCGGAATTCTCATCCTGGAAATGGCTGGCGATCGAGGAATTGCCGCGGGTGATCGTGCCGTTCAAGCGTTCCTCCTATGCGAAAGTGGTCGCCGCTTTTCGTCATCTGGCCAAACCCGAATGAGCGGAAAAAAGCCGCCTGTCGTGATGATCCATGGAGGGTTCTGCGGACCCTGGACATGGGATGGTTTCGCCCAGCGCTATCGTGAGCGGGGGTACGAAGTTCTCACACCCGCATTGCGCCACCACAATGGCGGCAAGCCACCGCAGGCGCTCGCCACCACCAGCCTCACCGACTATGCGGATGATCTGGAAAGTTTGATCGCAAGCCTTGATGCGCCGCCCCTGCTGGTGGGTCATTCGCTGGGTGGCCTTCTGGCGCAGATGCTGGCGGCGCGGACAAAGCTTGCCGGCGCGGTGTTGTTGGCGCCCTCGTCGCCCTGGGGCGTGCCGCCTTCCACCTTGTTCGAGATCGGCGCGGCGCACGGCCTGATGCTGCGGGTGGGATTCTGGGCGATGATCCTGGAGCCCAATTTCGCCGTCGCCGCCGCCCATTCTCTCGACCGCTTTGCCAAGAAGGAGCGCGAAGAAATTTTTGCGCGCTTCGTGCCGGAATCGGGCCGCGCCACCTTCGAAGTGCTGCACTGGGCGCTCGACATGCGCCGTGCCAGCGAGGTGGATGCGCGCAAGGTCACCTGTCCGCTGCTGTTCCTGGCGGGCGAAGCCGACCGCATCAGCCCGCCCGGCACGGTGGCGCGCACCGCCCGGCTTTATGGCGATCGGGCTGTCCAGGAGACGCTCGCCGGCATGAGTCATTGGCTGCCGGGCGAGCCGGGTTGGGAAAAAGTGTGCGATAGAGCTTTAGCTTGGCTGCAAGCCATTTAGCATGTGAGGCGACCCCTTCCCGAAAAATTCTCGCGATGCTCGAATTTTCCGACCCTCCCTCAAGGGGAGGGTGAGTGGAGGTCAGCTATGCCTCTTCCCGAAATCTTTCATGAACGCCTGCAGCGTATCCACCGAGGCGATGCGGGCGGCGGCGTCGCGGAAGGCCACGCCATGCATGTCGATCTGTTGCGACAGCACCGTGAACGCCTTGGCGTCGGACGTGTTCTGCATCTTGGGCGCGAAATGCTGGCGCAGCCGGTCCAGGCTGTCGCCGTCATTGGCCAGCGAATAGGCCACCGCCATGCGCAACACCAGCACGCGGTCGCTATCGGATAAAGGCGTGGCGTCGTTCCAGCTCGCGCCCAGCAATTCTTCCGCCTTCTGGCCGGCAATTTCCCAATTGCCCGATTCCCAATAAATGTCGGCGCGCAAACGGCGCGTGTCGGGCTGGTCATCGACGGCGATCAGGTCCAGCGCATTGTCCCATTGCTTGAGACCGGCGAAGGCGCGCGCCTCCAGGATCATGCGCGCGTGATTGTCCGCGTCGGGCAGGCCGCTGATCTGCGAATTGTGCAGGATGTCCACCGCTGCCTGCGGCTTGTGGTCCATCAGATAGATCGCCGCCAGCTTGGTCGAGACTTCCGCCTTGGCGACGCCATCCAGCCTCTTGTTCACCTGATAGGAAAGGAGATTGGCCGCCGGCCCCAACAGGTCCACCGCCACCAGCCGGTCCACCATGCGCCGGATCATCTCGTCGCCATCCGCGCCGATGGGGGTCAAGTCGATATTGTCGTAGAACATCGCCAGGCTTTCCACCGGCGGCAGTTTGTCGGCGCCGCCCTTGAGGTAGAGATTGACGAAGGCCGCGCGCATGTCGTCTTGCGCAGCGCGCGCATCGTCGCCGGAGAAATTCTCGGTGGCGACGCGCAAGGTCTTGAGGCCGGATTCCCATTTCTTCTGCTCGAAATAGAGCGAGGCGAGTTTGCGCAAGGTCAACATCTCGGTCTGGTCGCCGCGCCAGCGGAAGCGCAGCCGCTCCAGAATCTCGATCCCTTGCTTGGGCGTGATGGCGCCGGCATTGAGCGCGGCGCTGGTCTGATAAAGAATCGCCGCCACCGTCAACTTCTCGTTGCCGCCATTCTCCACCTCGGCGAAATCCCGCGCCGCGGCGCGATAGCGGCTTTCGGTGGCCAGGATGCGGGCGCGGTCGAGTTCGGTTTCCAGCGACTGGTCCTTGGTAAGGGTTTGGGGCAGGCGGGTGAGCGCTGCGTCCGCCAATTCCAGCCGCCCCATGCCCAGTGCCGCTTGCGCGTCGGCGAGATGGGCGCGGGCCTGCCATTCCGGCTGGTATTTCTTCAGGATCGGGCCGGCTTCTTCCAGATAGGTATGGGCTTCTTTCCAATTGCCAAGCGCGCTCTCGGTCAAGCCGCGCCATAAGGCGGCATGCCGGTCGGAATCGAAAGAGGCGCCCGCCAGATCGTTATGCGCGTCGCGGTAGCGACCCATCATGTAATCGGCGGCAGCCCGCATGGTGGTGAGCTGGGCGTCGCCGCGAAGGCCGGGATCGGAGGCCTGAATCAGGTTGATCCAGCCCATCGCTTCGGCGGCGAAATGATTGGCGAGATAGAAGCGCGCCAAGGTGAGGCGCGCGTGGGTGGCCTTGGCCGGTTCCAGGCGCGACGCCGACTGGATCAGGCGCCGCTCGGTGTTGAGGAACGAGCCGCCGGTCAAAGGGCCCCAGGCGGCAAAATCCAGAAAGTCCGGGCTCGCATCCTCTGCAGCGATGGCAGCGGGTGTTTCCGCTGTCGGCATGGAGGGCGGCGTCAGCGACAGTCCGCCCGGTCTGGTGATGGTGAGGCGGGCATTGGCGATCTTCACCGAGAGGTCATCCACATAGGCGCTGATCACCACGCCGCTGGCGGTGGGGAGCGCCGCGAATTCGGCATAGTCACGCTCAACTGGAACGGCGCGTCCGGCATTGCCCGGGACCACGGTGAGGATGTCGCCGGTGATGGGATCGGTGAGGGCCAGCACCTCATCGCCGCCAGGCACCAATGTGGTGAGGGACGAGCGCTTGGGATCGTCCTGGTTGCGGGCGAAGCTGATGGTGATGGGTGAGGCATTGGCGTCAGGGCTGATCGTGACTTTCAGGTCGGGGCCGTTGCTTTGCGCGGCGATCTTGGCCGGCTGTTTGAGCGTGACGCGCAGGATCGACATGCCGTTGCCGGACGACGCTTCCAGCCCCGCCGCGAACGGTCCCAGTTGTTCAGTCAATTGATTGCTGTTGAAGGCAGGGGCTTTTTCCAGCACCACCCAGGCGGTCATGCTGCGGATGAAAACCGCGTTGGGTTTCGCGCCGGCCCCCTTGAACACCACCACCGCGCCATGCGGTGTGACGCGGCTGTCGGTGACTTGCACATCGTCGGGGGCGGCCGGCGCGGCATCGTCGGTTTTGTCTGCCGCCGGCTTGTCTTTGCTCGCGATGGATTTGTCGTTGCCGGGCGCATCTTTGGCGTCCGGTTTCTTCGCGTCGGCGGTTTTTTGGACAGGCTTAACCGTGTCGGCCTTCGCCATCCTGGTGTCGGCAGGCGCAGCGGTTGCGGGGGCAACCGGGGTTTTGTTCCCGTTCAACCGGTCCGCCGTCTTGATGATCGCAGCAGCCTGGGCGTTGGTGATCGCCGCCTTGATCGCGGTGGCCTGGGGCTTCTCCGTGCCGGGCGGGACATAGGCGGCCGTATCGGTCTTAGGAGAAAGGATATCCAGCACCACATGGGTGCCGTCCTTGAAATCGTGATAACCGGAATCGGTGTCGGTTTCGAATTCCACCACGGTGGCGCTGCCGTCCAGATGCCAGGCGGCGTTCTTCACCCAAGGGGGACTGAAACGGGCGATGGCGCTGAGATCGAGCCTCACCGGGGTCTCGAAGCGCAGGGTCATTTTTCCCGCACCGGGAAAGACGTGATAGGTCACGTCACGCGGCCAGTCGAATACCAGTCTGGTGAAATTGGTGTATTCGCCGGTGCGCAATTTGATCTCGGGCAAGGCCGCGACATCGATCGGCTTGGGTTTCGGCTTGGGCGGCGCGACCAGATCGGGCATCGCGCCCTTGAAGTCCTGTGGCGCCAGATCCACCACGGCATGCGCGTCCAACTGGCTCTGGTGCAGGCGGATCGGCTGGTTGAGGGCGAAGCGGAAAACTTTTCCGCTGGCGTCGGCATGCCCGCTGCCGATGGCGCCGCGCGACAAGCCCACGATGGTTCCTGGGTCGAGAGCTATCTTGCGATCGAAGGCCAGCGTGAGCACGCCATTGTCGGCAGTCGCCTTCAGTTGCGCCGGGGTGGTGAAACTGAAGTCCAGCCGGATGAAGCCGTCTTCCGGCGCGGTGGTGACTGAATCGGCGCGCGCGGGCATGCCCGCCATCAGCGCCAATCCTGCCAAGCCAAGAATCCGGGAGACCGTCGCCAAGTCCTAAACCCCTTCAGCCCTTAACTTCGTCCCATTGGCCATCATCGGGGAGGGGCGTTAACCCTTGGTAAACCCTGAAATAAAAGGTTTAGGCGCCCTTTTTGGGCGCCGCCGGGGCCGGGGCCGCTGTTGCCGGCGCGGCCCGGGCCGATTTGGCGGGACCGGGCGGGGCCGCAGCCGGAGCGGCGGCTGGCGGGGTGCCTGATTGGGTGGCCGGAGTGGCGGCCGGAATGGGAGCCGCGGGGTCGTTGGTGGCCGGCAAAGTGAGTTTGTTGGCCAGCTTGACGGTGAGCTTCTGGGCCTGGTCGGCGCTCATGGCCGCCAGTACCGGGGCCAGGGTGTCGGATTTCATCTCCTCCGCCACCGGCAGAAGCACATCGTCGCTCAGATTGTCGAAGATGCGCGCGGCGTCCTTGGGCTTCATGGCCGAATAGGTTTTGACCAGGGCGGCAACCTGCTTTTCCTGCGCCGCGTCGCGCTGGGCGAGAAGCGCGGTGATCTGGGTTTGAAGGGCCTTCAGTTGCGCGATCTTGGCGTCCACGCGGGTTTCGGTGGCGGCCAGGATGTTGCCCTCGTTCTGGATCTTGGCTTCGCGGGCATCGAGTTCGCTGCGCCGCTTGGCCAGGCTGGTGAGAACGTCCACTTCCGAGGCGCTGGCCGGCTGGGCCGCGTCGCCGGCGAAATCCTTTTCGGGGGATGGTGCCGGCGCCATGGCGTCATCGCTGGTGGCTTGATCGGGTCCTGCGGCCTGGGCGGCATGGATCAGCCCGGACGCATTCAGCACCAGGAGGCCGGCGCTCACCACCATCACGCCGGGCAGCAGCCGGACGAAAGGCAGACGTTTTTTTCCAACCGTCATTGCGCGGTTCTCGCGGCGCCGAGCCGGTTCATGATGCTGGCAGAAGGAAGCGGAATATCGGCCATGGGCACCGATCGGGGCGTGGCCGAAACGCCGCGCTCAATGCGATCGGCGATACGCTCCGCCGAGCCCGCCAGCACGGCCAGTTCGTCGATGTGCAGCCGGGCGCGCTTTAATCTCTCATCCAGTGTGCCTGCGGCTTCACCCGCCGCAGCCTTGAGCGCACGCAAGGAAGCGCCCGCGCCGGAAATCGCCATATTGAGTTCGCCGATGGTGCGCGAAAGGCCTTCTTGGCCCTTGCGTACGGCAGCCAGCCTGCGCTCCAACACGATGCAGTAGCAAAGCGTGGCGGCCAGCAGCACTTCCAGCGCGATCTCGACATAAAAGGTCAGGGTCATGGTCGTCTCTCGTCTGAATCAAAGGGCCCTTGAGGCGTCCGTCCGTTCGATTGCCTCATCCACGCGCACGGCCACCGAGGAACCTACCCGGCCCATCCGCCCGGTGAGGAGCGGCACGCCGCGGCAGCGCAATTCGATCTTGGAATCGGGACCGGCATTCAACATCACGGTCTGGCCCACCTCGAGATTCATGACGCGGTGAAGCGGCATCACCTGCTCGTCCAGGATGGCGTCGATGTCGACGCGCGTGGACCAGAGCTCGGTGGCGAGATGGCTTTCCCAGATCGAGTCGCGGCCGAACTTCTCGCCCATGAATTGCTGCAAAAGCAGCTTGCGGATGGGCTCGAGCGTGGCATAGGGCAACAGCAATTCGGTGCGGCCGCCCCGGTCTTCCATGTCGATGCGCAGCTTGACCAGGATCGCGGCATTGGCGGGACGCGCGATGGCCGCGAAACGCGGATTGGTCTCAAGCCGGTCGAGCGAGAAATTCACCGGCGCCAGCGGTTCGAAGGCGGCGCACATGTCGGTCAGGATCACTTCCACCATGCGCTGCACCAGGGTGCGCTCGATGGTGGTATAGGGGCGGCCTTCGATGCGCATGGCCGAAGAGCCGCGCCGCCCGCCCAGAAGCACATCGACGATCGAATAGATCAGGTTGGAATCGACGGTGAAGAGCCCATAATTGTCCAATTCCGCGGCATGGAACACTGCCAGAATCGCGGGCAAGGGAATGGAGTTGAGATAATCGCCGAAGCGGATGGAGGTGATGGAGTCCAGGCTGACTTCGACATTGTCGGAGGTGAAATTGCGCAAGGAGGTCGTCATCAACCGCACCAGGCGGTCGAAGACGATTTCCAGCATCGGCAGACGCTCATAGGACACCAGCGCCGAATTGATGATGGCGCGGACGCCGGATTTGTCCTGGAGCTGCTCCGAATTGACGTCGAAGCCCAGAAGGGAGTCGATCTCCTCTTGATTAAGGATGCGTTCTGCCGATGCCGCCGGTGCCGCTTCTTCCAGCGGAGCGGTTTCGGGGGCGGTGTCGTCTGGGGGCGGGGTTTCGTCGGCCATGAAATATCCGCTACTGAACGATCATTTGCTTCAAAAGCACGTCGCGCACATGATAGGGCGCGGAGGCGGCATTGACCCGCCTGAGCAATTCTTCCTTCAACCTCAAAACGCCTTCCGAGCCCTTGAGATCATCGACCCGCAATTCGCGCAAATAGGACTGGAACTGGTCCACCAGGCGCGGAGTAAGCGCGGTAATACCGGCCTTTTCCACGTCATTGTCCATCTCAAGCGAGAGCGACAATTTCAGATAGGCCGGCGTGCCGTCGCTGCTTTGGATATTGACCAGGATGTCGGGCACGTCGCTGAAGGCGACCTGCGGCGGCGTAAGCGGAATTGCGTCCGCCTTGGCGATTTTTACAGGAGCGGGCTTCAGGAACAGGAAATAGACGCCGGTCCCAATGCCTGCCAGCAAGAGAACCAGCACGGGCGCGGCGATCATCAGAATCTTCTTGGTGAGAAAGCGCCCAAGACCTTTCTTCGGCGCACTCACGCCGTCGCCTTGCGTTTCGGCGTTTTCGCCATCCGCTTCGGCTTCTTTATCCTTGGTCGCCATTGCCTCGCCTGTCCCGGCACTGTGTTTGACCCCGGACGGTAAGCAAACGTGGTTAAGGAGCGGTTGAAATTGCCGATGACGCCCGCTTCAACCCGGCAGGTTTTTCCATGGGCCGCCAGGACGATGCGATAAAGCCCATTAAAACAGCGTTTTCCGCTTGGCATGGCCGGTGCAGTGGAAGGGCGGCGGACCAGAAAGGATCTGCGGCCCATGGATAATTCACTTCTCGTTAGTCTTTCCCAGCAGCTCGCGGCCTTCCGTTCGATGGACGTGATCGCGAACAATCTCGCCAATGCCTCCACGCCCGGCTTCAAGCGCGAGGCGGCGAAATTCGAGGAATATATCGCCCAGGTTCAGCCCGCCGAGGGCCAGACCGGCCCCCAGACGGTGAGCTTCGTGAGGGACGCGGGCACCGTGCGCGACTTGGGCCAGGGCGAAATCACGCACACCGGCGCAGTCTATGATTTCGCCATCAGCGGCGACGGCTATTTCGTGGTCCAGACTCCGGCCGGCATGCGCTACACCCGCGACGGCCATTTCACGCTTGACCAGAACGGCCAGCTTGTGACCTCGGAAGGCTATCCCGTGATGGTGATGGCGCCGCCATCGCCCTGCACGGGATAGCCTTCCGAGGTCACAAGCTGGCCGT
>DATNFZ010000184.1:0-19450 GCA_035606155.1 Rhizomicrobium sp. | reverse complement strand
AACCTTCTTGGTTTGCTTATCAGGCTTGGTTTGCTTGTCCGGTTTGGCGGGCTTCAAGAGAAGCGCCACTTTGCTCATGAAGCCGCTGTCGTCATCTTTGGCCAACAACGGCGCCGCTTCCACCATCGCCATGACCAGCGGCCTCAGCCAGACGATGTCTTCCTTGGAGAAATTCTGCAGCACATGGGCGGCGACGAGCGATTTTTCGCCGGGATGGCCGACGCCCACGCGCACCCGCCGGTAATCGGGTCCGAGCGTGGCGGTGATGGAACGCAAGCCGTTCTGGCCGGCGTCGCCTCCGCCCGTCTTCACTTTGATCTTGCCGGCAGCGAGGTCGATCTCGTCATGGATCACGACCAGCGCCGAAAGCGGCAGCTTGAAGAATCGCAGCGCCGCGCCCACGCTCACGCCGCTATGGTTCATGTAGGTCTGCGGCTTCAAGAGATGGACCTTGCGCCCCGCCAAGATGCCTTCCGACAGGAATGCCTCGAATTTTGCCTTCCAGGGCCCGAAACGGTAATGGGCATGGATCTCGTCGGCGACGATGAAGCCGGCATTGTGGCGATTGCGCACATAGCGCTCGCCGGGGTTGCCCAATCCCGCGATAAGAAGCGGCGTGTCGGCGGACATGACGCGCTCCCCGCGGGCAGGGTGGCCCGCTTCGATTTACTTCTTGGCCGGCGCAGCAGCGGCGGGCGCCGCCTTGGCGCCGCCCGCACCCGCGGCAGGTGCCGCACCGGCAGCGCCGGCGGCAGGCGCCGCGCCTTCGGTCGGAGCCGCGCCTTCGGCCGGCGCCGCTTCGGCGGCAGGGGCAGCAGCAGCCGCGGCGGCGGCCGCAGCAGCGGCACGTTGCTCTTCGATCACGCTGGTGGGCGCCACGATCGAGCAGATGGTAAAGTTGCGTTCGCGAATGGTGGGCTTGGCGCCTTCGGGCAAAGTCAAAGCCGAGATATGGATGGACTCGTTGATATCCAGCTTGGAGACATCCACCACGATCTCATTGGGAATCTTGTCGGCGGCCAAGACCAGCTCCATCTCGTGGCGCACCACATTGAGCACGCCGCCCTTCTTGAGGCCGGGGGACTCGCCCTGGCCCTTGAAGTGGACGGGAATTTCCAGCCGCACCGTGGCGCCTTCGGCCAGGCGCATGAAATCCACATGCACGGGGCGGTCGCTCACCGGATCGAGCTGAATCTGGCGGGGGATCACGCGGGTCTTCTTGCCGTTCATGTCCAGCATCAGAAGCGTGGTGAGGAAGGCGCCTTTCTCGATATGGCGCTCCAAGGTGCGGCCATCGATATTGACGGTTTCGGGCGCGTCCTCGCCGCCATAGACCACGCCGGGAATCTGACCCTGACGGCGCGCCTGGTAAGCCGGACCCTTGCCGCGCCCCTCGCGCACTTCCGCCTTAAGTTCTTGAACTTGCGCCATTTTCCTGATCCTTCGCCACCGGCAGCCTGGACGGGCCCCGGAAAGGCGGGCTTTTAGCGGAAGGGGGCGACAAAGACAACCCGCTCCCCGCAAGCGGCGGGTCGCTCGTTATTGTTGCCCCCTCCGGCCTTCGCATCGCGAGCGCTGCTACGGCCACCTCCCCCGCCAGCGCGCTCACGCGCGCACAGGGGAGGAAGGTCACGACCAGGCTTCGAGATATGTGGACTTAGACGGCCTTGATGCCTTCCTGTTCCAGGGACTTGAGCACGGCCGGCCGGTCCTGCATCCGGGTGCGGTGGGCCGCCAGCCTGGGGAAAGGGGCGATACCGCCCGAGCCCTCCCGCTCCAGCCAGCGGGCGAAGACATAGAGATAGGGATCCGAGATGGTGTAGCGCGCGCCATGCACCCACTCCCGCCCATCCGAAAGCTGTTCCTCCACCAGGCCCAGTTGGGTCGCGAGGTTCGCCGCCACCTTGGCCTTCATGTCGGCCTTGGCCGCGTCGCTGTCGGCGTAGCGTTCTGGCCGGAAGAGATGGGCGAAGGTGATGTGGAGGGTCGAAGCCAGATACGTGTTGAAAGCCTGCATCTGGAAGAAATCGAACTGGTCCGCTGGCGTCTTCCAGGCCAATGGCGCCAGTTCCGCGTTGGGGAAAGTCCGTGCGATATAAGCCAGCAGCACCGGTACTTCGGTCAGGATGCCGCGATCGGTCGCCAACGCCGGCACGCGGGATTTGGGATTGATGGCGAGATATTCCGCCGTGCGCTGCTCGCCCTTTTGGGTATCCACCTTCACCAGTTCGAAATCGACGCTTGCCTCATTGAGAGCGATATGGGGCGCCAGCGCGCAAGTATTGGGACCGTAGAACAGCTTCAACATCATTTTTCCTTGGTCGCACGGCCGGACGCAAAACCGGTACCCACTTTTGCTGGCCGATGCTCCTAGTCGAACAGACTTGAAACGCTGGCTTCGTTGTTGATGCGCCGCATCGCCTCGCCGATCAGGGGGGCAATGGTGATGCTGCGGATATTGGGGCAATCCTTCAATTCGGCGGTGGCCTCGATGGAATCGGTCACCACCATGGATTTGAGCCGGGAATTCTTGATCCGCTGCACCGCGCCGCCCGACAGCACGCCATGGGTGGCATAGGCATAGACTTCGGTCGCGCCGTTCCTGAGGAGCGCATCGGCGGCGTTGCAGATGGTGCCGCCGGAATCGACGATATCGTCGATCAACACGCAGCCCCGGCCTTCGACATCGCCGATGATGTTCATCACTTCGGATTCGCCCGCCCGTTCGCGTCTTTTGTCCACAATGGCAAGTTCGGTGCCCAACCGGCGCGCCAGGGCGCGGGCGCGCACCACGCCGCCCACGTCGGGCGATACCACCATGGGAAGATTCTTGCCGTGATGATCCATGATGTCTTTCACCATCACCGGCATGGCGAACAGATTGTCGGTGGGAATGTCGAAAAAGCCCTGAATCTGCCCGGCATGGAGATCGACCGTCAGCACCCGGCTGGCGCCCGCTTGGGTGATCAGATTGGCCACCAGTTTGGCGGAAATGGGCGTGCGCGGTCCCACTTTGCGATCCTGGCGGGCATAGCCGAAATAGGGGATCACGGCGGTGATGCGGCGGGCCGAAGCGCGGCGCAGCGCATCGATCATGATCAGCAATTCCATCAGATTGTCGTTGGCAGGAAAACTGGTGGACTGGATCACGAACATGTCCTCGCCGCGGACATTCTCCTGGACCTCGACGAACACTTCCATGTCGGCAAAGCGGCGGACCTGGGCCTTGACCGGCTCCAGCGCCAGATGACGGCCGATGTCGTTGGCCAAGGTATGATTGGAATTGCCGGCGATCAGCCGCATGCCCCGCGAACCGTTCAGATCCGTCATCGCGGCTACCCCCCAACCTATGAAGTTTTGATGACGCGCTTGTAGCGGGCTGGAAAGGCCCCCGCAACCAGGTCATTTTTGGGGGGCGCACGGCCGGCGGAAAACCGCTTCACACTTCTCCTGGCCGATCCTCCCGCAACATTATGGCCGACAATTCGCGGCCATAATCGGGCTCGCCGCGATGGGTGGTGCGGCGATAGCTGAAGAAGCCGTTTTCCGGCGGATAGGTGCAAAGCGCCAGATCGCTGACCGTCATAACGCCCGCTTTCTTGAGCCTTTGCGCCACATAACCGGGCAGGTCGAAACGGTAATGACCGGGCCGGTCCGTCGCGGCGAAGAAACGGGCATCGTCCCCACTGAACCGGTCGCGCAAATCCTGGCCCACTTCGTAATTGGCCTGGGAAATGGTGGGGCCGATGGCGGCACCAAGCCGTGCGCGCTCGGCGCCCAGTTTTTCCATGGCGGCGATGGTGGCTTCCAGCACGCCATCCACCGCGCCTTTCCAGCCGGCATGGGCCGCCCCGACCACGCGAGCGTGCGGATCGGCAAACAATACGGGGGTGCAGTCGGCGGTAAGAATACCCAGCGCCACGCCGGGCTGGGCCGTGGCCAGGCCGTCGCCTTCCCGGCGTGCGGCAAAGTCCCAATCCGCATCCACCACATGCACCGTGCCGCTGTGGATTTGCGCCAAGGTGACAAGCCGGGCCTTCGGCGCCAAGGCGGCCACGGCGCGGGCCCGGTTCGTGGCGACTGCAGCCGGATCGTCGCGGCTGCCGGGACCGCAATTGAGGCTGGCATAGACCCCGGTGGAAACGCCTCCTTCGCGGGTGAAGAAACCATGGGCGAGGCCCCGCTCCCTGGCGAGGGTTTCGGCGCGGTGGATGCGAAGTTTTTCCATCAAAAACCCGGTGCTGGCGGCGCGGAAGATGGTAACAAGGCCATCGCCTGAAACAATTTTCCCATTTGTTCGGGCGCGGTCAAACGCTCAAGCGCCGCGGTCACCTGTTCCGTTTGAGCGGGATTGGCCTGCGCCAACGCTTTGGCGCGCGCGCCAACGCCCAAGCGTTCCAGGAACTCGCCTTGACGTACAGGACCGAAAGTTTGCGCGCCCCCATGCCGCGCCGCATCCGCCAGCGCCATGAAATCCACATGGGCGGAGAGATCATGGCGCCCCGGTTCATCGAGGGGCCGTACGAAGCGATGACCGGCAACCGCCTGAAAGGTTTCGCCAAAGCCGATCCCGGCATATCCATAATCCAGGATCAGGGCGCCGCCGCCATGGTTTTCGATTTCATGCGCGATCTCTTCGGTCAGCGCGGTGGTGGCGGCTGAGACTTCGTAAATGCCGCCGTCAGGCGCGCCGGCGCGAGACGAAGGGATAGAGGCGGTGGGCGCGGGCAGCGGCGCCAGGGCGAAATCCAGCTTTCCGTCCTTCGCCACCACCATGCGCTCGCACCAGCCGCGCGCGGTTTTCACATATTGCCGGACGGGAAGCGCATCGAAGAATTCATTGGCAATCACCAGAAGCGGAACGTTGCGAACATCGAAATGCGATGCCCAGCGTATCCAGGCGCCGCTGTCTTTCAGTTTTTCGCGCTGGAGTTCGCGCAACATGGGACTGGCTTCGACCAGCACCACTTCCACTTCATCCAGAAACCGCGGCACCTGCTTCAAGGTCCGAAGCGCATCCGCCATCAAGGTGCCTCGGCCCGGTCCCAGTTCGACCAGGCGCGTGTTTTTGGGCCGGCCTTGATCGTTCCAGACCTGGGCGCACCAGGCTCCCAGCAATTCGCCGAACATCTGGCTGATCTCGGGCGCGGTGATGAAGTCGCCTTTGCCGCCAAACGGATCGTGGGTGGCGTAGTAGCCGCTTTCCGGATCGTGCAGGGCCAAAGTCATATATTGCGCCACCGAGATCGGGCCCTGCGCCGCAATCAAGGCAGCGATCCGCTCACCTAGCGGGATCATTTTCTGGTCTTGAAGGCGACAGCGAACAGCAGCCCCGCGGCCAGCCAGACCGGAATCGACAGCGCCATGCCCATGCTGATGGGGCCCAGGAAAGGCGCATCGGGCTCGCGGAAGAATTCGCCGATGAAGCGGAAGGTGCCATAGCCCAGGAAGAAGATCGCCGAGATCAGGCCCGGCCTGTCCTGGGCCCGGAAGACCCGGAACGCCATCTGCACGATGATGAAGAGAAGAATGCCTTCCAGCGCCGCTTCGTATAATTGGCTGGGATGGCGCGGCAAAGGTCCGGCGCGGGGAAACACCATCGCCCAAGGCACGTCGGTGACGCGGCCCCACAATTCGCCATTCACGAAATTGGCGATGCGGCCGAAGAACAGGCCCAGCGGCGCGAAGGCGCAGGCCAGATCGGCGATGGGCAGCATCTTGAGCTTGTTCTTTTTGCAGAACAGCCAGACCGCGATCACCACGCCCAGCAATCCGCCATGGAACGACATGCCGCCTTCCCAGGCGGCGATCAGCTTGATGGGATTGGTGACGAAGGCGTAAGGCAGGCCGCGGCAGAAATCGGCATCGGGCGAAACGCTGCACAGACCCACGCCATAGATCAGGTCCCAGCCCAGCCGTCCCCCCAGGATCACGCCGAAGGTGCACCACACCACCAGGTCGCCGATTTGCTCCGCCGTGGCGGGCGGGCGGCCGTTAAAAGGAGGGTTCTTCCAGAGCGAAGGTGTCTCGACGGCGCGGGCAATGCCCCACCAGGCGAATAGCAGGGCGGCGATGTAAGCCAGCGCGTACCAGCGGATGGCGAACGGCCCCAACTGGAGCAGCACCGGATCCATATGGGGATAGGGAAGGGTGGCGAGGAACATAGGTCCCGCAACTCGCGCTGCTTCGCCCATTGTGTCAAGCCATCCGGTTCTCCATATAAGGAAAAGGGAGACAATGGCGATGGCGCAGACCGACAATCCGTTCCTGGACGGTATGGCCAAGATGTTCACCGACGCGGCCGGCATGGCCCAGGGCGTGCGGGCGGAGATCGACACCTTCGTGAAACAGCGGCTGGAACGGCTGGTGGCCGACATGGAATTCGTGCCTCGCGAGGAGTTCGAAGCCGTCAAGGCGATGGCCGCCAAGGCGCGCGCCGAGAATGAGGCGCTGGCCGCCCGGATCGCTGTCTTGGAGTCCAAGATCGGGGCTTAAGCGCCTCCGCTGCGCCGGCCTCAAAGCTGTGGAATCTTTTCCCGCGGCGGGGATGAGGAGTCCCAGACTCTTGTGCCACCGCAAAATCTTGTGCCAGTTTGGGGCTCAGCTGCTTCGTTTTGTGGCTTGGAGTCGACATGACCGTGATTCACCAGGACGATTTCGCCTACGCCCCCCACCCCATCGACCTGCTCGAGCGGACGGTGGAGAACAATGGCTGGAGCTTCGAGCGGGCCGGCAGAGATGAGTTGAACCTGTCGGTGGCGGGCAAATGGAGCGACCATCATTTCAGCTTTTCGTGGCGCGACGACCTCAAATCGCTCCATCTCACCTCCGCGTTCGACATGCGGGTGGGCGACGACGTGCGGCGGCAAAATGTGGCCGACCTCCTGATGTATGTGAATGCGCGGCTATGGATTGGCCATTTCGACCTGTTGCATGAAGAAGGCGCGGTTGTTTTCCGCCATGCCATGATCTTCCCCGGCGCCGAGGCCAGCGCCTCGCAATGCGAGGCCTTGCTCAATCTCGCGCTGGAGGCGTGCGAACATTACTACCCGGCCTTCCAGTTCGTGCTGTGGGGCGGCAAGAGCGCGGAAGATGCCGTCGCCGCCGCCGTGTTGGAGTGCGCGGGAAGGGCGTGAGCGGCTCCCTCCTTCTGGTAGGGGCCGGCCGCATGGGCGGCGCGCTGCTCAAGGGCTGGCTGGCCAAGCAATCCGGTCCCGTCGTCGTGATCGAGCCTAACCCGTCGCCGGAATTGCGCACGCTGGCGAAGAAAAAGGCGATCGCCCTGGTGGCTTCGCCCGCCGAGGTGGGACCTAAGAAAATTTCCGTCTGCCTGGTGGCACTGAAGCCGCAGATTCTCAAGCACGAGGCACCCCAGCTGGCGCGGTTTGCCCAAAGCGCGCTGATGATCTCGGTGGCGGCGGGTACCCACACCAAATTGTTGTTCAAGGCTTGGGGGAAGGAAGCGCGCATCATCCGCGCCATGCCCAACACACCGGGCGCCATCGGCCACGGCATCAGCGGGCTATACGCGGCGCCGGGCACCACCGAGGCCGATCGGAAAAAGGCCCAGTCGCTGCTTTCGGCCTTGGGCCAGACGATCTGGGTAGCGAAGGAGGACCTGATTGACAGCGTCACTGCCGTCTCGGGCTCCGGCCCGGCCTATCTGTTCCTGATGGCAGAGGCGATGACGGACGCCGGAATCGCCGAAGGCCTGCCACGCGATCAGGCCGAGAAGCTGGCTCGCGCCACTGTGGCCGGCGCCGGGGTGCTGCTGGCCCAGGACCTGTCACCCGCTCGTGCCCTTCGCGAAGCGGTCACCAGCCCGCATGGCACTACCGAAGCCGCGCTCAAGGTATTGATGGCCAGGGATGGACTCACGCCCTTGATGAAGCGTGCCATCCGTGCCGCGCGCAAACGGGCAAAAGAACTGCGCTAGACCGGCAACCGAATTGTCGCCTTCAGGCCGCCCAGCGCGCTTTTATCCAGCACGATGTCGCCGCCATGCGCGCGGGCGATGTCGCGGGCGATGGCCAGCCCCAGCCCCGAACCGCCGGTTTGCAGGTTGCGGCCATGGTCCAGGCGATGGAAAGGCCGGAAGGCTTCGTCGCGGCGGCTTTCGGGAATGCCTGGGCCGTCATCTTCCACCGAAATTTCGGCATGGCGGTCGTTCCGGCTCAACGTCACCGCCACCTGGCGGCCCGCCTTCAAGGCATTGTCCACCAGATTGGTGAGACAGCGGCGCAACGCGGCCTTTTTCACCACCATATGCACATGGTCGGGCGCGGTGACGCGGAGGCGGTTTTCATCGGCGGCGCGGGCCTTGGCCGCGGCAGCCGCGGTGTCCCGCACCAATTCGCTGAGATCGCTGTCCTCGGAATCCTCGCCGCCTTCACCGCGCGCGAAAGCCAGATAGTCGTCCAGCATATGCTCCATCTCGGCGATGTCGGATTTCATCGCGCGTATCTCGGCATCGTCATGCATCATCGCCAGCGCCAGCTTCATGCGGGTGAGCGGCGTCTTGAGGTCGTGGCTTACGCCCGCCAGCATCTCGGTGTGCTGATTGACATAACGCTCGATGCGTTCGCGCATGGTGATGAAAGCCTGGGCGGCGCGGCGCACTTCGGTGGCGCCATAAGGCTTGAAATCCGCCACCGGCCGACCCTTGCCGAACATGTCGGCGGCGCGCGCCAGCCGCTCGATTGGCCGCACCTGGTTGCGCAGGAACAGGATCGCCACCGCCAGCAGGATCAGCGCCGTCCCCGCCATCCAGAGGATGAAGACGTCAGGCTGGGAGACGGTGACGCGGTCGCGCGGCACGAGAATCTCCAATACACCGTCCTTCACATCCACCTTGATGTCGAAATCATCGCCCACCCGGCTGGTCTCGAAATGCCGTCTGGGGCCCATGCTGGTGCGGAGAATGTCATCCAGCGCCATGTCGATGGTGCTGGTGGGCGGTCTCTCTGGAGCGGCCAGCTTGTCGCCGTCGTGGAAGGAGAGGCGGTAGCGCAATTCGCGGGCGGACAGCGCGCGCAATCCGTCGCGCTCCAAGGTGGGGGTGGAATCTTCCAGAGTGGCCAGGAACGCCACATCCGCGGCGACGTCGCGCGCCATGCGGCGGGTGGTGGTGTCCAGGTCGCGTTCGAAGAAAACATAGGTGACGACGCCCTGCAGCAGCACCATCGGAGCAACAATGATGATCAGCGAGCGCCCGAACAGGCCGCGGGGCAGGAATTGTTTGATGAACCGCCCCGGCGTCATGACTAGCTGCGATCAGGTAAAAGCACGTAGCCAACCCCACGCACAGTCTGGAGGTAGAGCGGCAGCTTAGGGTCTTCTTCGATCTTCCGCCTCAACCGCGTCACCTGCACATCGATGGATCGCTCCAGTGCCACGCCCAGGCGCGCGCAAAGATCGCTGCGCGAAAAAGGATGGCCGGCATTGGCAGCGAACAATTGCAGCAGCGCGCTCTCCGAGCTGGTGAGCTTGACCGGCTTGCCAGCACGGGTGAGCCGCGAGGCGGCGGGATCGTACATAACCGTTCCCATCCGCACTGGCCGCGTGGCGTTTTCCACCACCGGCGTCGCCCGGCGCAGCAGCGCATTGATACGCAACAGAAGCTCGCGCGGTTCGAACGGCTTGGGCAGATAATCGTCCACGCCCAGTTCCAGCCCGGCGATGCGGTCGGCGGGATCGCCACGCGCCGTGAGCATCAGGATAGGAAGCTGCTGCGAACCCTGGCGTACGCTTTTCGCCAGTTCCAATCCGGATTCGCCCGGCATCATCACGTCCAGGATCAAGCCGTCGAACGCCATGCTTTTCATCAGGGCGCGGGCATCGGCGGCATTGGCGGCGGCGCTGACGCGGAACCCGTTGCTGGAAAGATAGCGGGTGAGGAGTGCGCGCAGCCGGTCATCGTCATCCACTACCAAGAGATGCGGATCGGTCAGCGAAGGTTTGCCAGGGGCAATACCAGTGGTCATGGCTCAGTGGTCATGGCTGCTATTCCGGTTCGTCCGCCATAATCGGGCGGGCGGGTCTTGCGGCTTTTGCGTCCGCCATGCTGACATACCTAAGACTTGGGCTAAGACCGGGCAAGGCCCATAAGCCCTGCCAGAAGAACAGGAAATCGGCCCGGCCGGGCTAAATTATCCGGCCGGCAATCAGGACGGCGAAGATGGCAGATGTGATCCCCTTCGATCAACGCAGCGGTAGCCTCTGGTATGACGGCAAACTGGTGCCCTGGACCGACGCCAAGACCCATATCCTCACCCATGGGCTTCATTACGGCTCATGTGTGTTCGAGGGCGAGCGCATCTATGGCGGCACCATCTACAAACTCAAGGAGCATACCGCGCGGCTGTTCAAATCCGCCGAAGTGCTGGGCATGAAGATTCCCTTCACCCAGGATCAGATCAACGCCGCCTGCATCGAAGCGGCCCAGGCGCAGAACATCAAGGATGGCTATGTGCGCCCAGTGGTGTTTAGGGGCAGCGAGATGATGGCGGTCTCGGCGCAGAACACCAAGATCCATGTCGCGGTCGCGGTGTGGGAGTGGCCCTCCTATTTCGATCCCAAGGAAAAGCTCAAGGGAATCCGGCTGGACATCGCGGCCTGGCGGCGTCCCGCGCCCGACACGGCGCCCACCCAGGCCAAGGCGGCGGGCCTCTACATGATCTGCACGCTCTCCAAGCATGCCGCCGAAGCCAAAGGCTATGCTGACGCCATGATGCTGGATTATCGCGGCAATGTGGCCGAAGCGACCGGCGCGAACATCTTTTTCGTCAAGGATGGCAGCGTGCATACGCCCATCGCCGATTGCTTCCTGAACGGCATCACCCGTCAGTCGGTGATCGCCATCGCCAAGGCGCATCAAATTCCAGTGATCGAGCGCCACATCATGCCCGACGAACTCACCCAGTTCAGCGAATGCTTCATCACCGGTTCGGCGGCGGAAGTGACGCCGGTGTCCGAGATCGGGCCTTATCGTTTCAGGCCGGGCAAGATCACCGAGACTCTGATGAACGCCTATGCGGATGAAGTGCGGGGTGCAACCGTTGCCGCATAACTTGTCCTCACCCTGAGCCTGTCGAAGGGTCCCAGCGCTTCGCCGCCTCGTCATCACCGGCGCGATGTTCGACCCAGTGATGGTCGCTACCCCGCGCCTCTTCCTTCCAGAAAGGCGCATGGGTTTTGAGATAATCCATCAGGAATTCGCAGGCCGCGAAGGCGGCGTGGCGATGCTGGGACGCCACCGCCACCAGCACGATGCGCTCACCCGGCTTGAGCGGCCCCACGCGATGAACCACGGTGACGCCGGTGAGCGGCCAGCGGTTGCCCGCTTCCGTCACCAGGCGGGCGATCTCCGCCTCGGTCATGTGTGGATAATGTTCCAGGGTGAGGGTGGAGAGATCCTTCTCCTTGCGGACATGGCCGGTGAAGCTGGCCACCGCGCCGGATTCGCCATCGCCCGCCAGTGCCGTGACTTCCTTGTTAAGATCGAAATCTTCGCGTTGAATACGAATGCCGATCTTCATCTCATCCTCCCGTCACCGGCGGGAAAAAGGCGATTTCATCATCGGGGCCGATCTTGGCGTCCAGCCCGACGTGATGCTGATTGACCGCCACGCGGATGCGGGAGAGATCGGCAAAGGCATCGGCATAATGGGGGCCAAGGCTTTTCAGGTGTGCGATCAAGGCCGCGACGTCGCCCGCCGGGACCGTCATCTGTTCCTCGTTCTTGCCGATCTTCTGCCGCACCCAGGCGAAATAGAGCAGGATCACGCCTGATCCTCGACGGGAGCGATGCCGGGCCGGATATGGGTGAGCCCGTTCTTGAAATAGATCACGCCGGTATAAAGGGTGAGCGCCGCCGCCACCCACAATAGGATATAGGCGATGGCGTCGTAGGTTTCAGCGGGCAGTCCGGGAAAAAATACGTCGGCCAGGGGCGTGAGGATCATCGCTCCGATTGCCACCATCTGTACCGCCGTCTTGAACTTGGCGATGGTGGTGACGGGCACGCTCACGCGCGTGCCGGCCAGGAATTCACGCAGGCCCGAGACCAGGATCTCGCGCGCCAGGATGATCAAAGCCGGCACCAGCCGCAGCAGGGAGTGGAGCCCGGTGGTGAGGTTGAATTGCCGGATATCGCCTTCCGCCACCAGCATCATCAGCGCCACCGCCACCAGCACCTTGTCGGCGATGGGATCCAGCATGCGGCCGAACTCCGACCCGGCTTTGAGCTTGCGGGCGGCGAATCCGTCCAGCCAGTCGCTGATGCTGGCGAGAACGAAAATCAGGAAAGCGACGATGCGGGAGAGCTCGCCCGGCATGACGAAAGCGATCGCGAACACCGGCACTAGCAGGATGCGCATAATGGTCAGGGCATTGGGCAAGGCGATCATGGGCGGAGTGTAGGGGGGCGGATGGCCAAAATCATCCTTTTTGATGGTCGCACGGCCCGGGCGCGAATGCGCCCATTCAAATTATGGGCGCCTCCGGCGCCACTCGGAAAACCGCTCGCCCGCCATGCGGGCTCCCACTTTTCCTGGCCGATGCTCCTTTGCCCGTTGAAACCGCTGTGCGTTTCGCTCAGGTGGGATGGAAGAAGTCGAAGATTTTCCGCGCCAGGGTCTCGCTCACCCCGGCTACCGATTGCAAGTCGGCCAGGCTGGCCGCCGCCACCGCCCGGGCCGAGCCGAAATGCTGCAACAGGGCACGCTTGCGCCCCGCGCCCACTCCGGCGATCTCGTCCAGGGGGTTGGCGCCGATGGCAGCGCTGCGCTTCTTGCGATGGCTGCCGATGGCGAAGCGATGGGCTTCGTCGCGCAGCCGCTGCAGGTAATAAAGCACGGGGCTTTTGGGATCGAGGCGGAAGGGGTTCTTCCCGGGAATATAGAAATGTTCGCGTCCCGCGTCGCGGTCCGGGCCTTTGGAGATCGCGACCAGCTCGATGTCCTCCACCCCGAGATCGGCGAAGACCTGGCAAGCCACCGCCAACTGCCCCGGACCGCCGTCAATCAGCACCAGGTCAGGCCGGCGCCATTTGGAATCCACGATCTGGTCGGATTCGTCCTTGATCAATCGCGCGAAGCGGCGGCTCAGGACCTCGCGCATCATGGCATAGTCGTCGCCGGGCGTGAGATCCGCGGTCTTGATGTTGAATTTGCGGTATTGGTTCTTTTCGAAGCCGTCAGGGCCGGCGACGATGAACGCGCCAATCGCATGCGCGCCCTGAATGTGCGAATTGTCATAGACCTCGATGCGCTGGGGCGGCACATCCATGCCAAAGACGTCCGCCACGCCGCCCAGCAATTGTGCTTGGGCGCTGTTCTCTGCCAGCCGCCGGCCCAATTGCTCGCGCGCATTGGCCAAGGCGCGGTCCATGATCTCGCGCTTCTCGCCCCGCTGCGGCATGGAGAGTTCGACCTTGACGCCGGCGCGCAAGGTGAGCGCCTCCGCCAACAGTGCCTTGCCTGGCAATTCTTCCGAGGTGAGCAGCAGCCGGGGCGCGGTGCGCTCGTCATAGAATTGGCCGATGAAGGATTCCAGCACGTCGGCCAGCGCCATGTCGGACGTATGGCGCGGGAAATAGGGCCGGTTGCCCCAATTCTGCCCGGCGCGGAAAAAGAACACTTGGATGCAGGTTTGTCCCCCTTCCGAATAAGCGGCGAACAGATCGGCCTCGTCGAAGGTGGACGGATTGACGCCCTGGCTTGATTGAATCTGACTCATCGCCTTGAGCCGGTCGCGCAGCCGCGCGGCGCGCTCGAAATCCAGCGCATCGGCGGCCTGGTTCATTTCGCCGATCAGCGCGTCCTGGACGATGCGGCTTTTGCCGGCAAGGAAGCTTTCCGCTTCTTCCACCAATTCGCGATAACCGGTCTCGTCCACCCGGCCCACGCAAGGCGCGCTGCAACGCTTGATCTGGAACAATAGGCACGGCCTTGTGCGCGAGGCGAACACCGAATCCGAGCAGGAGCGTAAGAGGAAAGCACGCTGCAGCGTGTTCAAGGTACGCGTCACCGCGCCGGCGCTGGCGAAGGGGCCGAAATAAATCCCCTTGGTGGATTTGGCGCCGCGATGCTTGAGCAATTGCGGAAAGGGATGGTCTTGCCGCAGCAGGATGTTGGGAAAGCTTTTGTCGTCGCGGTAGGAGACATTGTAGCGGGGCTTGAGCTGCTTGATGAGATTGGATTCAAGCAGCAGCGCCTCGGTCTCCGACGCGGTGGTGACAAACAGCATCTCCGCGGTCTCGCTCACCATGCGGGTAAGGCGGTCGGCATGGACGCCGCCCCGGGCATAGGCGCTCACCCGTTTCTTCAGGCTCTTGGCCTTGCCCACATAAAGAACGTCGCCCGCTTCATTCAGCATGCGATAAACGCCGGGCTGGTCGGGCAGGGTCTTGAGGTATGAGGCGATACGCTCGGCGCCCTTCAGCGGGCGCGTTTCGGAGTCCATGACGCCAATATATTAACGCGTCCGCTCGATCTCAATTCCCACGCTCTCGGCGCTGGTGAGGGCTTCGAGTTTTTCCACCCGCACCCGTACGGTGCGCACCCGCTTGTCCTCGAAACAGGCCCTGGCGATGCGTTCTGCCAGGGTTTCCGCCAGCTTGACATGGCCTTCGGCGATGATGGCGCGGATGCGTTTCTCGATCACGTGATAGTCCACCACATTTTCCAGCCTGTCCTGGGCATCAGCGATGTCGTCGGTGGCGAGGTCCAGATTGATGCGCACTTTCTGGGTATGACCCTCCTCGTGGCGATAGACGCCGATATGGGCCGGCAGTTCCAGATTGCGGATGAAGACATGGCGCATGCCGGCACCGGCAAAGCGGGGAGCTTCGCCCGTGCTCATTCCGAGACCTGCACGTCCGGGGTCTGCCAGATCAGATGCTGGCCGCCATCCACAGCCAGCATCTGGCCGGTGACGGCATCGGCTTCGAGGAGATAGCGCACCGCGTGGGCGATATCTTCCGGCTCCGCGCCGTGCTTCAAGATCGTCGCGTCGCGCTGGCGGGCGAAATCTTCTTCCGACTGGCGGGGATTGCGCATGGTTGGCCCGGGCCCTACCGCATTGACGCGGATGTCAGGGGCCAGGGCCTGCGCCAATGTGGTGGTAAGCCAATAGAGTCCTGCCTTGGACAGGCTATAGGAGATGAATTGCGGCGTAGGTTTCAACACACGCTGGTCGATGATGTTGACGATCGCGCCCTTGGCGCCTTTGGGCAATTGGCGCGCGAAATGCTGGGAGAGCAGAAATGGCGCCCGCAGATTGATTTCCATGTGTGCGTCCCAGCTTTTGCGGCTGGCCGAGCGCCAATCGTCATTCTCGAACAGCGACGCGGAATTGATCAGCCCTGTCAGCGGGCCCAGTTCGGCATTGGCCCGGGTGATGAGTTTTTCGGTTTCGGCTTCCACCGCGAAATCAGCGGCCAGCGTCGCGCATTTGACGCCCTTGGCACGGATGTCGCTTGCCACCTTTTTCCCATCGTCAAGCGAGTTGGAATAATGGAGCGCGATGTTCCAGCCGGCCCCGGCTAGCTCCAGGGCGATGGCGCGGCCCAGCCGCTTGGCGGCGCCGGTGACAAGCGCGGTTTTCCCACTCATGAGGTCAATGATAGCCGATATCGCCGCGTACCTTGCCCCGGAACACCCAATAAGACCACCCCGTATAGACGGCGATGATGGGGAGCAGAAACAAGGTGCCGACACCCAGAAAGATCTGGGTGCTTGGGTCCGAGGCGGCCTGCTCCAACGAGAAATGGTGCGGCACGATCATGGGGAACAGGCTGATGGCGATGCCCAGATAGGAAAGTGTGAACAGCAGGATGGCATAGAGGAAGGGCGCAACCTCCCGCTTCATCACCACCGCGCGCCACCACAGCCAGCCGGTGGCGAGAGTGGCCAGCGGCACGGGCGAGAAGAACAGGATATTGGGCCAGGAGAACCAGCGCCGCGCGATGTCCGCGTCGATGAACGGCGTCCACAGGCTCACCACGCCCACTGAAGCGAAAGTGGCAAGGAAGGCAATCTGTCCCCAGCGCCGCGCTTTTTCCTGCAGCGCGCCTTGGGTCTTGAGGATCAGCCAGCACGCGCCCAGGAGGGAATAGCCGCAGATCAGCGCCACGCCCGTGAACAGCGAGAAAGGCGTGAAGCAATCCAACGCCCCGCCCACGAAATGCCGACCTTCGACATGAAAGCCCTGGATGAAGGCGCCCAGCACGATTCCTTGCGCGAAAGTGCCCAGCGCCGAACCGAGCGCGAAGGCATGATCCCAGGCGTGACGATGTTCGGCATCGCGGAATTGGAATTCGAACGCCACGCCGCGGAACACCAGCGACAGCAGCATCACCAGGATGGGGAAATAGACCGCGGGCAGGATGATGGCGAAGGCCAGCGGAAACGCCGCCAACAATCCCGTGCCGCCCAAGACCAGCCAGGTTTCGTTACCATCCCAGATGGGCGCGATGGCATTCATCATGGTTTGGCGCTCGGTGCGGGTGGCGGGGAAGCTGTAGAGGATGCCGATGCCGAGATCGAAACCGTCCAGCACCACATAGAAGAACACGGCGGCGGCCAGGATCACCGTCCAGACGGGAACGATGCTCATGACGGCACCGTGTCGGAATGGGGTGGCGCTTTCACGGGCGCGGCGGGGCGTCCGCCACTTACCGGCACGACGATGGGGACCGGTCCGCGCTGGACGGCGCGGAGCATGAACCAGATGCCCACCGGATAGACGATCAGATAGACGATGGCATAACCCAGCAGCGAAATAATCACATCACCGCCGCTTAACGATGGCGTGACCGAATCCGCGGTGCGCATCAGGCCATAGACGGTCCAGGGCTGGCGTCCGGTTTCCGTCACCGTCCAGCCCGCCAGCACCGCCAGGAAGCCGATCGGCCCGCTCCACATCAACAGTTTCAGGAACCAGGTGCTGTCGAACAGGCGATTGGTCAGACGGAGCAGCCAGCCCAGCGCCACCAGCGCCAGCATCAACAGTCCCAGCCCCACCATGATGCGGAAAGCGAAGAAGGGATAGATCACCGGCGGGCGTTCGCTCGGAGGATAATCCTTCAATCCCGGCACCACGCCGTTGACGTCATGAGTGAGGATCAAACTACCCAATAGCGGCACGTCCAACACCGCGTGATTGGTCGCCGCGGCCTGGTCGGGGATGGCGAACAGAGTGAGCGGCGCGCGCGCCTCGCGGGTCCAATGCGCTTCAATCGCCGCCAGTTTCGCCGGCTGATATTTGAGGGTGTTGAGGCCGTGCAGGTCGCCCAGATAAATCTGCAGCGGCACCAGCAGAACCAACAGGCTCAGCGTGGTGGTGAGCATGGTGCGGCCTTCGGCGGCATGCTGGCGTTTTAAGATCAGCCAGGCCGCCACCGCCATCACAACAAAGCCGGTGGTGACGTAGAACGCCACCACCGTATGCCCCAGGCGATAGGGAAAAGAAGGATTGAAGATGATCGCCATCCAATCCACGGGAAAGAAGCGCCCATCCACCAGTTTGTAGCCGGCAGGCGTTTGCATCCAACTGTTGGTCGCCAATATCCAGAATGACGACAACAGCGTGCCGAACGCCACCAGCAGCGCGGCGCATAAATGGGCCCAACGCGGCACCAGGTTGCGCCCGAACAAGAGCACGCCCAAAAAGCCCGCCTCCAGCGCGAATGCCATCAGGCTTTCATAGGCCAGAAGCGGCGAAAGAATATTGGCGGTGGCGTCGGAAAAACGGCTCCAATTGGTGCCGAACTGGAACGGCATCACCACACCCGTGACCACGCCCATGCCGAAAGCGATGGAGAAGATGCGGGTCCAGAATAGGGAAATACGAAGATAGATATCCTTGCCACGGAGGAAATAGAGCCCTTCCATCAGGGCGATATAAGAGGCGCACCCGACCGTGAAGGCCGGCAGCAGAATGTGCCAGGCGATAACCCACCCGAATTGCAGGCGCGACAGGATAACGGGATCAAGCCCCATATCCGGAGCTTAGCGCGCGAAGCCTAGGGGATGAAACCCACCTTGCGCCTCACTTCGTCCATCACAGGTACGGCGATGGCGCGGGCGCGCTCGGCACCGCTTTTGAGGGTGCGGTCGATTTCGGCGGGATCGGCCAACAGCCGGCGCATTTCCTGTGTCACGGGTGCGATCTTGGCCACGGTGAGATCGGCCAGCTTCTGCTTGAAGTCCGAGAATTGCGCGCCCGCGAACTCGCGGATCACAGCGTCGCGTTCCTGCTCGGCCAGCGCCGCATAAATGTTAAGCAGGTTTTCCGCTTCCGGCCGGTCCTTCAATTCGTCCTTGCTATAGGGCAGTGGATTGGGATCGGTACGGGCGCGGCGAATCTTGTTGGCGATGGCGTCGGCATCGTCGGTCAAATTGATCCGCGACATGTCGCTCTCATCCGACTTGGACATTTTCTTGGTGCCATCGCGCAAGCTCATCACCCGCGTGGCCGCGCCGGTGATCACCGGCTCGGGCAGGGGGAAGAAGTCCGGTACATTAAAGTCGTTGTTGAACTTCTGGGCGATATCGCGCGACAGCTCCAGATGCTGCTTCTGGTCCTCGCCCACCGGTACATGGGTGGCCTTGTACACAAGGATGTCTGCCGCCATCAGCACCGGATACGTGTAGAGGCCCACCGAAGCGCGTTCCTTGTGCTTGCCCGATTTCTCCTTGAACTGTGTCATGCGGTCCAGCCAGCCCAGCCGCGCCACGCAATTGAATATCCAGGCCAGTTCGGCATGCTCGGGCACCCGGCCCTGGTTGAAGACGGGCGAACGGTTGGGATCGATGCCGGCGGCAATATAAGCAGCAGCGACTTCGCGGGTGGATCGCACCAGTTCGTCCGGCTTGCCATAACCGGATTCCACCGTGATGGCGTGCATATCCACCACGCAATAGAGACACTGCATCTGGTCCTGCATCCGCACCCAGTTCTTGAGCGCGCCCAGATAATTGCCCAGATGCAGCGTGTTGGTGGGCTGCATGCCCGAAAGAACCCGCGGCGTGTGTGTCATGTCATTCCCTTCGGGCGCGGTTATGCCCGCTCAAGGGGGCCCGGCCAAGGCCTTTTTCAGCCGCTCGGTGACGTCGGCGATGCGCTGGGGATGGCGGATTTTATGGCCGAAACCGTCGCGGACATAGAACACGTCCACTGCGCGCTCGCCATAGGTGGCGATCATCGAGGCCGAGATGGAAAGCCCCGCCTCGAACAGGGCCTGGGTCACGTCATAGAGGAAGCCCGGACGGTCCAGGCCTTCCACTTCGATCACGCTGGCGATCTGGGACGCGTCATTGTCGAAATGCACCTTGGGCGCGATGGTGAAGGCCCGGGTCTTGAGCGGCCGCTTGGCGGTAAGCGCGCGGCGCGGCCAAACCTCGCCGGTGACGGTCTTCTCGATGGTGGATTTGAGGCGGTTCAGGCG
>DATNFZ010000183.1:0-11599 GCA_035606155.1 Rhizomicrobium sp. | reverse complement strand
TCCATCCTCTGCCGGCAAAATCCCGACGTGGTGCTGCTGGACTGGGTGATGGAAGGCATGACAGGGATCGAATTCGCCAGAAAGCTCCGCACCGATTCCCAGGCGCCCAACCCGTTCGTGCCCCTGATCATGCTGAGCGGCCACACCCAGACCACGCGGGTGCGCGAAGCGCGCGACGCCGGTATCAACGAATTCATCGCCAAGCCGGTTTCGGTCAAGACCCTGATGAGCCGGCTGACCGCGGTGATCGAAAGCCCGCGCCCTTATGTGCGCACCAAGGTTTATTTCGGCCCCTGCCGCAGGCGCAGGAACAATCCCGAATATGACGGCCCCGAGCGCCGAGCGGGCGGCGCTTCGGCCCAAGCAGCGGAGTAGGACATGGCGCAAGAACCGGATGAGATCGAAGTGTTCATGCCGCCCAATGTGCTCAAGGCCAAGGTGGGAAATTTCTCGGGCGTCGATATGTCGGCGATCAAGCGCGCCGAGACGGCGATGGAGAGCCTCAAAAGCAATTTCGCCGAATGGGCCTCGGACGATGTCCGCCGCCTGGCCGAAGCGCGCGAACGCTTTGCCAAGCAACCCGACAAGGACTCGCGGGCGGCGCTGCTGCGCGCGGCCCATGACATGAAAGGCCAGGCCGCGACCTTCGATTTCCCCCTGATCGCCCGGGTGGCGGGATCGCTCGCTTATCTGATCCACGACTTGCCGGAGGGAAAAGAGCTGTCGTTGCTCCTGGTGGACGCGCATGTGAACGCCATCCAGATCATCCACCGCCAGAACATGAGAGACATGTCCGATCCCGTTGCCGTCACCTTGACCAAGGAACTGGAAGCGCGGGTGGCCGAACTTTTGGGTTAGGTCTGGCTGTCGCGCGCGCCGGACAAAAGGTCCAGCAGTCCCGAGCCCAGCGAGAGCGGTGAAGCGCCGGGTTTGTTTCCCTCGAAAAAGCTTCCGGGCTGCCAGTTGATGACGCTGGCGAACAGCGCTTCAAGATTCGTGTTCACGGCATTGGCCGCAACCGTGGTCGCTTTTGCCTGGTCGGCGATCACGGGTTGGCTGGGCATGGTCACTTTGCCGCCCGGCTGCTGCATCGCCCAGTCATAAACCTCGCGCAGGCTCTTGGCGCTGCCATCGGCATGAAAGAAGACTTCGCGATTGGCGCTGGCCGCTTCGGGAAAAAGCTGCGCTGCGCTGGCGCCGGGCGTGGCGTGACTGGCGCGGATCAATTTGCAGGCGCCGTCCGCGCCCAGGAAATGAGCAGCATAGAGTTCGCCGCCGCAGACGGGGCGGCCCAGATTGGCCTCCATCGTCCCTTGGGCGGAACGGGCATACTCACCTGCCATCAAGGCCGAGATTTTCGGGTCCTTCTTGAGGGAAAGGATCATGCCGCGATCGGCATCATTGTCGGCGTGATAGCGTCCGTCCCCCGTCACGCTGATCGCTTGCGCCAGAGAGCTCAGGCCGTATTTCGCGCCATGCGTCTTCACCAACCCCAGCCAGGTCTGGTCCAGGAACTGGAACAGCCCGCCGGCGGAAGACGTGTTGGATTGCGCGTTGGTCTTGAGACTGGATTCGCGCATCGCCGTGCCCAGGAGATAGCTGAAATCCGAGCCGGTCGCAGTGGCGGCGTTCCTGAGCGCGGCAACGACAGTGCTGGTATCGCCGGGGGCAGTAATCTCCATGAGCGGAAGATTACGCCATATGGTTAACCGGCCCTTACCGCTCCAAGAATTCGGACCAATGCATCGGCTTCATAAGGGATAGGCGCACTATGCCCCCAGACAGGTCCAGGCCAGGCAGGATCGCCGGGGCGGCGGCCCACCACATGGACATGGAGTTGCGGTACAAGGTTGCCCAGGGCGCCGATGTTGAGTTTGGCGACCCCTGGAAACGCCTGCACCAAATGCCCGGCGCGCGCGATCTCGTCTATCAGTTGGGCGCGGTCGGTGGCTTCGAGTTCCGTCACTTCGGTCGCCCTCTCCCGGCGGGGCACCAGCACCAGCCAGGGATAGCGCGCGTCATTCATCACCAGCACCCGGCAGAGCGGCCAGTCGGCGGCAAAATGGCTATCGGCCTCCAGCCGGGGATGGAGCGCAAACATCACGATTGAAACCGCCGGGGATCGAAAGCGGCAATGCCTTCACCGCCCAGAATCTGGCGGCACAGGGTTTCGGCAATGGCGGGCGCGAACAGGATGCCGTTGCGGTATTGGCCGCTGGCCAGCCAAAGCGCTTCCACCGAGGTTGGCCCCAAGAGCGGCAAGCCGTCCGGCCCCTTGGGCCGCAGGCCCGCCCATTGATCGGCGATCGTCCAACTCTTGAGTGCGGGCATCAACGCGATTGCGGCCTCGAAAAGGGAATCCCGCGCCTCATCGGTGAGCGTGGTGTCGAAGCCCGCTTCCTCCACCGTTGCGCCGATCGCCAACCCGTCTTTGCGCGGAACGACATAGACGCCATTGCCCCAGATCACGCAGGCGGGGATCGCCACGCCGGACGGCGGCGCCAGCAGGATCATCTGCCCTTTCACCGGGGCGATGGGGGCGATCCTCTCTTCCAAGAGGCCGCTCCATGCGCCCGCTGCCAGGACAAAGGCATCGGCGTGATAGAGGCCGAAGGGCGTGTGGGCGATGGCGGCGCGATTTTCCCGCCGCTCGATCCTGACCACCGCTTCATTGGCCTTCAGGGTGCCGCCTGCTTTCTGAAGCGCCAAGGTCATCGCCATGCCCAGGGCGCGGTTATTCACCCGCGCCTCATGGGGCGACCACAAGCCGCCCACCACATCGCCTGTCACCAATGGCGTGATCTCGCGGACCCGTCCGGCGTCCACCAGTTCCGAACCGGGACGCGACGCCACCTGCCGCGCCAGACGGTCCAGCGCCTGCACATCCTCTGCCAGAAGCAGCGCGCCGCTCGCCTCATAACCGATGGAACGGCCGCTTTCTGCCTCAATCTCCTTGGCAAAATCCGGCCACAAATCATTGGAATAACAGGCAAAGGCAATCTCGTCCGGTCCGGAGTTCATAAGCTCAGAGGTCACTGCCAACATACCGGCGGAAGCCCAGGTTGCGCCCTGTCCAGGCTGGGCGCGCTCGAGCACAATGACCTCTTGCCCCGTCTGGGCCAGCCGCCAACCGATGGCCAAGCCGGCGATCCCGGCACCGATAATCACGACCTTCATGGGCGCTCGTCATAGCTCGAAAAAGCGGCGGCCAATACCCATGATAGAAGGAGCGCGGATATGCGCGGGACCAGGAGATGAAAATGGAAAAGGCATTGTTCGGCGCGGGGTGCTTCTGGGGCGTGGAGGAGTTCTTTCTGCAGGTCCCCGGTGTGAGCGACGCGGTGAGCGGCTATGCCGGGGGCACCACCTCAAATCCCACCTACAAGCAGGTCTGCGCCGGCGACACCTATCATGCCGAAGTGGTGGAAGTGACCTTCGATCCCGCCAAGGTTTCCTATGCGGCGCTGGTGGACCTGTTTTTCAAGATGCACAACCCCACCCAGTTGAACCGCCAAGGCCCGGATTTCGGCACCCAGTATCGTTCCGTCATCTTCACCTACGGCCCGGAACAGGCCCGTATCGCCCGCGAACGGCTGGGGACGGTCAAGGCCTCGGGCCGCTACAAGGGCACCATCGTCACCCAGATCGAGCCCGCCCCCGCCTTCTGGCGCGCCGAGGATTATCATCAGCGCTATTTCCAGAAGCATGGCGGCCACTGCCATGTGAGCTTTGCCGAGCTGCAAAAAGCGGAAGCCGCTAAATAGAGGCGGCCCTCTCGCGCTCGATCCGCTCCTCGTTCAGCCGCATGGTGGTGAGCACCACGATCATGGCGGCGAAACTGGTGAGCGTACCCGGCAGCCAGATGACCAACCCGCCATAATGCTGGTCGTTGAGCGCGGTCATGTTCAAGACCCGGCCGCAGATATTATAGACCGGGTAAAAATCCGTCATGGACAGCGACAGGATCGCCCCCAGCACCATCTGGGGCAGTTCGATCAACAGGATCATCAGCGCCCGCATCAGATGCGAGAGGCGAGCCGGCGGCTTGGAACGGCTGTCCAGCACCAGCGACCAGAACATCACGCCATTGATCGCCATGGTCCAGTTCATCAGCTCGTAAAGATTCTCGTCCAGCATCACCTGGGTGTGAATGGCGGGGATCAGCCAGAAATAAAGCAGGCCCACGAACAAGGCCGGGGCGACCGCCGGATGCTGCAGCACATTGAGCGTGGCCTGGACAGGACGCGCCTTCACCAGCGGCTTCAGGAATTCCGGCATGCCGGCGAACAGCACCGGTCCGCTCATGCCCAGCGCGATCAGGAACGCGCCCGCGTGATGCAACACGAAATGCGCCCAGCGGTGCACGAAGAACATGTGCTGGGCGTAATAATCCACCCGTGTCTGCAGCACGACGTAGAAGGAGAGTACGCCCACCACAAAACAGATTTTGCGCCAGAGCGCCGGCTGCCGGGTTTTGGGCAGTACCTGTAGCCCGCGCCAGAACCAGGCCAGGATAAGAAACGTGGCCAGGAATTCCACCCAATGGAATTGCCAGGGCAGAAACACCGGTAGATGCGCGGGAAATGCGTGGCTGATGGTGGAGAGCACCGCGCCCGCCACCAGCAGCGCGCCATACCAGACCCAAGGCGAAGTCCGCGTCATTAGAGCGGTTCCAGGAAAAGTGTGAAGCGGTTTTCCGTCCGGAACCGCGACAAGTCAAAAAAGCTAGAGCATTTTCGCGATTCAACGAAGGGCGAAACGCTCTAGCGTGACCTTACGCGCGGCTCACGGACAGGCCAAAGCGTGATAAGGACGCGCCCATGCGATATGTGGCGCTCTTATTGGCTCTGATGCTCGCGGCCTGCAGCCGCGGCGGCTTTCACATGACCGATATTTCCGGGGCCATGCCGCGGCTGGATTTCAAGCTCACGCGCGCCAGCGACGGGCGCACCGTGACCGGAAAGGACTATCGCGGGAAAGTGGTGATCCTTTATTTCGGCTACACCAATTGCCCCGACATCTGCCCGGCCACTTTGGCGAACATGGCAGGCGTGCTGAGCAAAGTGGGAAGCAAAAATATTCGGCTGCTGTTCGTCACGGTCGATCCCAGCCGCGACACGCTGGCGGTGCTCAATAAATATGTTCACGCTTTCTCGCCCCAATTCGATGGCTTGCGCGGCAGCGACAATGAGTTGGCGGATGTGGCGCGGCGCTATCGCGTGGCCTATTCGGTGAACGCCAAGCCGCCCTACACCGTGATGCATTCCAATGCGGTGTTCTTTTTCGACCCCACCGGCCGTATCCGGCTGGTCACCACCGATACCACCGATTCCGGCGCCATCGCCGAGGATGTGCGGCGCCTATTAGATATGTAACGCCTTTTTGTCGGCGTCGAGCACCGCTTCGTGCATCATTTCCGACAGCGTGGGATGCGGGAAGATGGTGTGGGCCAGTTCCTGGTCGGTCAACTCGCCGGTCTTGGCGATCACATAACCCTGGATCAGCTCGGTGACTTCCGCGCCCACCATATGCGCGCCCAGAAGTTCGCCGGTCTCGACATCGAACACGGTCTTGATCAGGCCCTCAGCCTCGCCCAAGGCGATGGCTTTGCCGTTGCCGATAAAGGGGAAGCGGCCCACCTTGATCTTCTTGCCGGTCTCTTTGGCCTTGGCTTCGGTCAGGCCCACGCTCGCCACCTGCGGCCAGCAATAGGTGCACCCCGGCACGTTCGAAATGTTGAGCGGATGCACGCCTTTCACACCGGCAATCTTCTCAGCCACGATCACGCCTTCGTGCATGGCTTTGTGAGCCAGCCAGGGTCCGCCCACCAGATCGCCAATCGCCCACACACCTTCGACGCCCGTCTCGCCATATTTTCCGGCCACCACATGGGTGCGGTCCACTTTGATGCCGGCCTGCTCCAGGCCGATATTCTCGACATTGCCGACAATGCCCATCGCCAGGATCACGCGGTCGAAGGTCGAGGTTTCGGTCTTGCCGTCCTTGGCTTTCAAAGTCGCGGTGACGTTGTTGGTGCCTTTCTCAAGCTTGGTGACGGTGGTGCCGATCTTGAGCTTCATGCCCTGCTTGGCGAAGGCCTTGGCGGCAAAGGCGGAGATTTCCTCGTCCTCGACCGGCAACACGCGATCCAGCACTTCAACTACGGTCACGTCCGCGCCGAGGGTGCGATAGAAACTGGCGAACTCGATGCCGATCGCGCCCGAGCCCACTACCAGCAGCGATTTCGGGAAGGACGGCGGCACCATCGCTTCGCGATAGGTCCAGATCAACTTGCCGTCCGGCTCCAGCCCCGGCAGGGTGCGCGCCCGCGCGCCCGTCGCCAGCACGATGTTCGTGGCGGTGTAGTCCGTGGCTTTGCCGTCCTTGGTAACCGAGAGCTTGCCCTTGCCGGCGAGTTTCGCCTCGCCCGGGATCACCGTGATCTTGTGCTTTTTCATCAAAAAGCCCACGCCGTTGGACAACTGCTCGGACACTTTGCGCGAGCGCTCCACAATCTTCTTGATGTCGAACTTGAAATTGTCGGCGCTGAAGCCGAATTCGGGGAGCCGGTGCATCAGATGCCATATCTCGGACGAGCGCAGCAGCGCCTTGGTGGGAATGCAGCCCCAGTTGAGGCAGATGCCGCCCAGCCGCTCGCGCTCCACCACCGCCGTCTTGAGGCCCAGTTGCGCCGCGCGGATGGCGCAGACATAGCCGCCCGGACCGCCGCCCACGACGATCACGTCGAACGAGTCAGCCATTGCGGTCCTCATGCTTCGATGGGCTCAGCATGAGGACTGAGCATGTGACGTAACCCTGAGCTTGTCGAAGGGTCATAGTAGCATCGAGGCCGGTTCCTCGACAAAGCGCTTGAAGGTCTGGAGGAACCTGGCGCCCGTGGCGCCGTCGATCACCCGGTGATCGCACGACATGGTCACCGTCATGACGGTAGCAACCTGCACCTTGCCGTCCACCACCACGGCGCGCTCCTCGCCCGCGCCCACCGCCAGGATCGCGGCCTGGGGCGGATTGATCACGGCGGTGAAACTCTTCATCCCAAACATGCCCAGATTGGAGACCGAGAAGCCGCCGCCTTCATATTCCTGGGGCTTGAGCTTTTTCTCCTTGGCGCGCGAGGCGAGCGATTTCACTTCATTGGAAATCTCGGCCAGGCCTTTGGTCTCGGCCTTGAAGACGATGGGCGTGATCAGACCGAAATCCAGCGCCACCGCCACTCCCACATCGGCGTGCTTGTGGCGCAGGATCGAACTTTCGGTCCAACTGGCATTGACGTCCGGATGCTTCATCAGGGCCATCGCCACGGCCTTGATGACGAAGTCGTTCACCGAAAGCTTGTAGGCCGCATTCTTCCCCGCGTCGTTGAGCTTGGCCCGCGTCGCCATCAGGGAGTCGAGATTGCAATCGACCGACAGGTAATAATGCGGAATGAGCGTCTTGGCCGAGGTGAGACGCCGCGCGATCGCCTTGCGCATGGAGTCGTGCGGAATTTCGTCGTAGTCGCCGGGCTTGTAGAACAGCTTGGCGTCTGGCAGCGCCGCCACGCCCAGACTAGGGGCGCCGGCTTCTCCTTTCGGCGCCGCCGCGGCAGGCCTGACGCCGGGCTTGGCCACTTCGACATCCGATTTGACGATGCGACCGCGCGGACCGCTGCCGGAGAGCGCGGCGAGATCGATGCCTTTCTGCTGGGCGATGCGGCGCGCGAGCGGCGAAGCGAAGATGCGATTGCCGTCATGGCTCGCTGCTGGGGCCGAGGCTGCTTTGGGCGCTTGCGGCGCAGCTTCGGCCTTGGGCGCTTCCACCTTCGCAGGCGCTTGTGGCGCCGCTTTTGGCGCTTCGGCCTTCACCGCCGCGCCGATGTTTTTCATCGCCGCGCTGATGTCCACATCGCCGGGCTTTTCGCCGTCTTCCAGCAGCACCGCAATGGGCGCGTTCACTTTCACGCCTTCGCTGCCCTCGGGCACCAGGATCTTGCCGATGCGGCCTTCGTCCACCGCCTCGAATTCCATGGTGGCCTTGTCGGTTTCGATTTCGGCCAGGATGTCGCCGGATTTGACGGTATCGCCTTCCTTCACCAGCCAGCGGGCAAGTTTGCCCTCTTCCATGGTGGGCGACAAAGCAGGCATCAGAATATTGGTCGCCACGTGCTCAATCCTTGTAGCAAACCGATTTGGCCGCCTGGATCACGTCCTCGGCGGTGGGCAGCGCCAGCTTCTCCAGATTGGCGGCATAAGGCATCGGCACATCCTTGCCGGTGACCTTGGTGGGCGGCGCGTCGAGATAATCGAAGGCATCCAGCGCCACCCGCGAGCAGACTTCCGAACCGATGGAGCAGACCGGCCAGACCTGCTCCACCGTGACGATGCGGTTGGTCTTCCTGACCGAGGCGATCACGGTCTCGATGTCGAGCGGGCGCAAGGTGCGAAGGTCGATGATCTCCGCATCGATGCCTTCGGCAGCCAGTTTCTCAGCCGCTTCCTCGCAGGTGCCGACCGAAATGGAATAGGACACCAGGGTCACATCCTTGCCGGGCCGAACGATGCGCGCCTTGCCGATGGGAAGGACGTAATCGTCGATCTTGGGCACCGGAAAGGATCGGCCATAGACGATTTCGTTCTCCAGGAAGATCACCGGATTGGGATCGCGGATCGCCGCCTTGAGCAGGCCCTTGGCGTCCGCCGCCGAATAGGGCGCGATCACTTTCATGCCAGGGACCGAGGCATACCAGGCGGAATAATCCTGGCTGTGCTGGGCGGCGACGCGCGCCGCTGCGCCATTGGGTCCACGGAAGACCATGGGGCAGCTCATCTGGCCGCCCGACATGTAGCGGGTCTTGGCGGCGGAATTGATGATCTGGTCCATCGCCTGCATGGCGAAATTCCAGGTCATGAATTCCACGATGGGACGCAAGCCCGCGAAGGCCGCGCCCACGCCCAGACCGGCGAAGCCATGCTCGGTGATGGGGGTGTCGATCACGCGCCTGTCGCCGAATTCTTCCAGCAGGCCCTGGCTGATCTTGTAGGCGCCCTGATACTGGGCCACTTCCTCGCCCATCAGGAAGACATTGGGGTCGCGGCGCATCTCTTCGGCCATGGCATCACGCAGCGCCTCGCGCACCGTGATGGTGACCATCTCGACGTCTTTCGGCAGGTCCGGGTCGGACGGGGCGGGAATGAAATGCTCGGCCGGCGGGCGCGGCGCGTCCTGGGGGGGCTTGTTGGGACCACCGCCGGCGACGGCGGGGGGAACGGATTCTTTTTTCGCTTCGGCCGACGCTTGTGTTTTCTCTGGTGCCTTCTTTGGCGCAGCCGCGGCAGCCGAGGCATCCTCGCCATCGGCAAGCAAGGTGGCGATGGGCGAGTTGACTTTCACCCCCTCGCTTCCCTCCGGCACCAGAATCTTGCCGATGCGGCCTTCGTCCACCGCCTCGAATTCCATGGTGGCCTTGTCGGTCTCGATCTCGGCCAGGATGTCGCCGGACTTGACGGTGTCGCCTTCCTTCACCAGCCAGCGCGCAAGCTTGCCCTCTTCCATGGTGGGTGACAGTGCAGGCATCAGGATTTGCGTGGACATCAGGCAAGCACATCCGTGTAGAGTTCAGCCGGGCCGGGCTCGGGGCTTTCGGTGGCGAATTCCGCCGCGTTGACCACGATCGCCTTGACGTCCTTGTCGATCATCTTGAGATCGTCCTCGCTCACCACGCCATTCTTCACCAGCTTCTGGCCGAAATGGTCGATGGGATCGCGCTTTTCGCGCACTTCGGTCACTTCCTCGCGGGTGCGGTACTTGGCGGGGTCCGACATGGAATGGCCGCGATAGCGGTAGGTCTTCATCTCCAGGATGATGGGGCCTTTGCCGGCGCGGCAATGGGCCATCGCTTCGGCGCCCGCCGCCTGCACCGCTTCCACGTCCATTCCGTCCACCGACATGCCGGGAATGTTGAAAGAGACGCCGCGCCTGGAAAAATCCGTCTCGGCGCTGGAGCGGGCAACACTGGTGCCCATGGCGTATTGGTTGTTCTCGATGATGTACACAACCGGCAGCTTCCACAGCTCGGCCATGTTGAAGCTTTCATAGACCTGGCCCTGGTTGGCGGCGCCGTCGCCGAAATAGGTGAGGCTCACGCCGTCATTGCCGCGATATTTGTTGGCGAAGGCCAGGCCCGTGCCCAGCGGCACCTGCGCGCCCACGATGCCGTGGCCGCCATAAAAGCGCTTCTCCTCGCTGAACATGTGCATGGAGCCGCCCTTGCCCTTGGAGTAGCCGGTGGAGCGGCCGGTCAGTTCGGCCATCACGCCTTTTGGGTCCATGCCGGCGGCCAGCATGTGGCCATGATCGCGATAGGCGGTGATCAGTTGGTCCTCGGGGTGGACATTGGCCTGCATGCCCACCACCACCGCCTCCTGGCCGATATAGAGGTGGCAGAAGCCGCCGATCAGCCCCATGCCGTAAAGCTGGCCCGCCCGCTCCTCGAAGCGGCGGATCAACAACATGTCGGAATAGAGTTTCTTGAGGGCTTCGGAGTTGCTGCGGGCGGTGTTCGAAACGGCTTTTTCTTGTTTTTCCGGGCGTTTTGCGGGGTCACTCATGCGCGTCAGACACTCTCACACGGGGAAGGTTTGGCGTTGTGGCAAGGCCGGAAAGGCTTGGCAAGCCTTTATAATTTTGTTGCGGCGCAACAAGCCGAACAGTGTTCGGGGAAGTGCGTCTTGGTCGAGGCCCGCCTCCCCCGCGCATGCGAAGCATGCTGGTGGGGGAGGTGGCCGTAGCACGCTCTCGAGCGTGCTACGGCCGGAGGGGGAAATAAATTAACGCGCGTTGCGTGGGACCGCGACCTGGTTGGGCGCACCGTCCATCAACTGGCCGCGGGCGAGTTCTTCCACCAGATCGGGATCGGGGTGGGCGTCTTCCATCAGTTGAATACGATGGGCCAGCCGGTCGCGCTGGGCCGCCACCTGAGCGAGTTTTTCCTGCTGGATGCCCAGCCTCGCCTGGGTGTCTTCCAGTGTGAGCAGGCCGCGTTCGCCCCAAATGGCATAGCTGCCGAAATATCCCACCACCGCGATGGACATGGCGGGAAGAATCAGAGCCACAAAGAAGCGGATGACCGAACGCTTGATTCGCATGCGGCCCACCGAATCACGAACTGATTCGCGGCGTCAAGATAGATTCGTGCTTAGATTCCAGAAAGTTAGCGGACGCCGCTGCCTTTTTAGTTCCCCCTCCGGCCTCCGCATCGCAAGCGCTGCTACGGCCACCTCCCCCGCCAGCATGCTTCGCATGCGCGGGGAGGCTGGTCAGAGCCAAGCCTTACTAACGCTGCATCGTTTGGCGCGGCTAAACTGGTACAGTTGGACCTATCGTGCAGCTGTTCGAAGAACGGGAAGCTGAGTCAAATGAGCAATCCTCCGTCCGCTAGCCATCCGGGTTACCGCACACAGCGAACGCTCGTGAGTACTACCCCCAGAATGGCCAAAGCCCTGAAACGCGGGAAGCGCAAAAAACAAAAATTACTGGACCATGCTGTCGCAAAAGCAAAGCAGCCTCACGGCCTCGGATTAGATGTTTCTAAAATGAGCGC
>DATNFZ010000182.1:0-6142 GCA_035606155.1 Rhizomicrobium sp. | reverse complement strand
GGTCGAGCGGTTCTTCAACAAACTCAAGCATTTTCGGGCCGTAGCAACCCGATACGACAAACGCGACGACAACTATCTCGCCTCCGTAAAACTCGCATCAATCCGGATCTGGATGCGCTTTAATGAGTCGGTGACCTAGTGAAGAGACTCTTCGGGCGCGTGATGAGTGCCCTTGCCGCGGCGGACGCATTCGCGGCCCTGCCACAACTCCCACCATTGATCGTTGCTGAGTTCCGCCGCCGCCTCGCAAGCAGCTTCCTCGTCTGGACAAAGAACGTCGTGGGCGACACAAATGCGAAAATTCCGGTCCAGCAGGTAAATCCGGTAATGCTGCAGCATCCAAGGAAAAACGCCTCAATGCCGTGCCGGTGCCTTGGGCGATTGAGGCATTCCATCGGCCGGCGCGGGATGATTTTGCGCCTTTTCCAGCTCGCCGATCAGCAAATGCCAACCCGCCGCCATGCTGAGAAGATCGGCGCGAATCACCTGGTCGGTTGTCAGGGCGGCCTGCCGCAGCGCGGCTTCCGCGAATTCCCGATAGTGGGCAAGCCGCTGCTCGGGGGGTAATGAATCGAGTAACTGACCCATTTCATGCTCATGGCCCCCCGGGGCTTGCTAACTTTACATCTCTTGCTAATTCGGCGGATGGCGTGCAGTTCCGTACCTTTTGATAATTCGTTGGTTCCCGTCCGCTCCGGGGAAGCAAAAGTCCGGAAAGCCGCGTTTCAGGCGCCCAGGAAATCCACGGTCATGGAACGGCCTTCGCCCCGCACGCGCGTCTCCACCCCAAACACATCGCGGATCATCGCGGATGTGAGTGCGCCCTCGCCTGCCATTCGCCCGTCCCGCAACGCCAGGACGCGTCCCGCATAACGTCCCGCAAGGGTGAGATCGTGCAGCGAGGCGATCACGGTTTTGCCGCTCGACGCCCAGGCGGAAAGCCGCGCCATGGCAGCGAAGGCATGGACTGGATCAAGACCCGTGACCGGCTCGTCCACGATCAAGAGCGCAGGCGCCGCCACCAGTGCGCGCGCCAGCATGGCGCGGGAGAATTCGCCGCCCGAGAGCGTGGTCACGGGCTGGTCCTTGCGCGCGGACAGATCGTGCTCGTCCAGGGCTTGCGCGATCGCACCCTGAAACGCTTCCGGCAAAGGTCCCAGCGCCGGCAAATGCGCCGTGAGGCCCAGGGCCACCAGCCGCTCCACCGACAAGGGCCATTCGCAGACAGGATTTTGCGGCAGATAGGCGCGCGTCTGGGCCAGTTTGCGGCGCGCAAGACGCTTGAGCGGCATGCCGTCAAGACTCACTTCACCCGCGCTGGGCCTGATGAGACCCGCCAGCGCCGCCAGCAGGGTGGATTTGCCTGCGCCATTGGGTCCGATCACGGCGACGAACTCGCCGGGCCCGGCCATCAGCGACACATCGCTGAGGATGGCGCGGCGGGCTTTGTGCACGCTGAGATGCTCGGCCAGCAGAACGCTCACGGCGCGGTCCTTTTCAGCCGGACCACCAGCCAGAAAAAGAACGGCGTGCCCACCAGGCTGGTGAAGACGCCCAGCTTCAATTCCGGCCCCAGGTGAATCAGCCGGGCGGCGATATCGGCGACCAAAAGCAACAACGCCCCGCCCAAAGTTGCGGGCAAAAGAATCCGGCTGGGCTGATGGCCGACAAAAGGCCGCGCCAGATGGGGCGCCACCAGACCGATGAAGCCGATCGCCCCGGTCACGGACGTCGCGGCGCCCACCGCCAACGCCGTGCCGGCGATGGCGGCGATGCGTAAGCGCGTGAGATCGATGCCCAAGCTTTCGGCCTGGGTCTCGCCCAAAGTGAGCGCATCCAGCGCGCGCCCCGTGGTGGCGAGAGCCGCACATCCCACCAGCACAAAAGGAAGGATCAGCCAGACCTGATTCCAGCTTTTGTCCGCCAGCGAACCCAGGAGCCAATTCATGATCTCATAAGCCGCATAAGGATTGGGTGCGAAATTGAGCGCCAGCGCGATCCCCGCCGCGGTCAGGCTCGAAACGGCCGCGCCTGCCAGCACCAGGGTGATGGTGCCGCCGCCCTGTCCCAGGCCGAAGGTCAAGCCACACGCCGCCAGCGCGCCAATCAAACCCAAGAGCGGGCCGCCCATGCCGCCAATCAACGTGATGCCGAAATAGATCGCCAGCACAGCGCCCAGCGCCGCACCGGTCGAAACGCCCAAGAGACCCGGCTCGGCCAGGGGATTGCGGGTGAGGCCCTGCAACACCGCGCCGGAAAGGCCCAGGCTCGCGCCCACCAAAAGCGCCAGCACGCTGCGCGGCAGGCGCAGATCGGTGACGATCAGCCGCGCCAGGTCATTATGCGCACCGATGATCTCCTGCGGCGAAAGCCAGACCCGTCCCGCCAGCAGCGAAAGCACAAAGGCAACGGCCAAGAGCAGCGCCAGCGCTATCGACAATCCCTTCACGGCACCCCGCCCGGCTTGGCCATCGTCTGCATCAATTGCCCGCGCAGCTTGAGCGCGGCGTCGGCGCTTTGCGGCGTCCCGCAGCCGAAATAGGCGGCCGGATAGACGATCCGGCGATTCGCGAACAGTTTCATCAGCAGCGGATGATCGTCCTGATCGCGGCGCAAAGATGGTGTGTCGATGTAATCGTCGGCGAAAGCCAGGACGTCAGGCCGCGCCGCAATCAGGCTCTCGACATCATAATAACTGTCGTGTGCCGCGATATTTCTTCCGCCGGCAACGTCCAGCACCGCATTGAACAAAGTATCGCCCCCCGGCACGAAGCCGCCTCCGCCCCAGCCCACGACGCGGATCGCCTGCTTGGGTTTGCCCGCCGCCAGTTCGCGCAAAGTGGCATCCATGCGGGCGATCCATTGTTCGGCGCGCGGCCTTTCCCCGATCGCATCGCCCACTTCCCTGGTCACCGCGCGGATCTGCTCGAAATTCTGGGCTTGCGGCACTTCCAGGAAACGGATGCCGCTTTTTTCCAGAAGCGCCTGCATGTCCGTCGAGGCATAGGTCAGGGTGAGCACCAGGTCGGGCCTGTCCGCCAATATCTCCTCGGCGCTGTTGTGATTGACGGGAAGATGCTGGGCCTCAGGCCATAATTTCAGCGCCGCTTTTTCGCGCGACAGATAGCTGATGGAGGCGATGCGCGACGGCGGCGCCAAATCCATCAGCAGCTCATCGGTGCAAACCGTGAGCGACATGATCCGCCGCGGCGGCGGTAAAGTGGGCGGCGCGGCCATCGCCTGCCCCATACCAAGAAGCAAAAGAAGCGCCGCGCCGATCCCGCGTTTCATTCAGAGATTGACCTTGAGACCGGCATAGAAAGCCCGACCCGGCCGCAGGAAACCCACCGGGTCCTGATAACTCTTGTCGAACAGATTGCTCATGCGCGCCGTCACCGCCAGATTTTCGGTCACGGCATAGCTGGCTGCAAGATCGGCCGTCCAATAGGGATGGGCATTGAGCCGGGAAACGGAAAAGTCCCGGCTGCCGTCGATCCAACCGCCGACATAGAGTAATTGCGCATCGAGATTGAGCGCCTCCATCGCCTGCCAGCGCGCTTCGCCGCTGATCTTGTTCCTGGGCCGGCGCACCAGTTCCTGATGCAGATCGGCATCCTCCGCTTCGGTGTAGGTATAGTCGGCGCGGAGCTTGAGGCTGTCGAGCGGTTGCCAGGCCAGATAGCTCTCGAACCCTTGTGTGCGGGCGCGGCCGATATTGACGTCATTCTCGAAAGTGACCGGATTGGTCTCGATCAGGTTCTTGATGTCGTTGTGAAACCAGGTGACGCCGCCTTCCACCCCGAACAGTTTCTGGTCCACCCCCACGTCATACCCGGTGCTGGCCTCGGGCTTGAGATGGGGATTGGCGAAGAAAAAGAAGGCGGGAAAGCTCTCGAACAATTGCTCCAGCGACGGCGCCTTGAAGCCGGTGCCATAGCTTGCGTGAATCCGCGTGCCCGTGGCGGAAATGGCGGCCATGGGTGCCACGTGCCAGGTCACATGACCGCCATAGCGGCTGTTATCATCGCCGCGAATGCTCACACTGTTGTTGATGTCCACGCCCCCGATCACATCCGGCAGGCTGGATTGCAGTTCGCCATAGCCGGCATTGGTGGTGACGCCCGCGGAGATAGGAATATGGATGGCGTCGCGGATGGTTGTGGCGCCCAAGACGATCGTTTCCCCCTTGGCGATGGGCAGGCTGCCCTGCCAGTCCACCGCGATGCGGTCACCCGATGACGGAATCGAGCCATTTTCGGGATCCATGTCGCTGATGACGGTGCTGGAATAGCTCACGCCCAAGGTCTGATCGATCGATCCCCCTACCAGATGGGCGGTACCGCGGCTTTCATGGCTTTGGGTGTAGATGCGGGTTTGGGTGGGGGCCGGAAATGCCAGGAACGTCAGGGGATCGAAGGCGTCGCCGGTGATGCGGCCCAAACTGTCGCTTGCCCGGCCGACAAAGCCCAGATCGAAATCATCGTTGACGTCATAACCGAGCTTGGTCGAGGCGGTGATACTGTCGAAATAATCGTCATGCCGCTTCTCGCCCGCCGGCAAAAGATCAAGCGGCGTCACCGGCGTGGCGCCGGCATGCAGATGCGAGAGCGTGGCGCGGTAGTGGAAATGGTCGTCTGATCCACTCACCGTCGCGTCCTGGTCGAAGGTGTCGAAACTTCCTCCCTCGACACTGCCGGACACGGACATAGGGCCGTTGCCGTCCTTGGTGATGACGTTGATCACCCCACCGATGGCGTCCGAGCCGTAAAGGCCGGACTGCGGCCCCCGCAGCACTTCCACCCGGGCGATGTCGGCCACGTCGAATTTGCCGAAATCGAACGCGCCGTTGGGGCTGGAGGGATCCGATACGTCCATGCCGTCCAGCAGCACTTTCACATGGTTGGAGTTCGTACCCCGCATGAAGATCGCGGCCTGGCCGCCCTCGCCGCCGGTCTGGACCAGATTGAGGCCGGGTACGTCGGCCAAGACATCCGGCAACGAGCGGTCCTGGCGCCCGGCGATCTCGGAGGCGCCGATCACAGTGATGGCGCTTGCCACCTGATCGATCGGCGTGGCGATACGCGTGGCCGTCACCACCACGCTTTCCGGCGGCACGGTAAGGTCACTCTCGCTTTGCGCGAGCGCGGGAAAAGCGAATGAAGCCAAAGCGGCACTGGATAGAAGAGCAAGTTTCAACATGGCGTCCCCAATGGGTTAGGGAGCCGACGCGATTGATGGATTTTGAAATTTGGCCACGCCGCGACGACTCCGGTCTTGTCGCCACGACGGTTCACCCCGTAATTCCCGGCACACCCCGGCCGAAAACTGGACGACAGCACCAGGCAGGTTTCCTGGCTTCCGGGTTGACGCGTTTCGCCCACCTTCCCGATCCGAAAAACGCAAATGGATCAGTGGTACTACGGACGAAAGCTCGCCGGTTACAGTTGCGGGGGCAGCCGCGGCCTACACCGCGTTCCCTACACCTGGTGCCTAAGGCAGAGCTTTGCGCTTTCGTGAGGGCGAATTCAACCCCGCTATCAGGAGTGGAATTCGAACGCCTTTGGCTTCTCCTGGCGGCTACCCGACGCCCATGCTTTGGGCTAGGCTCGCGCCCTTTCCAGGATCGAGGATGAGAGCCATGCCGCTGCAGATCGACGACGTCGCGCCCAATTTCACCGCCGAAACCACCGAAGGGAAAATCAATTTCTACGACTGGGCCGGCGATCATTGGGTGGTGCTCTTCTCCCACCCCAAGGATTTCACCCCGGTCTGCACCACCGAATTGGGCGCGGTCGCCAGGCTCAAGCCGGAATTCGACAAGCGCGGTGTCAAGGTGATCGGGCTTTCGGTCGATCCGGTCGAAAATCATTCCAAATGGTCCAAGGACATCGAAGAGACCCAAGGTACTGCGCCCAACTACCCGATGATCGGCGACACCGATCTCAAAGTCTCCAAGCTCTATGGCATGCTGCCGGCGGACACGGCCGGCACCTCGGAGGGGCGCACCCCGGCCAACAACGCCACCGTGCGCAACGTCTTCATCATCGGACCGGACAAGCGCATCAAGCTGATCCTGGTCTATCCCATGACGGTGGGGCGCAACTTCCAGGAAATCCTGCGCGTCATCGATTCCATCCAGCTG
>DATNFZ010000181.1:0-5791 GCA_035606155.1 Rhizomicrobium sp. | reverse complement strand
CGCGCCACGTCATGGGGGCGGGGATTTCCCTTGGCCGCGCCTTCCACGGTTTCGCGCCACCATTCCAGCCGGATGGCGCCCAACATCGGCTCGCGCACGCTTTCGGCGACATGCGCCACTTCATGGTTGAAGGCGTAAAGCGCATGCAGATGGGCCCGCGCGCGCGCCGGGGCGAACAGGCTGGCGAAATAGCGGTCGGGATCGGCACGCCGCGTTAATTCCGCCAGTTTCAGGGCAAGAACGCTATCCATGAGAGGTCAAACAAGAGAGCCGCCGGATCGCTCCGGCGGCTTCGGAATGATATTGCCGCCACGCGGGCAGGCCCGCTAGCGCCTCACTTCACTCAGATATGCATTGCCGCCGCCATGCAGAACAGCATGGGAATGGAAAGCAGCGTGTTGACGCGGCTGAACTGGCCGGCGGTCTTCCCTGCGGCGGCTTTTTCGGGCGCGCCCAGATTGGGATATTTGCCGTCAATGTTGAGCGCCTTTTGCTGGTTGGGCCAGATCAGGAACCAGACATTGAACCACATGATGGTGCCCAGCCACATGCCGATGCCGATCAGAATGTGATTGATGTGGGCGAAGCCATCAATGGCGTCCAGCGTGTAGGCCTGCGCGAGATAGTGGTTCATGCTGGCCAGCCCGATCCCCAGGATGATGGTGGACATCGCCGACCAGCGGAACCACCACAGTGCCGCCGGCGTGATGAAGCGGCCCAGCGCCGGGCGGAATTCCTCGGGTATTTTCGGCGTGGTGGGGGTGGACACGAAATTGAAATACCAGAGCAGCCCGATCCACATCACCCCCGACGCGATGTGCAGCCACCGCACCACAAAGGCCCAGAACATATCGTCGAGCGTGCCGCCCATGCCGGCGTACAGCACCGCCAGCAATATCGCCAGCACGAAGCCGGCAATCACCACATTGCGCAGATTTCCCAAAAACGCGGCCACAAGCCCCTCCGCCGGTTGAGTCCCGGCGTTATTTTGCCCCCCTCTGTCTCTTTCGCGCAAGCGCTCAGAGACATCTCCCCCCGCCAGCGGCTTCGCCGCGCAGGGGAGAAAGCCAGGACCAGGCCGCCCCAGCGCTTGTTGAAGCTTGCCGAGGCCCGCCTCCCCCGCGTGCGCGAAGCACTGGCGGGGGGGCGTCCGTGAGCCACGCTTGCAGGCGCATAGGCGAAAGCGGAGCGCCAAAAGCAAAGCTGCGAAGGGGCAACAAAACAGCGAGCCCCTCACGGGAAGTGAAATTTAGATCGCTAGTTTTCTAGGGCGCGCAATATTCAGCCACGCGATCACGATCAGCCTTGTCACCATCACCGCGGTGAAGAAGGAGGTGATGATGCCCACGCCCAGGGTGATGGCAAAGCCTTTCACCGAGCCCGAGCCCAGCTCGAACAGAATCAGAGAGGCGATCAGGTGGGTCATGTTGGCGTCGATGATGGTGGCCATGGCGCGGCGGAAGCCTGTGTCAATGGAGGCCAGCATCGAGCGGCCATTGCGCTGCTCCTCGCGGATGCGCTCATAGATCAGCACGTTCGCATCCACCGCCATGCCCATGGTGAGCACGATGCCGGCGATGCCCGGCAGCGTGAGGGTGGCACCGAAGGCGGTCAACGCCGCCAGAAGCAGGATCACGTTCAGGGTCAGCGCGATATCGGCGAAGATGCCGAACAGGCCGTAGCGCAGGATCATGAACACGGCGACCGCGAACAGTCCCCCGATCGCGGAGTAACGGCCTGCCTTGACCGAATCGGCGCCCAGTTCGGCGCCCACCGTGCGCTCTTCCAGAATCTTCAACGGCACCGGCAAGGCGCCGGCGCGGAGCATGATGGCAAGATTGTTGGCGCTCTCGGTGGTGAAATTGCCGGTGATCTGGCCCGATCCGCCCAAGATCGGTTCTTCGATCACAGGGGCCGTTATGACCTGTTTGTCCAGCACGATGGCGAAGCGGTGGCCCACATTGTTCTTGGTCAGGTCCCCAAACTCGCGCGACCCCACGCTGTCAAAGCGCGTCGTCACCACCGGCTGGCCGGTCCTGCTGTCGAAGCTGGTGCCCGCGTCGGAGAGGCGGTCGCCCGACACCATGACGCGCCGCTGCACGACAATAGGCGGCAGGACCTGCTTGGCATTGCCTTCGCTCACCTGGGGCAGGATTTCATCGCCGATGGGCGCCACCTTGGCGTTCGGGTCGGCGGTCTCGTCCACCAACTGAAACGTCATCTTGGCCGTCTTGCCCAGGATGGTCTTGAGCTCTTCCGGATTCTGCAGTCCCGGCACTTCGACCAGGATGCGGTTGTCGCCCTGGCGCGTGATGCCGGGCTCCTTGGTGCCCATGGCGTCGATGCGGCGGCGCACCACTTCGATCGATTGGTCCAGCACCTGCTGCTTGGTCTGGGTCTTGTACGAATCGGTGACGGTGAGGGTGATAACGCCCTCGCCCGGCTCGGTGATGTCATACTGCTTGGCACCGCCGCCCAGGACCGAACTCGAAACGCTGGGATTAAGACCGGCGACCAGCGTCTTGGCCTCGTCATAGCGGCCGGGATCGGTCACCTTGACGGTGACGACATCACCCCGCGCGCCCAGATCGGTATAGCCGATATGGGCCTTGCGGAAGGCGCTGCGGATGTCGGCGATGGTGGCTTCTTCCTTGTCCTTTTGTGCCTGGTCGTACTCGACTTCGAGCAAAAGATAAGACCCGCCTTGCAGATCAAGGCCCAAACTCACACTGGAGGAAGGCAGGAAGGAGGGAAAATGGTTGAGCACATTCTGCGGCAGCGCGTTGGGAAGCGCGATCAGGATGCCCGCCAACAGAATCAGGAGGGTGACGATACGGGTCCAGGGCGAAACTTGCAGCATCTCAGGCCTAGTTCTTCTCTTCCGCCTGCCCCTTGGGGCGCACGTCGCTCAACGAGGCCTTGAGCACCTTGACCTGCACATTGTCGGCGATCTCGACCAGGATCTCGGGATCCTCTTTGTCGGACGCCTTGACCACCCGGCCCAGAATACCGGCAGTCACCACCGTGTCGCCGCGGCGCAGATTGTCCACCTGCTGGCGCAACTGCTTGGTGCGCTGCTGTTGCGGCCGCCAGAGAAGAAAGTAAAAGATCGCCAGCATGGGCACGATCAGCGTCAGGGTCTGAAACATCGGATCGGACGTGTTCATGGGCGTAAAATGCTTTCGTGGAGCGCGGGGCGCGCGCGGGCGGACTATAGCCGCGGCGGCCCTGTTTGCAACCGTGGAAAAACAAGGGCTTAGGGATGAAAAAGCGCGCCAAATCCGACCCCAAAGCCGAAGTCTCACTGCTTATGCGCGCGGCCTCGGCGCTTGAGCGGCTGGCGCCCGCCGCCCTGCCCGAGCGGCTTCCGGAAAAAGGTGACGCCTTCGTCTGGGAGCCGCATCTGGGCGCGCTGACCCCGGTCGCCCAGGTCGCCAGCATCGAACTTCAACTGCTCAAGGCAATTGAAAGCCAGCGCGACACGCTGATCGCCAACACGCGCCGCTTCGCCGACGGCTTGCCCGCCAACAACGCGCTTCTGTGGGGCGCGCGCGGCATGGGCAAGAGCTCGCTGGTCAAGGCGGTGCACGCGCACGTCAATCGCGGGCGCAAAACCGCGCTGGTCCTGATCGAAGTGCATCGCGAGGACATCGCCAGCCTGCCGCTGCTGCTGAGGCTGCTCAGGGCCGGCAAACGCCGCTATCTGCTGTTCTGCGACGATCTATCCTTCGACAAGGACGACACCAGCTACAAATCGTTAAAGGCCGTGCTGGAGGGCGGGATCGAAGGCCGCCCCGACAATGTGCTGTTCTACGCCACCTCCAACCGCCGCCATCTGATGCCGCGCGACATGGTGGACAATGAGCGCGCCACCGCGATCAATCCCGGCGAGGCGGTCGAGGAAAAAGTCTCGCTCTCCGACCGCTTCGGTCTCTGGCTGGGTTTCCACAATTGCAGCCAGGACGATTATCTGGCGATGATCGAGGCCTATGCCGCGCGTTATGGGCTGAAGCTTGCGCCGGAGGAGTTGCGCGCCCGCGCGCTGGCCTGGGCGATGGGCCGCGGAGCGAGATCAGGCCGCGTCGCCTGGCAATTCATCCAGGACCTGGCCGGCGAGTTGGGCAAGAGTATTTGAGAAGCTTCTTTTTCTCGTCATGGCGGGCTGGAGTTTGCCCTCGGGCCGCGCAACTCGCGCCGACCCGGGAGCCGCATTGTTTCACGTGAAGCAAAGTCTTCACAGAAATCGCAATCACCATCCACAAGCGCGGGCCAGCAGTATCGACGCGGCCATCCAGAAAACTCTCTCGCGGCGCGTTTCTCTGGATGGACGGCAAAGCCGCCCATGGCGACTCTGTCTAAGACTCCCGCGCCGCCAGCAGGCCCTTGGGATCCACAGGGCGGGTGTCGTGGCGGATCTCGAAATGAAGCTGCGGCGAGGTCACATCCCCGCTCGAGCCGGAATAGCCGATCACCTGGCCGCGCGTGACCGCTTGCCCCTTGACCACCAGAATCTTGTCGGCATGGGCATAAGCCGTGACATAGCCGTCGTCATGACGGATCAGAACCAACTTGCCATAGGCTTTCAATTCATCGCCGGAATAGGTGACGGTGCCGCTGGCCGAAGCATGGATGGGCGTGTCCATCGGCGCGGAGATGTTGATCCCGTCATTGCGCTGGCCGTTGGTGGCGGCGCCGAAATCCGAAATCACCGGGCCTGACACCGGCCAGGTGAAACTGGGCGCATTGGGATCGGCGGCGTGGCCGATCGGCGCCAAGGCGGATTTGCTGACGGTTCTGGTGGGCGCCGCACTTGGCGGCTTGTTCAACTCTCTTGGCGCGGCGTCTTGCGCGACTTGTGGATGCGAGATGGCAGCGTGATTGGGAAGATGATCATTGACGCCCCAGTCGAAGACCGTCTCCGGCGTTTCCGTGCAGGCGGCAAGGAAAGGCGCGATGATCAGCGTCGCGGCTGCGAAGTTTCTCCAGGAAGCGATCATCGCGTCATGCCTTAAGGACTGCAGACGCGAATCATCCGCCTTAATTATGAACAGAGCCTTAACCAAGATTACTTTTATTAACCCAGGCCAAAAGCCGCTATTTTCCCAGCTTTTGCCGGAGTTCCCGCAGCGTGGTGGGCGCTGTGAGGTTCATGTGCAGGGGCGTCACCGCGATCCTGTTGGCATAGACCGCGCCCAGATCGCTGTCTTCGGGCGGGGACGCGCGCCGGCGCCTGAGCCCTATCCAGTAATAGGGGCGGCTCCTGGCATCGCGCCGCTCCTCGATCTCGGTGGATTGAAGGTCGTAACGCCCCTGGGGCACCAGCGACCAGCCTTGCACCTCGGCCGCCGGACAGCCGGGAAAATTGATGTTGATCAAGGTGCCCTCCGGCCAGCCTGCCTTCATCAGATGCCGCAACAAATCCGGCCCGTGAATCTCGCCCGGCGACCAGTCGATGGCTTCGCGCGTCTCCTCGTCGCCGGCCTGCGACAGTGCCACCGAGCGGATGCCCAGCGCGCAGCCTTCCATGGCGCCGGCGATGGTGCCGGAATAGGTCACGTCATCCGCCAGGTTCGAACCCCAATTGACCCCCGAAAGGATCAGCTCCGGCGGCTTCTCCTTCAGCACGTGCAGGCACGCCATCATCACGCAATCGGTGGGCGTGCCGGTGACGGCATAGCGGCGTTCGCGGATGGCGCGCAGGCGCAGTGGCGTGGTGAGGGTGAGCGAATGCGAGGCGCCGGATTGTTCCATCTCCGGCGCGAAGACCCAGACATCGTCCGACAACGCGCGC
>DATNFZ010000180.1:0-4148 GCA_035606155.1 Rhizomicrobium sp. | reverse complement strand
GGCAACGGAATTATCCCTTCTTCGTCTGATAGAGGTGGCCTTACATATGCGTTAAGGGGTTCCCGCCCTGAAGCGTCCAGGGTTGTTTTCAGGGGTTTGTTGCGGGAAACTGGCTTGGCTTGGCGGGGTAGGCCTTTATCTCCACGGGGAGCGAAGGCCCCGCAAAGGAAGAGATATGCGAGTTATACTTGCCCAGCCGCGGGGCTTTTGTGCCGGGGTGGTGCGCGCCATCGACATCGTCGAGAAGGCCCTCGATAAGTTCGGCCAGCCCGTCTATGTGCGCCATGAGATCGTCCATAACCGCCATGTGGTGGATGCGCTCAAGAGCAAGGGCGCCCGCTTTGTCGAGGAATTGGACGAAGTGCCCGAAGGCGCGGTGACGGTCTTTTCCGCCCATGGCGTGCCGCAATCTGTGGTCAAGACGGCCCAATCGCGCGGGCTGCCGGTGCTGGACGCCACCTGCCCGCTGGTTTCGAAAGTGCACAACCAGGGCAAGCGCTATGTCGCCCAGGGCCGCACCCTGATCCTGATCGGCCATGCCGGCCATCCCGAAGTGGAGGGCACCATGGGCCAGGTGGGCGCGCCGGTGCATCTGGTCCAGTCCGAAGCCGATGTGGAGATGCTGCCGCTCTCGGGTGAGCGTCCCGTCGCCTATATCACCCAGACCACGCTTTCCATAGACGACACCAAAGGCATCATCGTCGCGCTCAAGAAACGCTTCCGCGACATTGTCGGGCCGGAGACCAGCGATATCTGTTATGCCACCCAGAACCGCCAGACCTCCGTGCGCGAGTTGGCAAAAGTTGCCGATGTGATCCTGGTGGTGGGGGCGAAGAATTCCTCCAACTCCAACCGGCTGCGCGAGATCGGGATCGAGGAAGGCGTGCCTTCCTATCTCATCGCCGACGGCGGCGAGCTCAAACCCGACTGGGTGCGGGGCAAGAACGTGGTGGGCCTTACCGCCGGCGCCAGCGCGCCGGAAGAACTGGTGCGTCATGTGATCGCCGCACTTTCCGAAATCGAAGACGTCGATGTCGAACAAATGGACGGCAAGAAGGAACATATCGAGTTCCGCCTTCCGGCCGAATTGAGGGCTTAAAGCCATGGGCTTGCCGCTGCGCCAGGCCGCCAAGATCGGCGCCTATGTGATGAAGAAGCATCTCTCCGGCGGGAAATATCCCCTGGTGCTGATGCTGGAACCCCTGTTCCGCTGCAATCTGGAATGCGCGGGCTGCGGCAAGATCGATTATCCCGACGAGATTCTCAATCAGCGTCTCTCGATCAAGCAGTGCATGGACGCGATCGACGAATGCGGCGCGCCCGCGGTCTCGATCGCCGGGGGCGAGCCCCTGCTCCATCGCGACATGCCCAAGATCGTGCAAGGCTTCCTCGAGCGCGACAAGTTCGTGATCCTTTGCACCAACGCGCTGCTCTTGTCGAAGAAGATCGACCAGTACAAACCCGATCCCAATTTCACCTGGTCCATCCATCTCGACGGTGATCGGGAGATGCACGACAAATCCGTGTGTCTGGACGGCGTCTATGACAAGGCCGTGGCGGCAATCAAGCTCGCCAAGGAGCGTGGCTTCCGCACCCAGATCAACTGCACCTTGTTCGACGGCGCCGATCCAGAGCGCACCGCCAAATTCTTCGACGCGATGATGGCGATGGGGCTGGACGGCATCACGGTCTCGCCCGGCTATGCCTATGAACGCGCGCCCGACCAGCAGCATTTCCTCAACCGCGAGCGCACCAAGAAAATGTTCCGCGAGATTCTCTCGCGCGGCAATGGCGGCAAGAATTGGGAATTCACCAACTCTCCCCTGTTCATGGATTTCCTGGCGGGCAATCAGACCTATGAATGCACCCCCTGGTCCATGCCGCTCTATACCGTCTTCGGCTGGCAGAAGCCCTGTTACCTTCTGGGCGAAGGCTATGTGAAGACCTTCAAGGAGCTGATGGAAGGCACCGAGTGGGAGAAATACGGCGTGGGCCGTTACGAGAAATGCGCCAACTGCATGGTCCATTGCGGGTTCGAGGGCACCGCCGCCACCGACGCGATCAAGCATCCGCTGAAATCGGTGCCGCTGATGTTCCGAGGCGTGAAGACCGAAGGCCCGATGGCGCCCGATATCGACCTGTCGCGCCAGCGGCCGGCGGAATTCGTCTTCTCAGCCCATGTGGAGAAGAAGATGTCAGAGATCCGGTCCGGAAAATCCGACACCGCAGAGATTCGCGCAGCGGAGTAATTGCTTGAACGCCTTGTTCGAGGCGCGCGCGGTGCGGATAAGGCCCGGCACCTGCAGAGGATGACGTAACAGCGAGCCCAGCACGCGGCCCAGCGCGATCCCGCCATCCGGCTTCATCGCCACCAGCGCCGCCGGTGGCAGCACGTGGCGGGCGTCATCGGAAATCACCCTGAGCACCGCGAAAGGCAGGTTGCGCGCCGCGGCGAAACGCGCGGCAGGAGCGCTCTCCATGTCCACCGCCAAGGCGCCGGTATCGTCGTAAAGCGCGGCTTTGGCCTTGGCATCTTCCAGTATGGTGGCGCTGGCGGCGACCGGGCCCTGATGCGCCTCAGCCAGGTTGGCCAGGAGCGCGATCCGCCAGAGGTCCGAGCAGCGCCAGGTCTCGCGGCCGTGGATCACCTGGTCGGCGATCACCACGTCGCCCACCTTGAGCAGCGGCGAGAGCGCGCCCGCCAAACCCACCGAGATCACGCCCCTGATATCGCCATGGAGCGCATTAAGCTTGCCCTGCAACGACACCGCATCGCCGCCGCCGGCCAGCGCGACCACGCCCGGGCCGCCCACGATCTCGGCTTCGCGCTTGAGGCCGGTGACGGCGAGAATCGTCAAAGGCCAACCTCGACGCGGGCGGAATTGCCCAGCTTGAGATTGCGGTAGCGCGCCAGCGCCCAGAGCGGGAAGAATTTCGGATAGCCGTGATAGTTGAGATAGAAAACGCGCGGAAACCCGCCGCCGGTATAGTGCGGCTGGCTCCAAAGCCCGTCATCTTCCTGGGTGCGCTTCAAATGCGCGATGCCGCGTGCCACCGCGGGATGATCAACCTGCCCGGCCGCCATCAGGCCTAGCAGCGCCCATGCCGTCTGTGACGCAGTGGACGGGGCGGACTCATAGCCTTTGTAATCCAGCTTATAGCTGTCGCAATTCTCACCCCAACCGCCGTCCGGATTCTGGATCGCAATCAGCCAGTCGGCGGCGCGGCGCATGGTGGCGTCGTCAGGCCCAAGCCCCGCCGCATTCAACCCCGCCAGTGCCGACCAGGTGCCATAGATGTAATTGACGCCCCAGCGGCCCCACCAGGAACCGTCGACCCGCTGAGTTGATCGGAGATAAGCCACGCCCGCTTTCAGCCGGGCGGCATCGCCGCCCAGTTGCGCGATCATGCCCACACAGCGGCCCGAGACGTCCTCGGTCGGCGGATCGAGCAGCGCGCCATGATCGGCGAAGGGGATATTGTTGAGATAATAGTAGCTGTTGTCGGCGTCGAAGGCGCCCCAGCCGCCGTCATGGCTTTGCAGTCCTTCCACCCATTCGGCGCCGCGGGCGATGGCGGCATCGCAATCCTTCCCCACGCCGGTCTTGGCGGCGCGGTCCAATGCCATCACCACCACGGCGGTGTCGTCCAGGTCTGGATAATGATCGTTGCGGTATTGAAAGGCCCAACCGCCCGGCCGCACATCGGGCTTTTCTTCCGCCCAATCGCCTTTGACCTCCAGCACTTGCAACGCTTTCAGCCAATCCAGCCCCCGCGCCGCGGCCTTTTCGGCGCGCGCGTCTTTCGTCTCCAGCAACGCATGCGCCACCAGCGACGTATCCCACACCGGCGAAACACAGGGCTGGCAATAGGCCTCGTCGTCCTTCACCACCAGAAGCTTGGCGACCGAACGGCGGGCGGTGGCGCGATCGGGATGTGTTGGTGGGTAACCCAAGAGGTCGTACATCATCACGCTGTTGGCCATGGCGGGATAGATCGCGCCGAGGCCGTCCTCGCCGTTCAGCCGCTCGGTCGTCCACGATACGCATCTGTCGATCGCGCGTTGGCGCAGACTTTTCGGCCAGAACGGCTCAACGCGCTTCAGCACCCAGTCGAGCGCGCCGAAGAATGCCGACCAGAACGCGCTC
>DATNFZ010000179.1:0-3618 GCA_035606155.1 Rhizomicrobium sp. | reverse complement strand
CGTGTACGGGGTATTGTCGTAGTCCCCGTTATAGTTCGGCAACGCGAGCGCGGGCGCCGCGCCCACGGCGAGAACCGCAATAGCGGCCAATGCAACAGGAGTCACTGCAACAAATCTCATCTCGCTCTCCTCTGTTGTTTCACAAGTGAGAACAGCGCTGCCGGGCTGAAGTTGCGCGGTTCCGGCCGGAACAACGGCAACCGCTTGATCCGCCTAGGCGTGCAGCCTCGGGATGGAAATCGGGCCCGCCGCTTTCACCTGGCCCCAGATGCGGCGGCCCACCTTGTCGGCCTCCGCCACCAGCGCCGCCTCGTCCATGGTGAGCACTTTGCGGTCGCGCATCACAAAGGCGCCGTCCACCATCACGCTTTCGATGTCGGAAGGCTCACCGTTGTGAATGAAGGCCGAGAGGATGCGCCCCGCCGGCACCAGATTGGGACGCTGGGTATTGATCACGATCAGATCGGCCTTGCGGCCCACGGCCAGCGCGCCGGTGGTCTTTTCCTGATTCAAGGCGCGCGCGCCGCCCAAGGTCGCGTCTTCGAGCATGTCTTCCGGCTGCGGCTGGCGGCCAGGATTGGGATCGTCATCCTTGTTGCGCTTGATCCGCTCGGTGATCAGCGCGATGCGCATCACTTCGAACAGATCGTTGGTGTTGTTGTCGGTGCCGTTGGCGATGGGACAGCCGGCAGCGCGCAGATCCGGAATCGGCGGGATCACCGCGCGGTTGGCCGCCATCGCCGCCTGATGCGAGATGATGGTCTTGGAGTTGCCCAGGAGCGTCATGTCGGCCTGGTCCACGAAGCGGCAATGCGCGGCGAACAGGCGCGGCCCCAGAAAGTCATGGCGCGCCAGGAAAGCAGGCGGACGCAGGCCGTAATATTTGACCATGAAATCCACTTCCGGCCGGCTCTGCGACAGGTGGATGGTGTATCCCAGATCGTGTTTCTCGGCGAAGGCACGCACGGCCTTGAGCAGGTCTGGCGATGACGTCTCGGCCAATGCGGCAGCGGGAAAAACGCTGATGCGGCCCCCTTCCTTGCCGTGCCAGGCGGAATAAAGATCGGCGATGCGCTTCATGCCCTCGTCGCGGCGGCCCACGGAATATTGGGGCGGCTGGCTCTTGGCCAGGCCTTCCGCCGACATGGGGCCGGCGACATTGGCGGTATCGGCCACCGATTCCGCGAACACCATGCGCAGGCCTGAACGCGCCAGCGCGGCTGCGTAGGAACCGATGCCGGACTCGTTCTGGACCAGGGAGGTGGTGCCGCTCTTGATCGCTTCCAGCACCCCGATCTGAGCCATCAGAGACTTTTCATCGCCTTGAAGCAGGCGGGCGGGCGAGATGGCCGCGTGCGAGGCGTTGGGAAAACCGAAATCCTCGTTGAAGCCGCGCTCCAGAGTGGCGGTGAGATGGGCGTGGCAATTGATCAGGCCCGGCAATATCGCCTTGCCGCGCCCGTCCACGATTTCTGCGTCGGGATATTGGGCAAGCACCGCCGCGCTGGGGCCGATGGCAGCGATCCTGTCGCCCATAACCGCCAGGGCGAAGTCATCGTTGGTCGTGTCGGGCGTGACGATGGTGGTTTGAGCGAAAACGATCGCGCGTCCCGGCGCGCTTTGCGCCTGGGCGTTGCCCGCAGCGAGCAGAGCCGCCGCACCCACACTTGCACCCGCCAGCAATTCCCGCCGATTTACATTGTTCGATTGTGTTGTATTCGATTGCGCCATCGCCCAAGCCCCCCGAATTGCCGCGTCCATGATGCGTCGGGGGTGGGCCAAGTCAATGCCGCTCAGCTGCTGGCTGCCGCTGCCATTGCGTTTCGGCGAAATTTGACAAGGGCGGCCAGCGCGGCGAGCACCGGCGGAATGGCCAGCGCGCACACCACCTCCCAGCCATAGCGCATCAGGATATCGCCGGAAAGAAATGACCCGATCGCGACGCTGCCGAAAACCAGAAAGTCGTTGAGCGACTGGACCCGCGCCCGTTCCTCGGGGGCATGGGTCTTGAGCACCATGGCCGAGGCGCCGGTGAAGCCGAAATTCCACCCCAACCCCAGGAGCACCAGGGCCGCGGTGAAATGAAAGATCGTCGTGCCCGTCAGGCCGAAGATGGCTGCCAGCGCGATGACCGCCAGGCCGATGCCGGTGATCCTTCCCGCGCCATAGCGGGTGATCAGCCGTCCGGTAAAAAAGCTGGGCGCATACATGGCGACCACATGCCACTGAATGACCTGATCGGCGGCATCTTGCCGATGGCCGTGCAGATGCATGGCAAGCGGGGCCGAGGTCATCAGGAAGTTCATCAGCAGATAGCTGATGATCCCGCAGACAGCGGCCGAGACGAAAAGCGGCTGGGTGATGATCTCGCTTAGAGGACGGCCGCGGCCCGCATTGGGCCGGCGCATCGGCGGCAGCCGGATGCCGACCAGCACCATCGCGGAAAGAAAGGCCGCGATCGCGCTGGCGATATAGGTGCCCACGAACAGGTGGGCGGGCGCCAGCCCCATGGTGAAATTCACCAACTGGCCACCCACCACGCCGGCCGCGACACCGCCGGCGAGAACGGTCGCCAGCGCGCGGGGCCTGAGCGGTTCGGAAACGCATTCCGCCGCGGCAAAGCGGAAGGTCAAAACCACCGCCGCATAGACGCCGGCGAGGAAGGTCGCCACGCAGAACAGCACAAAGCTGCCCATCGTGATCGCCAAGGCGCCCAAGAGACCGGCGGCCATGCCGAAGCTGTTGCCCAACAGGAAAACGGTCCGCCGGCCATAGCGCTCGGCGATCATGCCGGCGGGAAGGGTGGAAGAGGCCATGCCCACCACCAGGACCGAAATCGGCAAGGTCGCCAACTCGGGATTGGGCGCGATGGCCTCGCCGATCACCGCGCCGGTCGCATAGACCACCGTCGAATTGGCGCCCGCCAAGGCCTGCGCCGCCATCAGGCGCCACACGGCGCTCCGACCTGCTCCCGGTGCCAAATCTTGAGACATGCGCGCGACCTGCGTTCGGCTGGACTGATTTATTATGATTTCGAGAGAGGGTCGATGGGCCGGTCCGGCGTTGCGCTTGTCAGTCGGCGCTTGGCTGGCATGTCCATCGCGCGGATTTGAGGCTGGTGCCCAGGGACAGGGCCCTTCTACCCAGACTTTCCAGATACTTGGGGAGAGTAGGATGCCAAACGGTCCCTTTGATTATCAATGTTTTTTCGCTTCCGTTCCACCACATCGCCGCGTTAACAATGTGCTCTGTTCCCGCGCCGGAGAGGACCAAGTGCTCCATAATTTGAGCAGGCTCTACTTCTAGCCGGAAAAGTATTTCCGTAAAGCAAGCAGTAGCTCGTCCTTGTAAGCACGGTATGTTTCATATTTTGCCCGGTGGGCGTAGCACTTCGGCGACTACTATCACTCGCTCCGCACACAACCTGGAGACCAAGGCTTGTGTTGTGGAGGAAATAGACATTTGGCGCGCGCCGCCGATAAGATGCGGAAGCTCTAGGTCACCGACTCATTAAAGCGCATCCAGATCCGGATTGATGCGAGTTTTACGGAGGCGAGATAGTTGTCGTCGCGTTTGTCGTATCGGGTTGCTACGGCCCGAAAATGCTTGAGTTTGTTG
>DATNFZ010000178.1:0-7599 GCA_035606155.1 Rhizomicrobium sp. | reverse complement strand
TGGCCAAGCATGAGCTTGGCTCTGCCGGCGCGACTCTCATAGGCAACGCTCCTCATAGAAAGGCGCCCATGGAGGTGGTGTAGTAATTCAGGAAGAGCGTGATCATCGCCCCCAGCATGGCGAACATGATCACAAAGCCGGCCATGATGTTGATGGGCATGGCGAGGAAAAAGACCTGAAGCTGCGGCATCAGCCGGGCCAGAAGCCCCAGCCCGGCATAGACGGCGAAGCCGAACACCAGGAACGGTGCGGCCAGTTGGAAGCCCAGCGCGAAGGACGAGGAAACCAGTTGGATCACAAGTTGCGCCATGTCGGAGGTGGGAAGATGACCGCTGGGCGGGATCATCCGGTAGCTGCCCACGATCGCGCCGATGGCGAGATGATGCAGGTTGGTGGCGAAGATCGCGACGGTGCCGAGAAGCGAGAGAAAGGTGCCGAGCGAGGCGCCTTGGGTGTTCTGGCTGGGATCGAAGCTTTGCGAATAGGCCAGGCCGATCTGGGAAGCGATCAGGAAGCCGCCCACTTGCAAGCCGTTCATGATGATCGCGGCCATCGCGCCCACCAGCACGCCGGCAGTGATTTCCTGCGCGATCAGGATGCCCAGGGCGATCGCGCTCGCGGGCGCCGCGGCGGGATATTGCGCCTGGACCACAGGCGTGAGCGCATAGGCCACCGCCAGCGCCAGCACCAGGCGCACGCGCGAAGGCACGCCCATGGTGCCCAGCCCGGGGAGCAACATGATCATCGCGCCCACGCGCGCGAATACCAAGAGGTAGGTGAGAACCAGTCCCGAAAGTGGGGGAAGATGGATATGCATGAGGTCTAGACCGGAGTCGCCATTTTCCTCTCCATGGCCGGGCTTGACCCGGCCATCCAGGGCTGCGCGCGCGTGCGCATTTTTCTGGATGGGCGGCTCGGGGCCGCCCATGGTGAGGCGAGTGGGGAAATTAGGACAATCATTTCCTAATAAGCGGCGATGCGGGCGGCGATGTCGGTCATCAAGCCGCTGAGGGCTGCGCCTGCAAACGGCAGCGCCAGCAGCAGCACGATGAACACGGCCACGATCTTGGGAACGAACACCAAGGTCTGTTCCTGGATCTGGGTGAGCGCTTGCAGAAGGCCCACCACCAGGCCCACCACCAGCGCCGTGATCATGGTGGGCGCGATGATTTCCAAGAGCACCAGGATCGATGACCTGGCGAAATCCATGATATTGGCGGCGTCCATGCGTACGTCCTTGAGATGTGCTGGGGTGACGATCAGATCGGCATGTTCATGATGGCTTGATAGGCGGAGACCACCTTGTCACGCACCGCCACCACCGTATCCAAAGTGAGTTCGGCGGCGTTCATGGAATTGACCACATCCACCACATTGGAATTGTTCATCGCCTGGGCCTTGGTGGCCTGCTCGCCCTGCTTGAGCGAATTGATGGAATCCTTGACCGCGCCGGAAAGGAAGTCCGAGAAGCTGCCGGGGGCGCCGCTGCCGGGCGCCACGTCGGGCACCTGTGGCGAGAGTCCGATGCGGGCGGCATTCTGGTAGGCGGCGGCGGCCGCAGCAGGAAGAGCCATCTCTAACTCCTTTCAATTCCAGTCCAGGTCCGCCTCCCCCGCGCATGCGAAGCATGCTGGTGGAGGTTATTTATTCAAAAGCCCGACAGCCTCAGACATCATCTGCTTTGTTGAAGTCATCACGGTGAGGTCGGCTTCGTAGGAGCGCTGGGCTTCGCGCATGTCCATGATCTCGATCAGCGGATCGACATTGGGCAGTTTCACATAGCCCTTGGCGTCGGCGGTGGGGTTGCCGGGATCGTATTGGCTGCGGAAGCCGCTCTTGTCTTCCATGGTCTTGCCGGTCTCCACCAGATTGACGCCCAGCTCGCGGTCGAAGCTCTGGGTCACGGTCGAGACTTTGCGCCGGTAGGGATCGCCGCCGGGCGTGGGCGAAGTGGAATCGGCGTTGGCGATGTTCTCGGCGATCACCTTCATGCGGTCGGACTGGACGCGCATGCCGGCGGCGGCAACGGTCATTGAATTGGAAAATTCCATGGTGCTTCTCCTTTAATCAGGGTTGACCGATCGCGGTCTTCATCAGATTCATCGCCTTGCCATAGAGATTGGCGGCGGCCTGGAACTGCATCTGGGTGTCGGAGACCTTGATCATCTCCTGTTCCAACGACACGGAATTGCCGCTGGGATTGGCTTCCACGTCCGGCGTGTCGGTGGTGCCGAAATCGCCGCTGCCGCTGGTGGTCTGGGCGGCGATGTGGCGCGGATTGGTCACGGTGAGACCGGTGACCCTGTTTTGGTTCATCGATTCCAGCGCGTGGGAGAAATCCAGCGGCTTCAGATCGCGCGCGACATAGCCGGGGGTGTCAGCATTGGCGACATTCTCGGACAGTACGGTCTGGCGCTGGTTGAGCCAGGACATGCGCTGGCGCAACAGCGAGAAGAGCGGGATATCGGGCAGGTTCATCGCCATAAACTTTCCCTTCACCTTCGAAGTGCCCGGATGGTGCGCGCGATATGCTTAAGCGCAACTTAACGGCGGCGATTTTTGCCCGGCACTTCCTTCCTCTGCTTAACCCGCGATTAAGGTTGACGGTTGTTTACTCATGACCATGACTTTCGAGATCATCCGCTATGTGGGCGCGCTGCTTCTGGTGCTGGCCCTGATCGGCGCGGCCGGCGTCGCCGCCCGCAAATGGGGCGTGCCCGGCGTCACCCGCGCGGTCGAGCAGAAGCGCCTGGCGGTGGTCGAGACCTTGCTGATGGGACCGCGCCAGCGCCTTTTCATCGTCCGCCGCGACAATGTCGAGCATCTGATTTTCGCCGGACCCGAAGGCGCCTGCCTGGTGGAGAATATTTCTTCCCCCTCGGGTCTTCGCATTGCCAGCGCCCAAGGAACCAAGACATGAGCCGCCGCCTGAAATCCCTGGCTCCGTTGCTGGTGCTGGCGGTGGCCCTCATCGCGCCCAGCTTCGCTTTCGCCGCCACGCCGGCCGCCGCCGATGCCGCGGCCGCCGCCGGCGGCTTTTCCATCGATCTCAACGGCAGCGGTCTTTTCACCGACCGCATGGTGCAGGTCATCGCCCTGATCACGGTCTTGTCGATCGCGCCGTCGATCCTGATCATGATGACCAGCTTCGTGCGCATGGTGGTGGTGCTGTCGCTCTTGCGCACCGCGCTGGGTCTGCAGCAAAGCCCGCCCAACAGCGTGTTGGTGTCGCTGGCGATGTTCCTGACTCTGTTCGTGATGACGCCCACGCTGACCGACGCCTATCACCAGGGCATCGAGCCCATGATGAACAATCAGGTCACCACCGAACAGGGCTTCGCCGCCGCCATGGTGCCGATGAAGAAATTCATGCTCAACCATGTGCGCGAAGCCGATCTCAAGCTGTTCATGGACATGACCCATGTGAAACCCACCGGCAAGGCCGAAGACACCGCGCTCACCACCTTGGCGCCCGCCTTCATGCTGTCGGAGCTGAAGCGCGCCTTCGAGATCGGATTCCTGATCTTCGTGCCGTTCCTGATCATCGACATGGCGGTGGCGTCGATCCTGATGAGCATGGGCATGATGATGCTGCCGCCGGTGATCATATCTTTGCCGTTCAAGCTGATCTTCTTCGTGCTGGTGGATGGCTGGCGGCTGATCGCCGGCTCGTTGGTGGAGAGTTATCTCCATAGTCCGCCACCGACTTGACCAGCCCCACTTGACCACTGTGGAAAGCGCATAGAACATCCCCCAAAATCGCTAGGGGGAATGCATGTCCAACGCTGCGCGCCTCAAGACATTCGTCTCGGTCTTCGCGTTGTTTCCCCTGATGAGCCTGGCGCCAGCCGGCCATGCCGCCCCTGCCGCAGACGACGCCGCGCGCTGTCAGGCGCTGTCGGGCAAAACCATCGCCCCCAACATGAAACTGCTCACCGCCGAATATGACGCCGATGGCGCCACGGTGGGCCGCACCAAGGTGGATATTCCCATGTGCCGGATTGTGGGCGAGGCCACGCCCACCACGGATTCCCGCATTGGCTTTGAAGTCTGGCTGCCGCCGGCCTCGAGCTGGAACGGCAAATTCCAAGGGGAAGGTTCGGGCGCCTCGGCCGGCGCGATCTCGCCCGGTCCCATGCTGACGGCGTTGAAGGCGGGTTACGCCACCATGTCCACTGACAATGGCCATATCACCGATCCCGACGCACCCAACGGCGCCAGCGAGCAAGGCTGGGCGCTGGGCCATCCCGAGAAGATGGTGGATTTCGCCTATCGCGCGCTTCATGTCTCCACGGTTGCCGCGAAAAACATTATGCAGCGCTTCTATGGCAGGAAAGCCCGCGAATCCTATTTCGTGGGCTGCTCGCAGGGCGGACATCACGCGTTGATGGAAGCCACCCGTTTCCCCGCCGACTATGACGGCATCGTCGCCGGCGCGCCGGCCTGGCACTGGGCCAACCAGATGATCAACGCCACCTGGAACAGCCGCGCGGCGATGCTTGACCCGGCCGCGCTCACGCAAGAGAGCGCCACCTTGCTCAACCGCAAGGTAATCGAAGCCTGCGACGCATTGGACGGCGTGAAGGACGGTGTGATCGAAGACCCGCGCCAATGCCATTTCGATCCCGCCTCGCTTCAATGCAAGGAGGGCGACGCGGCTGGCGAATGCCTCACGCCCGCACAGGTCGCGGCGGCGAACGCGATCTATTCCGGAGCGAAGAAATCCGACGGCACGCCCATCTTCCAGGGCTATGCGCCGGGCAGCGAAGCGGAATGGGCGCGGGTCTGGGGTGGAAAGGCGCCGGGTGGATCGGCGTTCGATTTCTTCCGCTATTCGGTATTCCAGGACAAGAATTTCAAGAACACCGATTTCGATTACGACAAGGACACCGATCGCGCGCTGTCGGCCAAGGTGGTGGGCAAAGAGACGGTGGGCGACGTCTATAACGTCAAGCCCGACCTCACCCGCTTTGCCGCCATGGGCCACAAGCTGATCATGTATCATGGCTGGGCCGATCAGCAGATTTCACCCTATGCCAGCCTGGATTTCTATCGCCAGATCGTCGCCAAGCTGGGCCAGGCAAAAGCCGATGCCTTCATGCGTCTCTATATGCTGCCCGGCATTTATCACTGCGTGGGCGGGCCGGGCACGGGCAATTTCGGCGCCGCCGGTCCCGCCAGCGCGCCCGATGCCGAACACGACATCACCATCGCGCTGGACCAATGGGTGACGGCAAAGAAAGCACCCAACCAGTTCATCGGCACCCATATCGATACACAGACCAAGATGGCGGACCGCACAAGGCCGATCTGTCCATGGCCCGAAATGGCGAAATATAATGGCAGTGGCGACACCAACGATTCCGCCAATTTCACTTGCGCCGCACCAAGGTCTTAAGCGCGCGAGACCTGGCCGTCGCGCATATGCAATTCGGTGATGGCCTGGCGCGCTTCGGCACGCGGGTCCACCGCCAGCTTGCACTGGTCGTTGAAGATCATCACCGCGCGGTCCGATGCCGAATAGGGCCGCCAACGCGGCAAGCCTGAAACATTGGGATCGCCGGTCCGCGCGAATTGAACCCACGCCCGGCTTATCTTGTCGGCCAATGGATAGCGGTCTTGACCCGTGCCGGTGATCACCTCGTCGATAGGACGGTCAAGATTGTCGAACACATAGGAGATTTCCAGCATGTGGGGCACGCCCAGCTTGCCATCGCGCACCGGCGTGGGCTTCTCGAAGTGATAGACATAGGCTGGCGCCTTGCCCGACGCCGCCTTGCGCTCGGCGGTGAGCGCGACATTGGCGGTAAGCCAATTGTCGCTGGCGACGATCTGGAGGAGCCGCACATTGGACGCATCGGGGAAATCGCGCCGGTAAAGGGCGATCATCTTTGTCACCTCGCCATCGTCCACCTTCAGGGTGCGCTTGAGGTCGGCGCGCAAGGTGGCGTCGTCGATGGGATCGAGCGGTGTGGTGTTGAGAAAGGTGATCTCGGTCAAGGTCGAGCCGAGGATCATGGGCACATTGGCCGAGATGGACGGCGCCACCGGATCGAAAGGTCCATTGCCCGAGGCCAGGCTGCGATGATCCAGCACCGGCCCGAAGCGTCCCGCGGTCCCCATCGGCCCCAAAGCCGCAATGATCTGGGTGAAAGGAATGTGCTGCAGCTGATCCACGTCATGGAGGCCCAACTGGGTCATCAGGTGCGAAGCGATCTCGCTTGCCTCGTCGAGGGGAAACGCTTTCAGCTCCACCCCGCTTTCCGCGATCACGCGATGGAAGCGTCCCGCCGCTTGCGGCATCGCCATGGCGGTGGTGACTTTGCCGCCGCCGCCGGACTGGCCGAAGATGGTGACATTGCCGGGATCGCCGCCGAATTCGCCGATATTGTCCTTCACCCAATCCAGCGCCGCGGCGATATCCAGCATGCCGACATTGCCGCTGTCGGCGTATTTCTCTCCCCCCAGCCGGCCCAGATAAAGAAAGCCGAACGCGTTGAGCCGGTGGTTCAGCGTTACCAGCACCACGCCATGCTTCCTGGCCAATTCGGCGCCGTCATAACGAGCATTGCCGCCTGAACCTCCCGTAAAGCCGCCGCCATGGCACCACACCATCACCGGAAGTTTCTTTTTTTCGCCGAGCCCCGCTGTCCAAATGTTGAGGACAAGGCAATCCTCGCCTTGTGCCGTGTGGTCCGACGCCGCGACTTCCTCGTCGATGAAATTTGCGGCGTCGGTCTGCGGCGCGCGATGGCCAAGGACGATCGCATCGCGCACGTCGCTCCACGGCGCGGGCGGCTTGGGCGGCATGAAGCGTCCCTCGCCGGACGTAGGCGCGCCATAGGGTACGCCTTTGAAAATATGGACGGCGCCGTCCGTCATCCCACGGACTTTCCCGTATTTCGTGCTGACCACCGGCGATGCCGCCGGTGATGCGGCCTTGGCGCGTCGGGCGCCCAGCGTCACACCCAAAGCAGCGGCGCCCGCCAGCACATGCCGGCGATCAAGTCCCCGATTTTCTGTCTTGCGCATGATCAGTCCCCGGCGGCGCCCGAGTATAGGGATGGGCCAGCCATTCCTGTAAAGCCGCCCCTGGCTGGTTGACATAGATTACTCTGTACTATAGAGTTCTCTGGTAATACGGGAGACAGCCATGATCACCAGCCAGCAAGCCCATGACGCCTTGCAAGAAGCCGCAACCGCCGAGCGCCGCAGCGCCGAGTCCTATAGCTACAGCCGCAGCGCACCCTATTGCATTCTCTGGGGCCTGATCTGGATGGCCGGCTATGGCGGAATGACCGTGCTGAAAGGCGCGAATGTGGGCTGGCTCTGGCTCATTCTTTCCGCGATCGGCATGGCCATCAGCATCTGGTTCGGCAACAACAAGGCCGATGCCCAAGGCCGTGGCGGCTGGCGCGTGGGACTGGTATTCGTGATCATCGCGGCTTTCACCTTTGCGCTGTTTTCGGTCCTGCCGCCGACCAACGAGCTGCAGGTGGGGGCCTATAGTCCGCTGCTGCTTTCGGCAATCTATGCGGCACTGGGGCTGTGGCGGGGCACGCGCTATATTCTCCTGGGCGCGTTCATGGCAGCCGCCAC
>DATNFZ010000177.1:0-3899 GCA_035606155.1 Rhizomicrobium sp. | reverse complement strand
TATGTGATCACGTCGCGCGGACTGAACGGCAATTCAGCCGACCAGAGCTTCCCCGACAAACTGCTGATCCTGATTGACGGGCGCAGTGCCTATAACCCGCTTTTCTCCGGGGTCTATTGGGACATGCAGGATGTGCTGCCGGAGAATATCGACCGCATCGAAGTGATCAGTGGCCCCGGGGGAACCGAATGGGGCGCCAATGCCATCAACGGCGTGATCAACATCGTCACGCGCAATTCCGCCGATACGAAGGGCGGCTTGATCGACCTGGGCGTGGGCGACCAGACTTCGAGTGCCGCTCTGCAATATGGCGGACAATGGGCCGACAATCTCACCTATCGGCTCTATGCCAAGGATTTCTACCAGCGTGCCGATGCCACGGTGGCGAGCCCGGGCACGCCCAGCGCCGGCGCCCATGACGGCTGGACCAAGCCGCAAGGGGGCTTTCGCCTGGATTGGACGCCGGGCCAGGATCAGGTGAGCCTGGAAGGCGATATTTTCGGCGGCGCGGAAGCACAGACCGGGCTGCCCTTCAACATGATCGCGGGGGGCAATGTCACAGCCCGCTGGCAGCATCCCATGGATGACGGCCAGAACCTGCAGGTCTTGAGCTATTACGACGAGGAGCAGCGCACCTCGCTCAATGGCGGCAGCTTTTACCTCAACAGCTATGACCTCGAATTCCAGCACAATTTCACCTTTTCGAACTGGAACAGTGTGGTGTGGGGGGCGGGCGAGCGCATCGACCAGTACCGCATCCATCCCCGGCTGGGCGCCGCCAATTCGCTGATTTTCTCTCCCGGCTCCCGGGTGCTCAACCTGGCCGATATCTTCGGCGAAGACCGCATCGCGCTGGCCGATGGCGTTCAACTGACCTTGGGGCTGAAGCTGGAAGATGACCCCTATTCCGGGGTCACGCCCATGCCCAGCGGGCGCCTTTCCTGGAAGATCGATCCGCATAATCTGATATGGGGATCGGTGTCTCGCGCGATCCGCTCCCCGACGCCCTTTGATGTGGACGTGGTGGAGAAAGTCGGCACCGGCGTCTTTCTCACGGGCAACGCGGATTTTCTGCCGGAGGATGTGATCGCCTATGAAGCGGGCTGGCGCGGCCAGGTCACCCAAGACCTGTCTGTTTCGGTCACCGGCTTCGATGATTTCTATTCCAATCTGCGCAGCATCGAACCCACGCCGGTTTCCTTCGTGCCGCTTTATTGGGGTAATGGGATCGGCGGCAATATCTACGGGTTGGAAAGCTGGGCCAACTATCAGTTGACGGATTGGTGGAGGCTGGCGGCGGGCTTGACCTGGCAGCACGACGATTTGAAATTCGTGCCCGGCGCAAGCGGGCTTTTGGGCGTGGCGCAGGACGGCAACGATCCTCATCACCAGGCCTCGTTGCGTTCGTCGATGAACCTGGCGGACGGCCTCACCTTCGACGCCGACTTTCGCGAAGTCGGCCAATTGCCCAATCCTCATGTCCCCGAATTTGTGGAGTTGAACGCGCGGCTGGGATGGCAGGTCAATGACCGTCTGGACCTTTCGCTATCGGGCTTTAATCTTCTGCACGGGCATCATGTGGAGTATGCGCCCGGTGACGCGATCAGGCGCAATTTCTTCCTCGAAACCAAATGGCGCTTTTGAAGCACAATGCAAGTCTGAGGATATGGGGCAAGCGCGCCGCGGCTGTTTGGTTGACTCTGGCGGCGGTGACCTTCGCCGGGCCGGAAGCCAGGGCGCAGGATTCGCTGGAGTATGAGGTCAAGGCGGCTTATCTGGCCAAATTTGCGCCGTTCATCGAATGGCCCGCCAGGGCCTTTTCCTCGCCCACCACTCCCCTCACCATCTGCGTGGTCGGTCCCGATCCATTCGGCCCTCTGCTGGACCGGGCCGCCGCCGGAGAGCGTGACGGCGACCGGCCGGTGACGATCCGCCGGCTGGCGGCGCCTGCACCCGATTGCCAGATCCTTTTCGCCGACGGCGACAATCAAGCGGTCAATAACGTCCTCGGGGCCGAAAAAGATCGGCCGGTAGTGACTGTCACCGATTCCGGCGCCCGCGCGCATGGCATCATCAGCTTCGTGGTGACCGGCAATCACGTGCGCTTCGATATCGATGAAGCCGCCGCCAACGCGGTTGGCATCCACATCAGTTCCAAACTGCTCGATCTTGCCCATGCGGTAAAAAAGGGGGCGCGGCCATGACGCTGACCCGCCCCCGCTTCGGGATCCCCATGTTCGCGGCCCTGCTGGCGGCGGCGGTGCTGCTGGCCGCCGGTTTCTGGATGGCGCGCTACGAGGATCAACTCTACAGCGCCGAACAGCTTAAGGATGTGAGCGAGCAGGCCCGCATCCTGGCCGCCAGCGTGGGCGCGGCGGTGGCCTTCGACGACCGCGGCGCGGCGCAGGAATATCTGGATGCGCTGGCGGTCAATCCTGAGCTCCAGTCGGCCGCCATTTACGACGGCAAGGGGCGACGCATCGCCCAAATCCTGCGGCCCGGCGCCGGCCTGCCGCCGCGTTCGTCCGCGGGAGGCCAGCTGATCGGCGATCATATCGATGTCACCGAGCCGGTGCTGCAGAACGGCCAGACGCTGGGCAGTGTCGCGGTAAGGGCCAGCGCCGAGCCGCCGCAACGCCGCATTGCCCGCTACGCCGGGTTGGTCCTGCTGGTCACCATGGGCGCGCTGGTGATCGCCGTGTTGAGCGTAAGCCAGGCAGCGCTGACCGAGCGCGCCGCGGAACTCTCCCGGGTCAATGCGCGACTCAAGGACGAGATGACGGAACGTCAGAGAACCGAGGAGGCCTTGCACCAGAGCCAGAAGATGGAGGCCATCGGCCAATTGTCTGGCGGCATCGCCCATGATTTCAATAATCTCATCATGATCGTCAAAGGCAATTTGCGGCTCTTGCGCAAGCGCTTCGATCCCGCCGTCCATAACGCCAGTTCCTATATTTCGGCGGCGGAAGAGGCGCTGGACCGCGCTGCCCACCTCACCCAGCGCATCCTGGCTTTTTCGCGCCGCCAGCCGCTTTCTCCCGCCCCGGTGCGGCTGTCCGAACTGGTGGAGGGCATGAGCGAATTGATCCGCCACTCGGTGGGTGAGAAAATCCAGATCGAGACTCACCTGCACGCGCGATGGTGGACGCGCTGCGACGTCAATCAGATGGAGAATGTGATCCTCAATCTGGCTATCAATGCCCGCGACGCCATGCCCGGCGGGGGGCGCCTGATCGTCGAAACCTTCGACCGGCAACTGGACCGCGCGCCTTCCGGGGTGGCTGACTTTGTTCCTGGCAGCTATGTCGCCCTCAAGGTGCGCGACACCGGAATCGGCATGAGTGAAGAAGTGCGCGACCGGGCGCTCGACCCCTTCTTCACCACCAAGCCGCTGGGAAAGGGCACGGGGCTTGGCCTTTCCATGACCTTCGGGTATGTGCGTCAATCGTCCGGATATCTGAGGATAGAAAGCCGGCCCGGTGAGGGCACTACGATCACGATACTCATGCCGCGTACCGAGGAGGTCACATGAAGCACCAAATCCTGATCGCCGAGGATGAGGTGATGCTGCGCGTGATCGCGGTGGAAATGCTGGAAGATGCCGGTTTCGAAGTCTTTCAGGCCGGCGACGGCGAAGAGGCGCTTACGCTCCTGAAGCTCAATCCCGGAATCGCGCTTTTGGTGTCCGACATCAAGATGCCGCGCATGGATGGCTATGCCCTGGTCAAGGCGGGCCTGGAATTCAAGCCGGAGCTCAAGATCCTGATGATGACGGGCTATGCCCAGGATCCTCCGCCCGATCTGATCCGCGAGCGGCAAATCGAAATCCTGCGCAAGCCCTTCAACCTCGACCGGCTGTGTCAGATGGCCGAGGCGATGACCAACGTCTGACTACCGCT
>DATNFZ010000176.1:0-11745 GCA_035606155.1 Rhizomicrobium sp. | reverse complement strand
GGAACAGATTCAACCGCTGGCGCACTTCATAATCGGAAACGGCAAAATCGTTGATCACTGCGGCAACACCGTCGCTGTCGGCGTCGGAATCATCGGTTTCGGCATGGATCACCGCCGGTTCCCAGATCTTGGGCTTCGCCGGCTCGGCCTTGGCGGTCTTCTGCACCGGCTTGGCCGACCCTGCCGGGGCCTGGGTTGCGATGGGGGCCGGTTCGGTGGCGGCAACGGTCTGGGCAAGGGTCGCCGATGCCAAAGGTGCCGAAATGGCCAAGGCAAAGAAAAGGGGTAACACGATACGCATGGGTCTAAGGTCTGTCTTCGCCGCTGGTCTGATCACGGGGCCTGGCCTCTGGGCATGCCCCTTCGGACATGCTGCCGCAATTCTCCGGTTGCCCCTAACCTGCGGCGCAGAATAATGAAATTCGCCACGCGATCAAGGTTGGGGCCTACGGATGGGCGGTATTGAACACATTCCTTGGGAAAAGGCTGAAAGGCTGGATCGGCTGATCGCCCGTCTTGAGCGAAAAACGCAAGACCAGCGAGGTGGACGGCGGCACACCCTGGGCGACGTCGCCGATATATTTGCGCCGGTAGGCCACTGAGACCGCCAGGCATTCGTCCTCATAGCCCAAGCCATACTCGCTATCGAGCATCTGGCCCCCCAGGAGATCGCGTTCCAGGGCGCCAAAGGCCTGCCAATTGCCGTAAAAGTTAATGTCGCCCTGAATGTTCAACTGTTTGCGGGCGCGAAGTTCCAAGGTGAGCTGGCCGGGGGGCAATTGCAGATTGGGGACGGCGGCAGGCAGTTGCAGGAAGGCAACCTGGAGCGATGAGCGTCCATACGTGCCGGTGAAATACACTTCATGGCGGATGACGGCGCCGTTGATGCGGTCGAAATCCAGGCGGTCGGTGACGTCGAGATGGGAAAGCTTCAGCATTACCCGGCCGATAATGTCCGACGTGGTGCCATTCTCCCCGGTGAAATTGGCGAAGATGGGATCGGGCTTGACGCGATAGGTCTGGCCGAGAAGTCCCTGCAGCTCGCCGCCATTGAACAGCGCATCGGCGATGAAGCCCACATTGGCGCGCGGCCCGCTTTCCACCAGATCGTAACCTGGAAGCTGGCTGACGCTGAAGATGTTGTTGTCGTCGAACTCGAAAGCGTCTTCGTCTTCGATGGGAAGGCCGGAAGGGTTACCGCCATAGGGCTGGGCGATGAGTTGCGCCACGGGCTCGAGCATGTAGCTGACGCGTCTGTGTTCGTCGGTAATGAAAGGCCAGCGCCAATCCAGCGCCATGTAAGGAATGCCCCGCGCCACATAGCGGCTCTCGGTCGGCACATTGGGAAATTCGATCGGATCGTTATTGTTGACGTGATAAAGATCGCCGCGCGCGTGCGCGATCAGAGTCCAGAGTTGCCCGCCGCCGAATATCATCGGCACGCGCCAATCCACTTCACTGGTCGCGCGCTGACTGTCGGGGCCGTCGCTGCGGGCCAGCGCGACGCTGTTGAGATCGAAGCGGAAGCGACCGCCGGCGACATTGGAATCGGGGATGAAGGTGTAATCCAGTTGCGGCAGCACGTAGGGGATGAGGCCCTGGACGTCGGAGGCGCGCAGGCCCTGGAAGTAATAGCCCCCCAGTTCCAGCCGCGAGCGCCCGGTATCGTTCTCGACGAACAGATTGTTCACCAGCCGGTCGAGGAACGAGATGTCGTAAAACCGCATATAAGCGCTGTTGTTGGTGAGCTCGGCGTTGAAGCCGGCCAGCCAGCCGCCGCCGATGTCGAAGCGGCCCGAACCGAACAGGTGATCGTAATATTGCGGGCCCGGCCGGTGCCCGCCCAGCCCGCCTTCGGGATTGTAGGCGAGCGAATCCTGCAGCCACATGCCGCTGTCCTGCCAGCGCTGGCGGTATTCGGTTTCGACCAGTTCCCCGCCCCTGGTCGAAAACTGCGGCGCCACCGTGAGATCGTTCCCCGGCGAAAGCGCGAAGTAATACGGCACGCGCAGGAAATATCCCACATTGGTGGCATTGCCGACATCGGGGGTGAGGAAGCCACTCGAATATTTCACCGTGGGGTCCGGCTCGGTGAGGTAGGGCACATAAAGGATGGGCACGCCCAGGAAATCCACCGACGCTCCGGTGAAATGGATGCGATGAGCGACCTGGTCATAGACCACGCGCTCCGACTTCACTTGCCAGAGCGGCGTCTTCTGCCCGGGCTGGTTGCAGATCTTGCAGGGGCTGTAATTGGTATAACGCGCGATCACCATGGTGCCGCCCACGCGCTGGGCGCTGGCCGCGGTAAGCCGGCCATTCTTGCCGATCAGCGCGCCGAAGCCGTTGAGCGCGCCCTCGCGCATATGGTCGGTGAGCATCACATGATCGGAAAAGGCGACATTGCCGTCCTGGTCGGTGAGGCTCACATGGCCGTTGGCGGTGACCGTGTCCGATGTCTGGTCATAGGTGACACGGTCGGCATCCAGGATGCGGCCCTCATCCACAATCTCGACATGGCCCACCGCGGCGACCGTCTGGTGATCGCCGTCATAGTCCACCTCATCGGCCTGGAGCAGGATCTGGCGGTCCTGCCGGGGCGCGGGCTTTCTTGCAGGCACGGTTTCGGCATGCGCGGTCATCCACACCGAAAGGGGACCGAGCGCTGCGCCCATCAGCACGCTGACGAGCGCGGAACGGCTGATCATCCATCCTCCTGGTTGAACAGAAGGGTCATGCCGATCAGGATGGCGGCGATGGCAGGCGCAGTGGCCGCGAGAAGGACCGGCACCGTCCCCGACTGGCCCAGGACGCGGGTAAGATCGGAGAAGAAGTACACGCCAAAGCCGCATGCCGCGCTGAAAAGGATGATCTTGACGATGCCGCCTTCGCGCGAAGGGCGCAGCGAAAAGCTCGCCGCCATGAACACCATCGCCGCAAACAGCGCGGGCAAGGCATAGAGTGTGTAAAGGTAAAGCTGATAGCGGATCGCGGAGAAGCCGGCCGATTGGGCAGCGCGAATATAACCGGGCAGATCCCAGAAGGAGAGCGTATCGGGCGCAGCGAAGCTTTCCTGGATCTGGGCAGGGGTCAGGGTGGTGTCGAGCAGATACGTGTCATAACGCTTGGGCGTGCCGCTGGCGCCGGAGACCCACGCATCCTTGAGCAGCCAGGCATGATCCCTGAGCTGGCCGGTGGTGGCATCGATCCGGCCCAGGAAGTGATCTTCGGCGCCATAGCGAAAGATGATCACGTCCTCAAGATGCTGCCCCTGATCGGCGACACGCAGGGCATGGATCACCGATTGCTGCTTCTCATTGCCTTGCCTGAGCCAGAGTCCGTTCTGCGACACCGACAATTGCGACGCCTCGCCCTTGACGTAGCGCGCTTCCATGCCTGAGAACTCGGCGAACATGCGGGCCGATACCGGCGTGAAGACGGTGACGGCGCAAACCCCCACCAGCACGGCCACCGCCAGCGGCGGCACCAGAAAGTCCCACACCGAAATGCCGGCGGCACGCGCCGCCACCAATTCCTGGCTGCGGCTGAGCCGGACGAAAGTAAAGACGCCGCCCAGAAGGATGGCGAAGGGCAAGAGCTTCTGGCCAAGGTCGGGCAATTGCAGAAACGCCATGCCCACCACCACCGGCGTCCCCACGGAATGACCGGCGGTGCGGTTCAAGAGATCGACGATGTCGATGGAGAAGGCGAGCAGCAGGAAGGCGCAATAGACCGCCGCCACGCCCAGGAAGAATTGCAGCGCCAGATAGCGATAAAGCGTCCATGACCAGCTCATGCCATGGCCTCTTTAAGCCGCCGCCGTTCCAGGATGGCGCTGGGGCTGAGCCCCATCAGCACCAGCCAGGCCAGCGTCATGCCGAGAATCGGGATGACATAGAACAGCGCATTGATGGCGGGATGGCTGGACGCAGGCCCCGCCACGCCATAGCCGGCGATGCGCACGGCCGCCGCCGCCAGACACGCCATGGTGAGACGCACCGCATGGGCGCCGCGCTGACGCCGGCCGCGAAGCACCGCCGCCAGCGCGATCATCGCAAAGGCCATGCAGTAAAATGGCTGCGACAGCCTGTTGTTGGCTTCGGCCAGATAGCTCATGCGGACAGAGGAAGGCAGATGGGCCTCTTGAGGGAAAAGCAATTCCGCAAGGGACCGTTCATTGGTGTGGCGCTGGGTTACGCGCGACGGGCCGCCGAACTGGTCGAGATCGAACACGTCGCGGCGGAATTTCAGCACCGACAATTGCCGGCCGCCTTCCGCGCTCTGCTCCACCGTGCCGTCCAGCATGATCAGGCGCGTGCCCGCCGGCGTCTGGGCCAGTTCGCCGCGTTCGGCCAGATAGGTGACAGGCCGTCTGGCATCGCGGCTGTCATGCACCATGATGCCGCGGATCTGTCCATCACTGCCCAGCAGCCGGATGAAGACGGTGAGGCCGGGCGTCGGCACGTTGAATTCGCCTTCGTTGAGCAACGCGGCGCCGATATCGGCACGGATGTCCAGCACCTTGGCGTTGAGCGCGCGCTGCCCCGCCGGCATCAGCCAGAGCGAGCAGGCCCAGGTGACGATCATCACCAGCAGAGCGGCGGCGAAGACCGGCATCGCCAATTGCCGCTTGCTGTAGCCGGCGGACGACATCACCACCAACTCGCTGTCGCCGGCGAGCCGCGACAGGGTAAAAAGCGTGCCGAAGAAAAAGGCGATCGGCACGATGATCACCAGGAGCCCTGGCAGGATCAACAGGGTGAGATAGATGAAGGTGGGCGCCGACTGGCCGCGATTGATCACCAGGTCCAAAAGCTTGAGCGACTGGGTGAGAAGGATCACGCAGGTCATCAAAAGGGCAAGCAACGCCACGGGGCCCAGAAGCTGGCCCAGCACATACCAGGATAACCGGTTCCAAAGACGGCGTGGCCGTTGGCCGCCCAGGCCGCTATGGTGATGCTCTTTCATCTCAAGCCCTGCGCTTGGCAGGCCCCATGGACTTTCGCCCCTCACGCGATTCGGTAAACTAGCATCCCTTTTCCGCTCTTCGCCAATTCCCGCAAACCTGGAGAAATTCATGCAGATTTCTTTTGCCGCGCCTTCCCCCAAGGTCCAAAGCGGAAGCTGGGTCGTGGCGGCGACCGAGGGTGGGAAATTGTCGGAAAGCGCGCGGAAGGCCGACCAGACCAGCGGCGGGGCGCTCGGCCGCGCGCTCAAATTTTCGCGCTTCAGGGGAAAATCGGGGCAATTTCTGGAAATCGCGGTGCCTAGCGGTCTTTCCCTTTCGCGTATCCTGGTGGTGGGGTTGGGCAAGGTCGAAGCGCTGGACGAAAAGGCGCTGGACATGGTGGGCGCGCAGATCGTGGCGCGGCTGGAAAGCGCGGGCGAGAATTCCGCCACCTTGGAGATCGACCTTCCCAAGGGAGCGAAAGTGAAAAGTGGCGAAGTTGCGGCACATCTGGCGTTCGGGGCGCGGTTGCGCAGTTATGGCTTCGACAAGTACCGCACCCGCAATCTGGACGAATTCAAGAAGCATCTTTCCATCCTCAAGGTGGCAACCAGCGATGTCGCGGCGGCCAAGCGGGCCTATCAGGGGTTGGAGGCGGTGGCGGACGGCGTGACCCTGGCGCGCGACCTGGTGAACGAACCGCCCAATGTGCTCCATCCGGAAGAATTCGCGCGCCGCGCCAAGGCCCTCGGCAAGCTGGGCGTGAAGGTGGAAGTGCTGGGCGAGGCGGAAATGAAGCGCCAGGGTTTCGGCGCGCTTCTGGGCGTGGGGCAAGGCAGCGCGCGCGAAAGCCAGCTGGTTGTGATGCAATGGCTGGGCGGCAAGAAGAAGACCGCGCCGGTCGCCTTTGTCGGCAAAGGCGTCTGTTTCGACTCGGGCGGTCTCTCGCTCAAGCCCGGCAGTGGCATGATGGGCATGAAAGGCGACATGGGCGGAGCGGCCGCCGTTACCGGCACCATGATGGCGCTGGCCACCCGCAAGGCGCGCGTCAATGCGGTGGGCGTGATCGGGCTGGTCGAGAACATGCCGGGCGGCGATGCCATCCGGCCCGACGACGTGCTCACCTCGTTGTCAGGTCAGACGATCGAGGTCCTCAACACCGATGCGGAAGGACGCTTGGTGCTGGCGGACGCGCTCACTTATACCCAGCGCCGCTTCAAGCCCAAATTCGTGATCGATCTGGCCACGCTCACCGGCGCGATCGTGCAGACTTTGGGCTTCGAGCATGCCGGGGTGTTCTCCAACGACGACAAGCTCGCAGACCGGCTGAGCGAAGCCGGGCGTCACACGGGCGAACGGGTGTGGCGGCTGCCCCTCGATCCGGCGTACGACAAGATGATCCGCTCCAAGATCGCCGACGTGAAGAATATCGGCGGGGCCAATTCCGGCTCCATCACCGCCGCGCAATTCCTCAAGCGCTTCATCGAGGAAGGCACGGTCTGGGCGCATCTGGATATCGCCGGCGTCGCCTGGCAGGACGGCGAGCAGAAGCCCTTGGCGCCCAGCTGGGGCACCGGTTGGGGTGTCAATCTTCTCAATCAACTGGTGCGCGAGCATTACGAGACGTGACCGAGACGCTTTTCTATCATCTGGAGCGGCGAGCGCTGGAAGACGTGCTGCCGGGGCTGGTCGAGAAATCGCTGGCGCGGGGCTGGCGCGCGGTGATTAAAACCGAGTCCGCCGAGCGCTCGGATGCGCTGGACAATCTGCTTTGGACCTATGACGACCAGAGTTTCCTGGCGCACGCCCAATCCGGCGACGGCGACGCCAAACGTCAGCCGGTGCTGATCACGGTCGAGGACGAGAATCCCAACGGGGCGCAGATTTTATTTTGTGTGGGCGGAGCGGAGCCATCTGACTGGACGTCACTGTCATCCCTGGCACGGGTGGTGATGCTGTTCGATGGACGCGATCCGACCTTTGTCGAACGGGCGCGCACTGCGTGGAAAAAAGCCAAAGACGCCGGCCACGAAGTGACGTATTGGAAGGAACAGCCTTCCGGCAAATTCGAGAAGCAGGGCTAAGGCGGCATGTTCGGTTTCAATTTCGGCCTTGGTTTCGGCCTCATCTTTCTCATCGACCTGGCCTTCGCCTGGCACATCATCCGGACCGGGCGTTCGCCTCTTTGGATCGGCGTGGTGGGGTTCCTAGGCCCTTTGGGGTGGATCATCTATCTCGCCTTTGGCATCTTGCCCGACATGTTTTCCAGCGCGCCCGCACGCCGCTTTGCCGACAATGTGGTCAACATGGCCGATCCCGGGCGCAGCTTCCGCGAGAAGCAGCGCCAGGTGGCGACGGTGGGTTCGGCCGACGCCAAGCGGGCGCTGGCGGAGGAATGCATCCGCGCGGGCCGCTTCGCCGACGCAGTAGAGCTTTATGAAAGCGCCATGTCGGGTCCCTTGGGCGCGAACGATCCAACCCTGCTCAAGGGGTTGGGGCGCGCCAAGATGCTGTCGGGTGATGGCGCGGCGGCGGAAACCTTGTTTCAGCGCCTCAAGGATACCGATCCCGCCGCTTTCGATGCCGACGCCGAACTGGATTATGCCCGCGCGCTGGCGCTTCAAGGCAAGAATGATCTGGCGGTCCGCCAATATGAAAGCGTGGTGCCGCGCTATCCCGGTGAAGAAGCGCGCTGCCGTTTCGCGCTGTTGCTGGAGCAATTGGGCCAGGATCAGCGCGCGCAGCAATTGTTCCGCGAAATTCTAGATTCCGTGAAAGGCGCCCCCAGTTATTATCGCCGCCGGCAAGCGGAATGGACGCGCATCGCGCGACAGCACCTCAAGTAACGACTGCGACCCGCGCGTTTATTCGGCGGCCATTGCCGCTTCGTATTCTTGCTGCACCGCCAGCCACTGGCTTTCGGCGGCGACTAGTTTGCGCGCCGCCTCGGCACGTTTCTTGGAGACTGCGCTGCCCTTGGCGGGATCCTTGGTGAACAACAAGGGATCGGCCAACGCCCGGTCCAGCTTGGCTAGCTCCGCTTGCAGCGCGGCGATCTGGGATTCGGCTGAATCCACACGGTCTTTGAGCGGCTTGAGCTCGCGGCGTTTTTGGGCGGCGTCGCGGCGAACGCCTTCCTTGGTGGGTTTGGCGTCCGTTTCGGCCCGCCGCATGGGCGTGTTGTCGCCGGCCAGCAGGAAGCGGCGGTAATCGTCGAGGTCGCCTTCGTAAGGCGCGACTTTGCCGTCCGACACCAGAAGCAGCCGCTCGGCGGTGGCCTCGATCAAACGGCGATCATGGCTTACCAGCACGACAGCCCCGTCGAAATCATTGAGCGCGGTCAAAAGCTCGTTGCGCGCGTCAATGTCGAGATGGTTGGTGGGCTCGTCCAGGATCAGGAGATTAGGCTTGTCCAAGGTCGCCAGCGCCAGCATCAGCCTGGCGCGTTCACCGCCCGACAATTGGCCCACCTTGGTGAGCGCCTTGTCGGCGGAAAAGCCGAAGCCGCCCAACTGGGTACGCACCTCTTCCAGTGTCAATTTGGGCCGAAGCGCCGAGAGCGTCTCGACCGGCGTCAATGACAAGTCCAGTTCCTCCTGCTGGTGCTGGGCAAAATAGCCCACCACCAACTTCCTGGCCCTCACCAAGTCGCCGCCCATGGTCCCAAGCTTGCCGGCCAGCAATTTCGCCAAGGTGGATTTGCCGTTGCCGTTCTTGCCCAGGAGGGCGATGCGATCGTCGGGATCGAAGCGCAGCGACAGGCCGCTCAGGACGGGCTTGCCGGCCTCATAACCGACACTGGCGCGGTCCATGGTGATCAGAGGTGGGCTGGCTTCGATCGCCGCGGGGATACGGATCGGCGCCACATATTCGTCGGGCGGCACTTCCACCACGGCCATCTTGGCCAGCATCTTGAGGCGGCTTTGCGCCTGGCTGGCCTTCGAGGCCTTGGCGCGGAAACGGTCCACGAAGGCCTGCATATGGGCGCGCGCCGCTTGCTGCTTGCGGGCAAAGGCGATGTCGAGCGCGCGCTTGGCGGCGCGGGTCTCCACGAAGGTATCGTAATTGCCGGTGTAAAGACTGAGCTTGCCCCGCTCCAGATGCAGGATAAGCTCCGAGACATTGTTGAGCAGGTCGCGGTCATGGCTCACCACCACCACCGTGCCGCGATAACGCTCGAGATAATTCTCCAGCCACAGCACGCCTTCGAGATCGAGATAGTTGGTGGGCTCGTCCAAGAGAAGCAGGTCAGGCGCGGCGAACAGGATCGCCGCCAGCGCCACCCGCATGCGCCAGCCGCCCGAGAATTCGCGGCAGGGACGCAGCTGGTCTTCGGCGGAAAACCCCAGACCGGCCAAAATCTCCGCGGCGCGGGCCGGCGCGCTATAGGCGTCGATCGCATCCAGGCGCGCATAGATCTCGCCCAGCGTGTGGCCGTCGGTTTCGCGCTCCGAGCGGGCGAGAAGCTCGGTGAGTTCCTTATCGGCCTGCAGCACCGTGTCGAGCAGGCTCACATCGCTGCCGGGCGCTTCCTGGGCCACTGCGCCAACTTTCCAGGCATTGGGCCAGCTCACCTGGCCGCCATCGGGTTGCAATTGCCCCAGGATCACCTTGAACAAGGTGGATTTGCCCGTGCCATTGCGGCCCACCAACCCGATGCGCCGGCCTGCGGGCAGATTGGCGGTCGCGCCGGAGAGGATGTCCCGGCCCGCGATGCGCACCACCAGATTGTCGATCGCCAGCATTCGGCCTCAAGTAGCGAAGCGGTAGGCCATAAAAAGAGACGCCCCTTATCGCCTGTTCGGGGGTCCCGCAAGGCCTCGCGCGGCGGAGCCGGGTTGCGGCTTGCTCCTGGCACGGCCACGCCGCTATAAGGCCCGCGCTTTAATTTATAAGACCTGTTGGAGACCGTCATGGCCGTCGAGCGCACTCTTTCCATCATCAAGCCGGACGCCACACGGCGCAATCTCACCGGCAAGATCATCGCCAAATTCGAGGATGCGGGCCTGCGCGTGATCGCGAGCCGCCGCACCCAACTTTCCAGGGCGCAGGCCGAAGCGTTCTACGCCGTGCATCGCGAGCGGCCCTTCTTCAAGAGCCTGGTGGAATTCATGATCTCGGGACCAGTGGTGGTCCAGGTGCTGGAAGGTGAGAACGCCATCGCCAAGAACCGGGAAGTGATGGGCGCCACCAATCCGGCCAATGCCGCGCCGGGGACCATCCGCAAGGAATTCGCCGAAAGCATCGAGGCCAACTCGGTGCATGGCTCGGATGCGCATGATACCGCTGTCAACGAGATCAAATTCTTTTTCAGCGATCTCGATATTGTCGGCTGAGTTCCCTCCGCCGGCTTGATATAAGGCTCCCGCCTCAGCGGGAGCCTTTTTCACATGCGGGGAAAAACCGTCGTCATCACGGGTGCAACCTCCGGCATTGGCGAGGTGGCCGCCATCGAGCTGGCCAAAAAAGGCGCGCGCATCGTCTTTACCGCCCGCGACAAGGGGCGGGCCCAGGCCACGCTGGAAAAATTACGCCGGGCCAATCCGGCTTCGGGTCACGTGGTGCATTTGACTGATCTGTCGCTTCTCTCGGAGATGCGGCACACGGCGGCGGAAATCAAGGAAGAGCCCGCGATCGATGTGTTGATCAACAACGCCGGCGCCCTGTTCAACAGCCGCATCGAGACCAGCGACGGGCTGGAGAAGACCTTCGCCCTCAATCACATGTCCTATTTTGTGCTCACCAAATTGCTCTTGCCCAAGCTCAAGGCGGGCGGGCGCATCGTCAACACGGCATCCGACGCCCATCATCGCGCCAAGCTCGATTTCAGCGATCTGCAAAGCAGACACGGCTATAGCGGCTTTGCCGTCTATTCCAAGTCCAAGCTCTGCAACATCCTGTTCACCCGCGAATTGGCGCGCCGCATCGCCGGTACCGGCGTTACCGCCAATTCGCTGCATCCGGGTTTCGTCGCCACCCGCTTCGGTGACCAGTCGGGGGGAATGCTCTCGGCGCTGGTGCGCGTCGCCAAGCCAATCGGGGCGATTTCCCCGGAAGAGGGCGCCAAGACCATCATCTATCTGGCGTCGTCGCCCGACGTGGCCAGGACCAGCGGCGAATATTTCACCAAATGCGCGCCGGCCGTGCCTTCATCGGAAGCGCGCAACGACAAGGATGCGCGAACGTTGTGGGACATTTCGGCCGAGATCGCCGGTGAAGTGATGGTGGGTTAGCGGAAAACCGCCAAGCCTTTTTCCAGCTTTACTTTATCCTCCGCCACCAGATTGAGCGCGGCGGGATAGAGCTTGTGTTCCACCTCCAGCACCCGCGCCGCCAAAGTCTGTGGGGAGTCGTCGGGGCGAACCGGCACCGAAGCCTGGGTGATCACCGGACCTGCATCCAGTTCTGGCACCACGAAATGCACCGAGGCGCCCGAGAGCGCTTCGCCGGCTTCCAGCACCCGCTGATGTACTTGGGTGCCCTTGTAGGCGGGAAGCAGCGAGGGATGGATGTTGAGCAGTTTCCCTTCCCAGGCGCGAGCGAAGCCGTCGGAGAGAATCCGCATGAAGCCCGCCAGGCAGACGATCTCGACTTCCGCCGCGCGCAGGGCCGCGTCCAGCTCGGCGTCGAAGATTTCGCGGATCTTGCCTTTGTGCGGGATCACCCGGGTCGGAATCGTTGCACTCGCGGCCCGCTCGAGTCCTTCGGCGCCTTCGATGTTGGAGATCACCAGGACAATGCGATAGAAGCCATCCGCCTGCGCGGCGATCAGGGCACTGAGATTGCTGCCGCGCCCG
>DATNFZ010000175.1:0-2998 GCA_035606155.1 Rhizomicrobium sp. | reverse complement strand
CGAGCACGGCAATTGCGGCAATGAGTTTGACGGAAAATCTCACTTGCATATGGGCCTCCTTGAACAGGCCCCTCTCAGAGAACGTGCGGAAGCGCGCGTGGCTTCGTCTCGGCGCTGGGAACTTGGGCTAACGGACAGCAGCCGGAGCAGTGCGCCTTGGCCGGGACTTTCTTGCCCCGCGCAAGCGCAAGCATGCTGGCGGGGAAGCCGCCTTCCGCAGGCTTGCCCGGAGGAAGGCAGATGGGGGCAAACAAACTCAGTGAACCGCGATCAGCTCGGCGGCGCGCCGGCACAACAGGTCGGTGTCGAAGGGCTTCCTGAACGTGCCGATCTTGTGGTCCAGGAACAGCCTGGGGGGATTGGCGGCATAGCCCGTCATCAGGATCACTTTCAGGGCGGGCCGAAGTTCGATGCCCGCTTCCGCCAGCGCATAGCCGTCCATGCCGGGCATGCGGATGTCGGACACCAGGAGCGCGATTTCGCGGTGATCCTTGAGGATCGCCAGCGCTTCCTTCCCGTCGCCGGCCTGGAACACCTTGAAGCCGCACGCCTCCAGCGACTGGGCCACGGCGTCGCGGAACATCCTTTCGTCCTCGGCGATCAGGATGGTGCGTCCATCCCCCGACACTTGGGCCTGATTGAGGGGCGGGGCCAGGCTTGGGGCGGGCGCCGGCGCGGCCGCAGGAACCCCCATGCCGCTCAACTCTTCGTCGATCGCCTCCACGCACATCTTGATCGCGTCGGCCTTGCTGCCATTGAGCGATCCCACGATCGCCTTTCCGTCCGCCTTTCGGAGCGTGGCGGTCCAGCTCCAGCGCACGCCATCCAGCGACTGCACGGTATATTCGACGCCGCGATGAAGCCGGCGCATTTGCGGCTCCCCGCCCATCACGGGAAGGTCCTGGCGTGCGGGCGCGGCATCACCGGCGGCGGCGGCATCGGCGCCTTCGCCCAGGGCCCATGCGCCCACCTTGCCGCGCAGCCTGCGGCTGTGGCTCACCCGCCAGTCGCTGTTGAGAAGTGCGATCAAGGCCAGGCGCACCGTCTGGCGCGCCCTGGGACTGAGGCCTCCATCATTCGCGAGCGAGCCCAAGGTCCTGCCGCCCGCCAGCGGCAGATCGCCCTTCCACAATTCGAAGCGGTGATGGGTGTCCGAGCAGGCGTCGCAGATCGCATCGGCGATCAGCTTGGCTTCGGGATTATGTTCGGCCTCGAAGGAATGGCGGAAGACGAGCGCGCCCTCACGGTCGAAACAGTGCAACGAGTAGCTGTGCATTTAGAGCATGATTTTCACAGGTAGAAACAGCCTGCGTTGCGTTCTGGCGAGCGCGATCCGCAAGGAGCGGCGCGAAGAGCGATGCGGTGTCCATCGGTCGAGCGCCGCGACACAGTGGGCGCCCGCCAGAACGCAACCCCGAAGGGGCCGGGTTCTTTTGCGTCGTAGGTCCGTCGAAGGGCTCGTCCGTAGGACACCGCTACGACCTTCGCCCTTCTCCTGCCGCCGCGCGGCTTTGCCGCGCATCAATCGAATTGGCGTGCGAAGCACGCCGGGGCGCAAAATCCCTCCGGCGCAGGCGATTCTACCTGTGAAAATCATGCTCTGGCCTTCCCCGGCGAAGCCCTAACACGGAAGCCGTCAGTGCCCAAACGATGAAACGCCGCTCTCTGCGGCCCAGATTTTCGGGGCCCATATCCCGCCGGCCGGCTTGGCCGGCCATGGTCTCTGGCCATGGCCCGGCCCATGTGTGAGTCGCCGGCGATTTTACCGTCGCCCCGCGAACACCCGCCGGTTCTTGCGCTGAAGCGCGAAGGCGCCCCAATAGAACAGCAGCATGCCGCTCACCCAGGTGACATTGGGAAGGACTTGCGTGGGATGCGCCAGAAGCGCCAGGAGGCCGGAGGCCGAAATGATCAACCCCATCAAGATACAGAATGCGCGCATGTCGTTTTCTCCTTTCGGCGTGGCCTTAAAATCGCGTGGCCCAAGTCGAGCAAATGATGCGCGACGGCTGCATCCGCATTTATTCCCCACCCGGAAAACGGCGTCCTGCCTCACTGTCGCCATATGAGCGGGTCATAAGCGCATCCCGCTTTCCGGTGCGGTCAGCCCGGTCTTTTGGAACCCCGCAGGCCTCCGGACCGCGCCTTCATGCGTTCCCGCAATCGATGCGATTTTATTTCCACATTTCCGACGGCGCCTTGATGTCCGAGGACGACCACGGGATGGAATTGCCCACCCTGGCCGCCGCGCTGGAAGAAGGAACCCGGATCGTCCAGGACCTGCTGAAAGACCCGGAAACCAAGGATTTGCAAGGCGGTGTCGTCCACATCGTGGGCAGCGACGGCCGCTCGTTCCTCAGCCTTCCCATCCTCCACCCGCCCAAGACCGCCAGGCGGCTTCATTGAGAACGGCCCACATATCGTGGCCGGCATCCTTAACGGAACATCGGCGTTTCCTTCGAGGATGTGACCAGGACGCGCGGGTTTGTATCGGTTCCCGAAACTCATTTTCGCCGCAAGTCTTGCGGCCTCGCTGTCCGGCTGTTTCACCCCACATCCCAAATCGCAAACTGCGATCGTGCCTTTCCCCGAGGACGGCGCCCCCGCCGTCCAAGACCAGGCAACCTCGACCAGCTACACGCTCGACACGCCGATCGAACGCATCGCCGCCGATCCCGATGGCGCGGCGGTGTTGAACAAGGACATTCCCGGCCTCTTGACCAATCCCAATTACGGCATGATCAAAAGCATGAACCTCAAGACCGTCGCCTCGCTTTCCGGCGGCCGGCTCGACGGCCAGACCCTGGCGCAGACCAAGACGGACCTCGCCGCCCTCCCCAAGCAGGCATCGCTGAAATAGGGCCAAGACTCATTAAATCCACCAGACGATAGCAGCGATGAGGCAGACGGCGGCGAAGTAGTTTCTCGCCAGCCTGTCATACCTGGTAGCGATACGGCGGAAGTCTTTGAGGCGACAAAAGGCGTTCTCGATGCGATG
>DATNFZ010000174.1:0-3724 GCA_035606155.1 Rhizomicrobium sp. | reverse complement strand
CACGCAATTTCTCCTTCGGCGCAGGCCTGGGCCAAGGCAGGACGCTGGCGGAATTGGAGGCCCCCGGCCATCCCCTGGCCGAAGGCGTGGCCACCGCTCCCGCCCTGGTCAAGCGCGCCCGCTCGCTCAAGATTGAGCTTCCCATCGCCGAAGCGATGGCCGATCTTTTGCGCGGCGAGCTTCAATTGTCCGAGGCGCTCACCCGGCTGATGAGCAGGAGGTTGAAAAACGAATGAATACCTGGCTGTTCAAGACCGAACCCGAAACATTCTCCTGGGAGATGCAGAAGAAAAAGGGCGCCAAGGGCGAGCCCTGGAGCGGGGTGCGCAACCATATCGCCCGCAAGAATATGAAGGCGATGAAGAACGGCGATCTGGGCTTTTTCTATCACACCGGGGAAGAGAAATCGGTGGTGGGGATCGTCGAAGTGATCGAGGAATACCAGCCCGATCCCACGGACGAACAAGGCATTTTCGGGCTGGTGGTGGTCAAGGCGGTCAAGGACATGCCCCGTCACGTGACGCTGAAGGAATGCAAGGCCAATCCCAAGTTGGCCCAGATGGTGCTGGTCAACAGCCCACGCCTTTCGGTGCAGCCGGTGACGCCCCAGGAATGGAAGATCGTCTGCACCATGGGCGGGCTTAAATAGCGAACCCAGCCAGCCGGCTCAAAGCTGACAAACAAATGACAAGGTTGGGCTGCCTGCGGGTGGTATGATTTTTCACGCTATAGGGGCGCCACGGAGGAACAGATGGCTGCAACCGATATCCTTTCCCTCAGAACATCCATGGGCGAGCGGTCGATCCGCTGGCTCTATGGCCTTGCCTTGATCCTGATCGCGCTGGGTGTGATTTTTGGATTGGTGCGTGGCGTAAGCCTCGCCACCCGCGCGCCTATGACCAATCCGCCGGCGGTGGCGGCGAATACCCATGCGCCTGCCAACGCCATGACCTCGCAAGCACCACAGCAAAGCGCGCAAGCGCCGCGGCCAAGAGGTCCGCGTGGCTTTTACCGCAGCCGGGCCGAACGCCGCTTCATCATGATGCGCCGCCATCCGATGCAGGCCGGCATTTTCATGATCATCCGCTCCTTGGTGGGCGGTTTCATCGCCTTGATGGTGGTGCGCATCCTGGCCGAAATGGGGCTTGCCATCCTCGCAATGCCGCGTAGAACTTAGCCGCCCCCATCTGTCTCTTTCGCGCAAGCGCCGAGAGACATCTTCCCCCGCCAGTGGCTCCGCCACGCGGGGGAAGAAATTCACGACCAAGACGCACTGTCGTTGTTATCTAGCCAAGCGCTTTCACGATCTCTTCGGTCATCTTCTTGGCGTCGCCGAACAGCATCATGGTGTTGTCGCGGAAGAAGAGTTCGTTCTCGACACCGGCATAGCCCGAACCCATGCCGCGCTTGACGAACAGCACGGTCTTGGCTTTTTCCACGTCCAGCACCGGCATGCCATAGATGGGTGATTTGGGATCGGTCTTGGCCGAGGGATTGGTGACGTCATTGGCGCCGATCACATAGGCGACGTCGGCCTGGGCGAATTGGGAATTGATGTCTTCCAGTTCGAACACTTCGTCATACGGCACACTGGCTTCCGCCAGAAGGACATTCATGTGACCGGGCATGCGGCCCGCCACCGGATGAATCGCATAGGAGACTTTCACGCCCTCAGATTTGAGTTTGTCGGCCATCTCACGCACGGCATGTTGGGCTTGCGCGACCGCCATGCCATAGCCAGGAACGATGATCACGCTGGCGGCATTTTTCATGATGAAGGCGGCATCGTCGGCAGAGCCTTGCTTGACCGGTCGCGACTCCTTGGCCCCGCCTGCCGCCGCTGTCTCACCGCCGAAGCCGCCCGCGATCACCGAGATGAAGCTGCGGTTCATGCCCTTGCACATGATGTAGGAGAGGATCGCGCCCGACGAACCCACCAGCGCCCCGGTGATGATGAGCGCGGTGTTCTCCAAGGTGAAGCCGATACCGGCCGCCGCCCAGCCGGAATAGGAATTGAGCATCGACACCACGACCGGCATGTCGGCGCCGCCGATAGGAATGATCAGGGTAATGCCGAACAGGAAGGAGAGGCCGGTGATGGCCCAGAACGCCCAGTGCGGCTGGCCCATGGTGAAAGTGACAATCAGCCCGATGATCAAGACGAAGATCAGAAGATTGAGCATGTGCCGCGCCGGCAAAATGATGGGCGCGCCGCTCATATTGCCGTTAAGTTTGGCGAAGGCGATGATCGAACCGGCAAAGGTGATGGCGCCGATCGCCACGCCCAGGCTCATTTCGATCAGACTCTGGGTACGGATCGCATTCTCCGCGCCGATGCCGAAGGCTTGCGGAGAATAAAGCGCCGCCGCGGCGGTCAGCACCGCCGCCAGACCCACCAGTGAATGGAACGCCGCCACCAGTTGCGGCATGGCGGTCATGGCGATGCGTTTGGCAGTGATGGCGCCGATCAGGCCGCCGATGGCGATGCCCACCACGATCAAACCCCAAGTGAGGGGATCGTTGACACCGGCTACCCACAGGGTGGTCAAGATCGCGATCAGCATGCCGATCATGCCGTTGCGATTGCCCGCGCGCGACGAGGCTGGCGACGACAGACCTTTGAGCGCCAGGATGAACAGAACGCCCGCGATCAGATAAAGCAGTGCGGCGATATCGGCTTTCATGCCTATTTCGCGCCCTTCTTTTTATACATAGCGAGCATGCGGGCCGTGACCAGGAAGCCGCCGAAAATGTTCACGCTGGCCAGGATCAGGGCGACGAACCCTAGGATTTTGGAGGTCCAGGAGGCGCTAGAGAGCGCAGGCACCGCCACTGCGATCAAGGCGCCCACGATGATCACCGAGGAAATAGCGTTGGTGACGCTCATCAGGGGTGTATGCAGGGCGGGCGTCACGCCCCAGACCACGAAATAGCCCACAAAAATCGCCAGCACGAAAATCGAAAGCCGGAAAACAAAAGGATCAATCGCTTCCATCTGTCCCCTCCACTTGGTCAGGTCCTCCTCTCCCTCGCGCGCCGCAGCGCGCTGGAGGGGGAGGTCCCCGTAGCAGCGCTTGCGATGCGAAGGGGAGAGGGGGTCATCATGTCTTCACTGCCGGATGCACAACTTGGCCGTCTTTTGTCACCAATGCGCCTTTGACGATCTCGTCGTTCCAGTCGATGGCGAGCTGGCCGGTCTTCTTGTCCACCAGCAGCGAGACGAAATTGAACAGATTGCGGGCATAGAGCGAGGAGGCGTCCACCGCCAGGCGTCCCGGCAGATTGGTGTAGCCCATGATGGTGACGCCGTGCACTGTCACCACTTCGCCCGCCTTGGTGAGGGGGGTGTTGCCGCCCTGCTCGCCCGCCAGGTCCACGATCACCGAACCCGGTTTCATGGATTTGATCATCTCTTCGCTCACCAGGATGGGCGCTTTGCGGCCGGGAATCAGCGCGGTGGTGATCACAATGTCCTGTTTCTTGATCGTCTCGGCGATCAAGGCCGCCTGCTTGGCCTGGTATTCCGGCGACATCTCCTTGGCGTAGCCCCCCGCGGTCTGCGCGTTCTTGAATTCCTCATCCATCACGGCGACGAAGGTGCCGCCCAGACTTTCCACCTGTTCCCTGGTGGCGGGGCGCACATCGGTGGCGCTGACGATCGCGCCAAGCCGCTTTGCCGTGGCGATGGCCTGAAGGCCCGCCACGCCCACGCCCATCACCAGCA
>DATNFZ010000173.1:0-22638 GCA_035606155.1 Rhizomicrobium sp. | reverse complement strand
GAAAGCCTTGCGAATGTGACGGTCGAGGTCGAGGCCGATTACGAGATCGAGATCGCCACCGACGATGCCATCTCGGCGGCCCTGGTCGTCAACGAGCTTGTCACCAATGCCGCCAAATATGCCTATCCCCGCGGCCCGGGCGTCGTGCATGTCACCGTCGCCCGCGAGGGCGAGAGCGGCTTCAGCATCGCGGTCCGCGACGAAGGCGGGGGATTGCCCGAAGGGTTCGACATGAAGAAGGGCAAGGGGCTGGGCATGCGGATCGTCAACGCCTTTACCAGGCAATTGAAGGGCAGTTGCGAAATCCACCGGCGGGATTCCGGCACCGAGTTCGTGGTCACCGTGCCCAATGCCCGCCGCAACGCTTTCATGGCGCCACCCGCCCTGGCCGAAGCGATCTGATGCCGGCTTGACGGTCCCGCGCCGGATTTGCGGGTGCCAAAATCCGGCACATCATCGAAGTGGCCGGGGCCCTCAGTGATGCCAGGGCTGAGGCTCGGCGGCGCCGTCGGGCTTGACGCCGGGCGGAAGCTCGGTGCTGTCCTCGGCCCTTCCGCCCAGGCTCTCCGCCGCCGCGTCATAGGCAGCACTTGCCGCTTCTTTGGTCTTGGCCACGCCTTCGCGCACCGTCTCGCGCGCCTGGGCCTTGAGCTGGTCGCTCTGTTCGCCCAGAAGTTCGTTCTCGATCTCGCTCAGGGGAATGCCCGCCCCCAAGAGCATGCCGGCCGCGAAGCCGATGCCCGCCAGGAGCAGGGGCTGTTCGTGCGCCAGCCGGTCGAGCCTGGCGCCGGGCTGGGAATGGCGCAGATAATCGGCGGCGCGGCCCGCCATGCCGGAGACGGCCTCGCTTGCCGCCGAGGCAGTATCTTCCGCATAAGCGCGGGCCTTCGCGCCTTGCTGTTTCGCGGCATCGAGGGCGTCCCCCGCCGTCTCCATCACCGCCGAGGCGCTGTCTTTCACCGAACCGGCTGCACTCTCGACCGACCGGGCGGCCGAGCTGCGCCCCGTGTCTTTTATCGATTGCGCGGCATCGCTGGCCGCGCCCGCCGCATCGTGTCCGGCACGCACGAAGGCGCGCGCGCCATCGGACTGAGGCCGGGGATTGCGGTCGGACATCATCATCCAGGCAAGACCGCCCGCCGCCACCGCCAACGCCATGGGATTGCGTTTGGCCTGGGCGCCAAGATTGCTGCCCATTTCGCTGAGGCCGCTGTTGCCCAGCACCTGGTCCAGGATTTCACCCGCGGTCAACCGGCTACGCAATTCTTCGATCAGGCCTTCGACATTGCCGCGATGGCGATCGGATTCGCGTTCGAGCGTCTGGGCATTGGCGGTCATGCGTGCACCTCGCGGCTGAGGGCGGCGTCGCGGCGAAGTTGCCTGGCCGTCCGGGTGGGAATGAGAGTGCGCGCCTTGAGGCGGGCGAGGCCCAGCGACAGCAGGATCGCGCCGATCACCAGCGCCGCGGCGCCCACGATCAGGGAAGAAAGCCAGAGCGTGAGACCGGCCGCCATCAAGCCGCCGACCGCCGCTTGCAGAAAGAGCACCAGACTGGCGATCAGAAACGCGGCGGCGATGGCGGCAGCGATGATGCCGCTTTTCATCCGGGCGGCCTTCTCGGCCATTTCGGCCCGGGCAAGCGCGACCTCACTGCGGAAAAGATCACGGCCTTCATGCAGAAGATCGGTGACGACGGCGCCGAGGCTGCGATACTGGTCCATGTCGTCTCTCCTTCAGTGGTTGGCCTTTAATGGTTGGCCGAGGCGCGCAGCAGCCGAGCGAGCAGGAATCCGGCGGCGACCGAGCCGGCAAAGCCCATCAACGGCCGTTCACGCGTCAGCTGGCCGGCTTCGTCGAACAATTCGCCCACGCTCTTTTCGCGCATCATGCCCGACGCGCTCTCGAGCTTGTCCGCCGAGGCGTGGATGTATCTTGCGGCGGCGGGAGATTGGCCGGAAAGCTCGTCGGCCGCCTGGTGGATCGCGGCTGCGAAATCCTTCACGCGGCGCGCGCCTTGCGCCTTTTTTCCTTCCGCGAAAGTTTCCGCCTCGCGCTTCAGCGGTTCGGCCTTTTCCTTCAGGTCCTCGGCAATGTCTTGCGCCTCGGCCATGGTTTCCCCGGCCAAATTGTTGGCGGCCTGCTTGAGGTCGGCGGCGATACCGGTGTCGTGGCCATCGGCCGAAGAAGCAGAATCGAGATGCGTGGATTGATCCATGGCAAAATTCCTGTCCGCGTGGCGCCCTGTTTCTAAACGGCAGGCAATGGCCGTCGTTCCGGAGCGGGCGGGGGTTTCATCGCCTGCCGCGCGGCGCGAAGGGAACGGCGCCGTGCGCGACTCCTTTTCTTATCGACCCTTTCCGCCGGAGCACGCGATGGCGCACACAGACGCGATCGGCCATCATCATTTCAGCCCCTGGGCGGTCATTGACTTCTTCAAGGCGCTTTACGGCAGAGTTTCCGACGACCGCATCCTGGCGATCTCGGCCGGCGTCACCTATTACGTGCTGTTCGCAGTGTTTCCCGCGGTCGCCGCTGGCGTGTCGCTGCTCGGTCTGTTCGAAAATCTGCATAACGTGAATCTGGAACTGTCGCGCCTGGGCGCGCTTCTGCCCGGCGGCGCGATCGAGATCGTGGGCGATCAGATCAAGCGCACCGTCGCAAAGGGCCATCCGACGCTGGGCGCGGCGGCGATACTCGGGTTCCTCTTGTCGGTGTGGAGCGCCAATGCCGGCATCAAGGCGATGTTCGATGCCCTGAACGTGGCCCTGAGAGAGAAGGAGAAACGGGGTTTTTTCCGGCTCAATCTGGTGTCGCTGCTGTTCACCCTGGGCGGCATGGCCGTGCTGGTTCTGGGCGCGCTTTTCCTGATCTGGAGTTCCCAGACTCTGCACCTGGAAAACCCGTACTTCTTCTGGCCCGCCGCCATCGCCGGCGTCGCCCTGCTCTGGGCGGCGCTCACCTTCGCCATTGCGCTGCTTTATCGGTTCGGCCCCAGCGGCAACGACATACGCTGGCGCTGGATCACCTGGGGCAGCGCCACCACCGCCACGGCGTTGCTGTGTTTCTCCGCTGCCTTTTCCTGGTACGCCGCCAATCTTGGCACCTTCGACAAGACTTACGGGTCGCTGGGAGCCGTGCTGGGCTTCATGATCTGGATATGGCTTTCGACCGTGGTGATCCTCTGCGGCGAGGAGATCAACGAGATCCTGGACAAAAGCGAAAAAGGCGGGAAGCCCGCGGCGGTGCGCAAGCCCGTGAAAAACTAGCGGATCCGGTCGGTGTCGATGGCGGTCTTTGCCACCAGAATGGCGCGGTCGCGACTGACGCAACTGGCCGTGGCCCAGACGTCGGAGGCGCGACCATCATGCTCGATCAGCCGCCCGTCACGGCTCACATGGGCGATGAATCGCACGCCCTCGGGGACGATCCGAATCTTGTATTCCAGATAAATGAGGGCGTCGTCCGGCCCGCTGCCGTTCATAGCGCCCGGACCTTGCGTCTCTTTTGCGCGGTCCTTGGAATCAGGGCTTCGGCATCCCTGTCCGCGGCTTCTTTCGCCAGCCTCAGCGCGCGCAGCTTGGCGGTCTTGGCGTCGGCGGCGGCAGACTCGGCCTGGGTCTGCTGCTTCACCAGGTTTGTCCGTTTCTCCCAGGCCACGAAGTAGGTATCGGCGTTGCGGCGGACGATTTCCTTGGTCGCGGGGGCTTTGGTGTCTGCGGGTGATTTTTCGATGACATGCTCCATTGCAAAGAAAGGGGCGGCCACCGCTTCGCGGCAGCCGCCCGTTCCGGATTAGGCCAGTTGCAGGTTGCCGGCCTTGGAGCCGCGTGCATCCGGCTGGATGTCGAACGAGACTTTTTGGCCTTCACCCAGGGTGCGCAGGCCCGAGGCCTCAAGCGCGCTGGCATGGACGAACACGTCCTTGCCGCCGCCTTCCGGCGCGATAAAGCCGAAACCTTTGGTCGAGTTGAAGAACTTCACGGTTCCGATGGTCATGTATTTTCCTTTGGTCATCGGGTTCCACCGAGGCGAGATGCATCGGCGGCCGTGGCAAGCGAACATCAGGGTCTAAAGAAGATTTCGGTTCGTCCGGCGTGGCCATCGGCGGATCATCCAAAAGGCAGATCGGCCAAAGAGACAGGTCAGAAAGACAGAAGTGCTTCGTCTGACGGGGACGTAAGAACCACGTCCCTTATATGTAGGCCATTGCGCCGCCGATTACAATGCGCCCGCGATTTTTGCCGCCGATACGGTTGACCTTGAGCCACGAGCGGGGAGGGGAAAGCCGCTGTCGCCCATACACAAAGCGGAACCATCCATCCATCGCCTGGCGGCGGTGAGGTTTAACGCGATTTGCCGCCCAATGGCACCAGGCAGCAGGCGATGGGGGCTTTCTCGTCACAATACCAACTGGCGCAAATGCGGTGATGGCCGTCGGCGATCGAGAGCGTGATGCCCCGGCCGCCATCGCCCTTCACCAGCAACACGGGCGACATCTTGTGGCCCTTTTTGATTTTCTTGAGCTGGTGGACGACCGCCGGATTGTCCTTGTCCAGAAGATGGGTCTGGCTGGCGCGCAGGATGTCCTTTGCCTGCCGCTCGATGGTGGGCGCCTTGCGCAGTTTGCGGACCAGCTTCTCCGCTTCGCGCTCGGGGAAGATCAGCGACAGATAATCATGGGCCGCGCGATAATCGTCTTCGAGAGGCGCGGGGAGCCAGATTTTCTCGATCTTTTTCTTTTTCACCGCAGAAAGTCCGCCAGAGGCAGCAAGAAAACGCGTCCACGCGGCCGGCGGCACCAAAGGAACCGGAACCGCGTTACTCCTAGAAAGGAGCAAGTTCCATGGCGACAAATCCTCCGGCCGGCGACGGCCATCGCAACGGCGCGGTCCGCAAGCGCAGCCAGCTCAAGACCAAGGTCCAGGGCGAGGAGCACTGGACCAAGCGCAGCAGGAAATCCGGCCGCTTCATGGACCAGAAGGAAGACGAAGCGAAGTTCAAGGGTGTGCGCCGCGAAAAGACGCATTAGCTTAAACGGCGAATGATCGTCGCCACCTACAATGTCAACGGCATCGCCAGCCGCCTCGCTGTGCTGCTGCGCTGGCTTGGGCAGGAACAACCCGACATCGTTTGCCTGCAGGAGCTCAAGGCGCCGCAGGAACGCTTTCCCAAAGTGGAATTGGAAAAGGCCGGCTATGGCGCGGTCTGGCACGGGCAAAAGGCGTGGAACGGCGTGGCCATCCTGGCCAGGGGTGCAACCCCGCGCCAAACCCGCCGCGGCCTGCCGGGCGACAGCCAAGACCTTCACAGCCGCTACATCGAAGCGGTGGTCGGCGATCTCACGGTGGGATGTCTTTATCTTCCCAACGGCAATCCCGCGCCCGGGCCGAAGTTCGACTATAAGCTCACCTGGTTCGCGCGGCTGAAGAAGCATGGCCGGCAGCTATTGGCCCAGGGCGGGCCATGCATCCTGGCGGGCGACTTCAATGTAATGCCCACCGATCTGGACGTCTATGCGCCCGAGCGCTGGCGCGACGATGCGCTGTTCCGTCCGGAAGTGCGCGGCGCCTATGCCGAACTGGTGGCGCAAGGCTGGACGGATTCCCTGCGCGCGCTTTATCCGGACAAGCGCATCTACACCTTCTGGAAATATTTCCGGGGCGCGTTTGCCCGCGACGCCGGATTGCGCATCGACCATATCCTGCTCAGTCCCGGGCTTCGCGCGCGGCTCAAGCGCGGCGGCGTCACCCGCGAGGTGCGCGGCTGGGAAAAGACCAGCGACCATGCGCCGGCATGGATCGAGCTTGCGGAGCAGAAAAGCCCGCGCAAGGCAATTGAAACGCGGCAGCGAAAACGGAGCAGCAGATGACGTCAATCCTTCCCCTCATGCAAGAAAACGGCGCTGTTTCACCCGGCAGCAGCAGGCTTTCGGGTTTCGCCAGGCTGGCCAACGAGGTTTCCTGGCTGGCGGGGCGTCCGGCCGCCTTCGCGCTCTGCTGCGCCGTGGTGGCGGTCTGGGGCGCGTCGGGCCCCCTGTTCCACTACTCGGACACCTGGCAATTGGTGATCAATACCGGCACCACCATCGTCACCTTCCTGATGGTGTTCCTGATCCAGAACACCCAGAACCGCGAGGGCGCGGCGCTGCAGGCCAAGATGGACGAATTGATCCGCGCCACCCGCGACGCGCACAACAATCTTGTGGCGCTGGAAAAGCGCCCCGAGGAAGTGGTCGAGGAAGTGCGCGAGGAAATCGCGCGCGAAGTGGTCCAGGCGGCGCCCGAGAATGGGCAATCCGTCTCTTGATCTCCATGTGCGCGGGAGAGCTATTCCATTCCGGGCGTGGGAAAGTGCGTTTCGCTTCCGTAGGCGGGCGCGCGTTGCCGGCTGTCCGGCGCGCCGGCGTGTGGCTGGCTTTCCGGCGCGGGGGTGCGGCCTTCACCCATCAGATAACCGCCGTCGAAGCCGGCATATTCGCGGATCTTGGCGGACGAAGGGAAGCGCAGCACATGGCCTTCGATCCGGATCAGGCCCTCTTCGCGCAAATGCTGCATCACCCGGTTCATGTGCACCGAACTGATGCCCAGCACATTGGCGAGATGCTCCTGGGTGAGCGGATTGGTGAACCCGTCGGGCCCGCCCATCCCCACGGCCGAAAGCCGCACATGCAGTTCGCACAATAGATGCGCGGCCTGCCGGTCGGCCGGGCGCTGGCCCATATTGGTGAGCCACATCCGGGCGATGGCGCCGTCCAGCCTGGCCATGCGGCGGAAACCGCGGCCCACTTCGGGGAAGTCAACCAGGAGCTGGTCGAAGGTGAACCGGGAGACCATCGCCACCTTGCAGGGGCTGATGGCGGCGATGCCGTGATCCAATTCGTCGGCCAGCGCGTCGGCTTCATCCACGTCGCCGGGCAGCAGGAAACCCAGAATGGCGTGGCGCCCGCCATCGAGCGCCTTGTAGCGGCCGGCCATGCCCTCGATGAGGACGCGCACCTCGCCGCGCGGCTCGGATTCGCGCACCAAATCTTCGCGCGCGGCAAAGCTGGCGACGCGCAGCGGCAGACGGCCGATACGCTGCTTCACCTCTTCGCTGATGATTTCAAACGATTCCAGCTTCCGCACCAACGCGGACAAGATCGAAGAACCAGGCTGGGGATGCGGTTGATACGCATGGTGCTCGGACTGAACCGGGTCCATACACTCCTCCTTCCGTCAGGGGAGCACGGACAGCGTTCCCGTATCTGTCCCGGACGTCTCTCAAATGCCGGCATCTGAACGGGGGCGGGGGCCGGCAGCACGCAAACATAACACCGCACAACCTCCGCTGGCGAGCGGAAACCAACTTTTGTGGGGCGAGGCCGGACGAAACCTGACTTAAAAAAGGCCAAACCCTGAACCCGGGCCTTAACCCATGTTAGTCCCGGATTGGCGTTGCCGCGTTCCACGTGCTATGCAAGCCGGGTCGCCAGCACGGCTATGGGCGTTGGCGCTTGAGAGACATACGGGACAGGTCTTGAAACGCTGTCCGCGCTCCCGCTCGAAGACGAGAAGGAGGCGGGCATGGATGCTCCCGGCAAAATCATCACCGATCAGCGAAACCAATTCACCTTGGCCATTGCGTGCCACTGGTGCGGCAACACCGGCTCGTCCTTGTGGGAGCGAACCGCGAGCGGACGCCAGCTTGTGAGCCTGGATGGCTTTTAGGAGCGGATGACCAAGAAGCAGCCCTTCGACATCGAAACCGTATGCAACAGTTGCGACCGGGCGCAGCCGATTTGAGGGGGCGTTACCGCTCGGGTCTCAACCGGATCAGATTATCCGGCGGCGCGCTCTTGGCCGCCACCGCGGAATGGAGGACGCGGCCTAGCTCGGCCAGGCTCGAAGGCTTGCGCATCAGGGGGAATTCGTCATCGCTGGGCGTGTTCCTGGCATAGCCGGTCATCAAGACCACGGGCAGGTCGGGATGGCTGGTCTTGAGTTCGCGCGCCAGCGCCAGCCCATCGCTGGTCCCCGGCATCACGATGTCGGTCAGGACCAGAAGCGGTTTCTTCGCCCGGATCTGTTCCAGCGCCTGGGCGGCATCGGCGGCGATCACCGCCTCATAGCCCAGTTCGCGCAGCATCGCCGAAGTCGCCTCGGCCACTTCGGGATTGTCGTCCACCACCAGGACGAGCCCACGTCCGTTGAGGTCGCCCTCTTCATTGTTCCTGGCGGGCGCGGCGGTGATCGCCGCCGCCCTGGGCAGATAAAGCGTGACGCGGGTGCCCTGGCCCAACTGGCTGTCGATGGTGACCTTGCCGCCCGATTGATGGGTAAAGCCATGCACCTGCGACAGGCCGAGGCCTGAGCCTTTCTGCGCCTGCTTGGTGGTGAAGAAGGGATCGAAAATCCTGGGCAGGATGTCGGGGGCGATGCCGGCGCCGGTATCGCTCATGCAGATGGCGACGAAATCGCCGGCAAGCTCGTCGCCCTGAAGCAGTTCGCCCGGCGAAAGGGTGATGTTCTCGACCGTGATCGCGATGGTGCCGCCCTTGGGCATGGCGTCGCGGGCGTTGATGGCGAGGTTGAGGAGCGACAGTTCCAGTTCGTTGGGATCGGCGATCACCGGCCAGGTGCCCGGCGGCACGGTGGTGAGGATGACGATGTCCGCCATGGTGCCCATCAGCATGGTCTTGAAATCGCCGATCTGCCGGGCAAGGTCGATGGGGCGGGGCGAAAGCGTCTGGCGCCGGGCAAAGGTGAGAAGCTGGCGGGTGAGCGAGGCGCCCCGCTCGATCGCGGCCTCGATCGCCTCGCCGGCGCGGATGGCCTTTGGATTGTCGCCCGCCAGCCGCTTCAAGGCGTGGTTCTGGCCGCTGATGATCATCAAAAGATTGTTGAAGTCGTGCGCCACGCCGCCGGTCAGATGGCCCAGGGCCTCCATCTTCTGCGCCTGGGACGCGCGGCCTTGCGCTTCCTCCAACTGAAGGCGGATGTTTCTCTGTTCGGTGATGTCGCGGGTGATCGTGGCAAAGCCCAGCGTCTTGCCGCCGGCGTCGCGGATTCGGTCGATCACCACATGGGCCCAGAAGACGCTGCCGTCCTTTCTCACGCGCCAGCCTTCCATTTCGAAGCGGCCTTCGGCTTCGGCGGTGGCAAGCGCGCGCGCCGGCAGTCCCTGGGCGCGGTCGTCTTCGACATAGAAGCGCGAGAAATGGCTGCCGATGATGTCCTCGGCGGCGTAGCCCTTGATGCGCTCGGCGCCGGAATTCCAGGTCGAGACCAGGCCGTTGGGATCGAGCATGAACAGCGCATAGTCGCGCACGCCGTCGATCAGAAGGCGCAAATGCCGTTCGCTGTCGCGCAAGGCTTCCTGCGCCGCGCGCCGTTCGCTGATGTCGCGGGTCACCTTGGCGAAGCCGATCAGCTTGCCCTTGGAGTCGCGGATCGCGTCCACCACCACCGAGGCCCAGAACCGGCTGCCGTCTTTCCTGCAGCGCCAGCCTTCGCCCTCATAGCGGCCGCTCACTGCCGCGGTGTTGAGCACGCGGGCAGGCTGGCCCGCGGCGCGGTCCTGGGCGGTATAGAATTTGGAGAAATGCTGGCCCACGATCTCGGCCGCGTCATAACCCTTGAGCCGCTCGGCGCCCGCGTTCCAGTTGGTGATCACGCCCGAGGGATCAAGCATATAGATGGCATAGTCGGTGACGCCGTTCACCAGAAGACGGAAGCGCCGTTCGGATTCGGAGAGCGCGACCTCCACGACATGCCGGTCGGTGACGTCACGGGCCATGAAGCCATAACCCAGAAGGGCGCCGTCAGGCCCCTTGACCGGCTGGATGATGGTGGTGACCCAATAGCGGCTGCCGTCTTTCTTGACCTGCCAGCCTTCGTGTTCGGCGCGTCCGTTCTGAAGCGCGTCGCGCAGCAATTGCGCCGCCGCCTCGTCGCTCCTGGCATCGCGCAGGAAGAAGCGGCTGTACGGCATGCCCATCGCTTCGGCCGCGCCATAGCCGGTGATGGTGGCCGCGCCCGCATTCCAGCTCGCCACCTGGCCTTGCGGCGTGAGCATGAAGATGGCCACGTCGGACAGCGAATCGATCAGGGTACGGAGCAGTTGGTCCGGGAACGTACGGAGCAAATTCTTCGCGGCGTCGGGATCGTGGCTTGGGGGCAATTGACAGGTTCCCTGGAAAAAACCAAGCATTCTGCCCTGAACCGGGCCATTTCTGAAACGTTAGGCAACAGTCCGGCCACTATCCTCCGACCATGGTGCCCATGCAAACGGTACGACCAGACTCTTTCAAGGTTCCGTGTCCCTTCCCCCGCACCTTCATGGCCGCGGGCGGCGGTGACGAGAAAACTGCCGGGCCTGCGCGCCGCACGGATGGCGCTCCCGGCAAGGGCGAGGATCTGCCTTATCGCGTCGAGGTGTGGAGCGAAGATTATAGATCGGTCGAGCAGACTCTGGCCATGACCGCCAATGGCTCGATCGGCTATGCCGCCTATTACGAAGCGACGCGCGAATATCCCGACCGTTATGTGGTGCTGCGCCACAAGAACCGCATCGTGGCCCGCTGGAATCCGCCCGAGAGCTGAGCGGCGATCGGCATTATTCGGCATTATCATGTATTTGGAGTTGGCAGGGGCCGCCCAGGTGCCACAACAGGACAAACCATCGCCTTCGCCGCGCGGACGCCATGACGAGGAGCTTGCCTACGCGGTCGAGCTGTGGAGCGAAGACCGCGCCCGTGTGGAAAAGGTCTTGGCCCGCGCCTTCAATATCTCGCTGGCGCGCGCCATCTTCCGCGCCGCGCTGGAGGAAAATCCCGGCCGCCGCGTGGTGCTGAGCCACGGCCCGCGCGTCGTCGAGGACAATGGCGAGTAAGGTTCACTTCCATGGGCGAGCCATGACGAGGGCCGCGCGCTGGACTTCCTCACCCTGACTTGTCGAAGGGGCTTCGAGCCGAAGGCGAGAAGCGGCGCAGCGCCGCGAGCGACAGCGTAGCAGCGGCGCGAGCCAGGGACAGGATTGGATGGTCTCTCCCCTTCGCCCTTCATCCTTCGTGACGGCTCAGGACAGTCTCTTTGGAACGGTTTCCCGCCACCAGCGTTTTACCTGATCGCGGGTAGCGGGGGCGGGCCAGGTGACAACCACAAAAGCGGAAATGCTGGCCAGGGCGAAAGACGCCGACGGGGTGGCGGCCAAGGCGGTTGCCCCTAAGGTCAAGAAAGCCTGGCAACAGATCGCCGACAATTACCGCACGCTCGCTGACGAGATGACACGCCAGGGCGTGATGGCGCATCCAGGGTTCCGCCACTCTTTTTCTTTGCCGGCGCAACTCTGCGCGTCTTCGGGCATTTCACCGCCCATGCCGAAATCCATTGGGGCCGATTGTGGCGAACTTGCACGCGAACTTGCACGCGAACTGGCGCGCGAATTGCGCGAGCTTGCCGATTGGGCTTTGCGCGAGGCCGACCGGGGTATATTGCTGGCCGCCGCCGAAAAATACGACCGGTCGGCGGTGGGACAAAACGCAGTCGCGTGGACTGAGAAATGTGGCCTGAGGAATTAAGACCGTGAGCATGGAAAGCTTAAATCCCGAAGTCATTCTGGAGCAGGCGCTGGCTTCGCTCAATCACGCCGAAGCGGCGTCGTCGGAGAGGCTGTTCGCCGCGCTCGATTCCCTGCCGGCGCCGATCTATGTCACCGACAAGGACGGCGTGGTGATCTATTTCAATCCGCCTTGCATCGGCTTTGCGGGAAGAAAGCCGGTGCCGGGAAAGGACCGCTGGTGCGTGACCTGGAAGCTCTTCACCGATGACGGCCAGTTCATGCCGCACGACCAATGCCCGATGGCGGTCGCGGTCATCGAGCGGCGGCGCGTGCGCGGGCTGACGGCAGTGGCCGAGCGGCCCGACGGCACGCGCGTGCGCTTCATGCCGTATCCCACGCCCTTGTTCGACCGCAACGGAGAATTCCGCGGCGCGGTGAACATGCTGATCGACGTCACCGACGCGCGGCAGGCGAGCCTGCTTCGGGCCCAGGCGCTCCGCTGCCGGACCTTGAGCTATCAGGTCAACGACGAGACCACGCAGCAGGCCTTGAACCGGCTGGCGCTCGATTACGAGGCCAAGGCGGACGCGCTGGAGCAATTCGCCAAGGGCCGCAATTAGGCCGCGCTGTCCCAGCGGGCAAGGACGGCTTCGGCATCGGTGATCCAGCGCTGCAGCATGGCGATGTTCGAAGGGTCGCCACCCTCAACGCGCTGCTGCTCGACGCGCTGTTTCATGCGGGTCAATTCCTGGCGCAGTTCTTCCATCGCCTGGCTGACGCTTTTGGCCATGTCCTGCCCCTCACGCAACTGGACAACAGCAATTCTCTTGTACAATGGAACCCGACGGTCCATCGGTAATTTCTACGGAGTTTGCGGGGACCTGGCGGCCCGTGTGAACCGCGCTAATGCATCTGGCCGGCGGCGATGGAGAGCCTGACCAGATAGGAGAGGTCGCGGGCCTTGAGTTTGGCCTGCAGGCGGGCGCGGTGGGTCTCGACCGTGCGGGGTGAGATGCCCAGCTCATGCGCCACCAGCTTGTTGGACATGCCCAGGACCAGCCGGTCCAGCACTTCGCGCTCGCGCATGGTGAGGCCCCCGATCAGCTCGGCGGCGGCCTTGCTTTCCGCCGCCCCGCGCCTGGTCTTGCCGCCTTCGGTGAGCGCGCGGCCCACGCTTTCCAACAGCCGCTGGTCGTCCACCGGCTTTTCCAGGAAGTCGAAGGCGCCGGCGCGCATGGCCGAGACCGCCATCGGCACGTCGCCATGGCCGGTGATGAGAATCAGGGGCAGGGCGATGCGGCGCTGGGCAAGCTGGCTTTGCAGCTCCAGCCCCGTCATGTGCGGCATGCGCAGGTCGCTGACGATGCAGCCGCCGTCCATGCCGCTGTCGAGCCAGGCCACTGCGCTGGGGTAATCGCTGACGGTGAAGCCGCCGGATTCCAAAAGCACGCGCAGCGAATGCCGCACGGAATCATGATCGTCAATGACGACAACAATCGCTTGGTTGTTCATGGCTGATTCTCTTGAAATGGGTGAGATGGAAATCGGGGGTGCGGCCGGATATTCGCTTCGATGGCGCGAATGTCCCCGCTTGTGACGCAACCAGGCAGGTCTGGCGCGTGCGCCATAGAAGCCCTCCCAATCCGCAGACAGAATATCCGTCTTCGGACGATTGTCACAAAAATAATCGCGCGATGTGCGATTTTTCGACAGCCGATTCCTGCACGGCGACAATGGTTAATACAACTTTTCCGCGATAAGGCCTCATGTCAGGCGTGTAAACCGCGCGCACATGGTCCGGGCCGCCGTTGGAGCGGTCGCGCCCAAATCGAGTGAGAGCTGCCGGCACCGACGGCGAACGGCGCCCTGTCAGCATGCTGGTGGGCGCGCCCCGGCGCGAGCTATCCGCCCCCACCCAGAGGAGATCTGCATCTGCCCAGCGGCTGCCGGGCAGTTTTTATTTTGTGCGCGGGCAATCCGATTTCGCGCGATTGACGTTTTGATGGCGCATGGAGGAATTGTCCCAGCCTTGCGGCCATGAGGAGTTGCCCGGTGCGTCAAGCTTGGGCGCGCCCACCATCGTCGCCGGTCAGTTCACACTGACGATGCGCTGTCCCTGGTGCGGGCAGGTGGGGATCGTCGCTGTGGGAGGAAACCCCCACCGGGCGGCAGCTTGTGAGATTGAACGGCTTTTACGAGCGGCTGGCGAAAAAGCTGCCCTGGACCATCGAAACCGTCTGCGATGCCTGCGACCGGGCGCAGCCGGCCTAGCGTTCTATAATCCCTGCCCGGGGCGACGGCGGTCAAGGCGAGCCGCATTCTCCTGTCCAGCCGGCAAGCAGGCCACCGGGACCACCCGGGCCTCGATCTTTGTTCGAATTCTTCCCGGAACGTCACGCCGATCTTGCGCGTTACTTAAAAGGCGGCACTCTCGGCGGGGCGTTGGCTTCAGGCCATCCGGCGGAATCGCCTCATTTTTGAGAGTGGGCATTCAACGTTCGGGGGGCAGGCGAACGAATTCCATGAGCACAGCCCAAGCCCTGCCAGCCTCAGCGGCCGATGACATCCTGGTCTATCAGCAACTGGTCGAATCCATCATCGACTATGCGATTTACATGCTCGATCCCACGGGCGTGATCGTGAGCTGGAACCCGGGCGCCGAGCGCTTCAAGGGCTATGCGGCCTCCGAGATCATCGGCCAGCATTTCTCCCGTTTCTATACGCCGGAAGACCGGGCCAGCGATCTGCCCAGGCGCGCGCTGGAAACGGCCGCCCGCGCCGGCAAGTTCGAAAGCGAAGGCTGGCGGGTCAGGAAAGACGGCTCCCGCTTCTGGGCCTTTGTGGTGATCGATCCCATTCGCGATGCCCAAGGTAAACTCACCGGCTTCGCCAAGATCACCCGCGACCTGACCGAGCGCAAAGAGGCGCAGCAAGCCTTGGAGCGCACGCGCGAGGCCCTGATCCAGACCCAGAAGATGGAAGCGATCGGCCAGCTCACCGGCGGTGAGGCGCATGATTTCAACAATCTGTTTATGGCGGTGTTGGGAAGCCTGGAGCTGCTCAAGAAGCGCCTGCCCGGCGATCGGGCGATGAAGCGGCTTTTGGACAACGCCATGCTGGGGGCCCAGCGCGGCGCCTCGCTCACCCAACGGATGCTGGCCTTTGCGCGGCGCCAGGAAATGGCGGCGGGCGCGGTGCCGCTTCCCGGCCTCCTCACCGGCATGAAGGAATTGCTCACCGCATCGTTGGGCGCCAACGCGGCGGTGGAATTGAAGATGGCGCCGGGCATTTCGCCAGTGATCGCCGACGAGAACCAGTTGTCGCTGGCCATTCTCAATCTGTCGGTCAATGCGCGCGATGCCATGCCGGATGGCGGCACGGTGACGATCGCGGCCGACGAAGTGGCGCTGGCCCTGGGCAACGAGGTGGGCCTGCCGCGGGGCCGCTATGTGCGGCTGTCGGTGAGCGATACCGGCGTCGGCATGGACGAGGAGACGCTGGCGCGCGCCGCCGAGCCTTTCTTCACCACCAAGGGCGTGGGCAAGGGCACGGGCCTTGGCCTTTCCATGGTGCAAGGCATGACCGAGCAACTGGGCGGCAAGTTTGTCCTTGCGAGCCGGAAAGGACAAGGCACCACGGCCGAGATGTGGCTGCGCGTGGCGGGCGAGAACATGCCTTCGTTCGCGCGGCCGGTGAGCGGCGCCGGCCTGAAGCATGGCAGGAAGCTCACCATCCTGGCGGTGGACGACGATCACCTGGTCCTGTTCAACACCGCCGAGATGCTGCGCGACCTGGGCCACACCGTGCTGGAGGCAAGTTCCGGGCAGGCGGCTCTGAATGTGCTGAGCGAAGGCAAGGTGGACCTTCTGATCACCGACCAGGTGATGCCCAAGATGACGGGCGCGCAATTGGTGGAAGCAGCCAGCCGCGCGCGCCCGCCGGTGCCGGCGATCCTGGCCACCGGCTTTGCCGAGGCGCCCGCCAATCTCGATTCCAGGGTGGGGCGGCTGAAGAAGCCTTTCACCCAGGATGAACTTCACCGCGCGATCGAGCGGATGTCATGTTCCTGACCCGGCCAAGACGCGCCATGCGTACATTTTCATATTGCGGCTATCGCGTGTCCTTTTGAAATAAATGCGTTAGGCTTGCCCCTCAAGAAAGCGCGCCAATGTCCTCCGCGTCCGCCATTGCCGAACCCCTGATCCCGCCGCCGCCACACCAGTTGCCGGCAGCCATGCCGAATTTGGAACAAACCCTGCTCGATGCGCTGCCCATCGGGGTCTGTGCCTGCGACGCGCAGGGACTGATCCTGCGGGTCAACCGCAAGGCGACCGAATTGTGGGGCCGCGCGCCCCGCCTGCTCGACTCCGCGCAACTTTTCTGCGGGTCGTTCCGGCTGGAAAGCCTGGACGGCTATTTCATCCCGCCCGACCGCACGCCCATGGCGCGTACGGTGCTTCATGGCGAGGCCACCAAGGGCGCCGAGGCGATTGTCATCAACCCCGACGGCAAACGCTGGGTCGCCCGATGCGACGTCGCTTCGCTGAAGGACGCCCAGGGCCATCTTCTGGGCGCGATCAACTGCTTCCAGGATATCACCCAGGAGCATGAGATGCGCCAGGCGCTGACGCGCCAGAGCCGCACCTTCGACCTGGCGATGGTCGCCTCGCGGATGGGGACCTGGCGCTACACCATCGCCGACAATATCTGCGTCTATGACGAGAACGCGCAGGCGCTCTATGGATTGAGCGAGGCGCGCTTTCTCCATGACGAAGAGGGCGTGAAGGCGAAATTCCATCCCGGCGACATGGACCTGATGTGGTCGCGGGTGAAAAAGGCGCTCGATCCTAAAGGCGACGGACGCTACGAGGTGGAATACCGCGTCAAGCAGGGCGACGGAAGCTGGCGCTGGCTGAGCGCCTGGGGCCTGGTCGAGTTCGAGGGGGAAGGCGCTGCGCGCAAACCGGTGGCGATCGCCGGCGCCAGCCGCGACTTGAGCGAGCTCAAGAAGGCGGGCGAGATGCAGCGGCTGCTGATCAACGAACTGAACCACCGGGTCAAGAACACGCTGGCCACGGTCCAGGCCATCACCGCCCAGACCTTGCGCTCGGCTTCGGACCTGGCCTCGGCGCGCGAGGCCTTGGACCGGCGCATCATCGCCATGGCGCACGCGCACGATCTTCTCACCGCGAAGAGTTGGGTGAGCGCGGACCTGGGCGAGATCGTGGCCCGCGCGCTGGACGCATTTTCGCAAGCGCGGGTCACCATCGCGGGCGAGCCGGTCGAGCTTCCGCCCAAGCATGCGCTGGCGCTGTCCTTGACGCTGCACGAACTTGCCACCAACGCCACCAAATATGGCGCGCTGTCGGGCGCCCGGGGCCATGTGCGGGTGGCGTGGAAAAACGACAAAGGCGTGCTCAGGCTCGATTGGGAAGAAAGCGATGGCCCGGCGGTCGCCGAGCCCAGGCAAAAGGGGTTTGGCAGCCGGTTGCTCCAGATTCTCATCCGTGACCTGGACGGAACGGCGCGGCTGGAATTTCCCGCATCCGGGGTGTGCTGCACGATTACGGCGGCGCTGCCAACGTCTCCAAACTAGCCCGTCCGGCCTACGCAGCTTTGCTCTTGGCGCGACGACTTACGCTTGCCTCGCTTGTTAAGCTGGATGTGCGGGTCAAGCCCGCCCATGGAGAAAATCCGAACTATTCGCGCGCGCCGAAATTGGTGCGTCTTGGCCAGGCCCGGCTCCCCCTCGCGCGCGAAGCGCGCTGGAGGGGGAGATGCCGTAGTACGCTCTTGAGCGTGCGTAGGCAGAGGGGGTCAAAGAAAAATTGTTCACCAACCGAATCCGGTATGGAATCCGTAGCGCGGTCCCCAGGGACCCCAGGCGCCCCAATTCCAGGCGGGATCGTTGAACATCATCGCGGCCTGGCGCTGTTCATTGACCAGGCGCTTGGCCTGCACATAGCGCACATATTGGCCATAAGCCTGCTGCGTGCCGACATAGAGGCAATTGCACACCACCGGATCGCCATAGACATACGTGACCTCGTCGCCATTGACGCGCCGCACGAACTGGTTGGGCGGCAGGCGCTTCAGCATGGCCTCGCGCTCGGGGCTGTTGGCCGGCCGCTGGACGAAGCCCGCGGCGGAAAGCTGGTCTTCCTGCTGGCCGATCAGATCTTGGGTGCTGGCGCAGCCCGCGAGCGTCACCGCCAAGGCCGCAGCGATCAGAAAAGTCCGGAAATCCCGCCTGTTGGTCCCACGGGTTCCCATGGCATTGCTCCATCCTTGCTCCACGGTGAAGAAAACGCTCCAGCGCGGGGAACGTCTCCAGACCGGCGCGCTCCTTGCCCGGCCGGCTCACAAGTTGCGGCGCGGAACGGCCCATACTAGCCTTTTGCATCCTCCGGTGCGACCAGCATGAAGAAACTGTTTCTCACCGCTTTGGCCGTGACTTTCTGCGCAATGCTTCCTGCCCAGGCCCAGGTCATGGGCCCCGTGGGGCCTCCGGATTCGCCGGTCTGGCTGCAATGCAAAGGAACGGACACATTCTACATGGCGTCGAGCCCGGATATGCCGCCGCATGTGGCGGAGGTGTTCGCGGGTCATGGCGCGAGCCTGGTCGTGCGCGCCTGCGACGACCATGAAGGCCATGCGCATTATTTCGTCCGCGCCCCGGCGGATGCAGGCCAAGGCGTGTGCCGCTTCTCCGAACGGGAGATGTTTCCCCGAACCGCCGAAAGCCGCTTCACCATGCCGGTGAGAGACCCCGTAACGCCGCGTGAGAGGCTCGAACTTCAGAATTGGGAGCCGTTGCCGCCGCGTGAATGGGCTGCGCGCCAGTACACGCCGTGGCAAAATTCCTTCGCCTACATCGAATCCCGCGATGGCGAAACCTGTCCGCCGATCAACGATGTGCGGTATTTCCAAGCCAAGCATGTCACCGACGGATTGCTCGGAAGCTTTGGCGCGTTCTGGCGTGACGCATCAGCCTCGCCCGAGGCCTTCGGCCGCGCCTTTGCCAATATCGCGGACCTGCAAACGAGAACGGCTCTGCGCGAGCAAACCTTTAACCGGCATCCAGCGATTTCCGGCATGTGGTGCGTTGATGGCGGCGAAGGCGCTGGCGGCGGTTGCACCGCGACCATTGGCGGATATTGGATAAATTTCGACGCCGGGGTGCGCGGCCTCGTCATTTCCGGCGTCGCGGCGGTGCCGGTAATCTAAATCGCGATTGGTGCGTCTTGGTCCCGAGCCCGGAGGGGTCAGCTCTTGGATGGTGCGTCTTGGCCCAGGCTTTCTTCCCCCGCGTCGCGAAGCGACTGGCGGGGAAAGATGTCCGCCTGCGGGCTTGCCCGCGTTGGCGGACAGATGGGGGGAAACTAATTCAAAGCGCTAGCGACCAGAGCATTGATCTGGCCAGGGCCGAACGGTTTGGGCAGGATGTGATCCACGCCGTGTTTTTCCGCCACGCTCAAAAGATGGCCGTTGCCGGAAATGGCGATGATCTTGGTCTGGGGTTTGCGCTTCCGGCATTCCACGATCGTGTCGATGGAATCCGTGTCGGGCAGGATGATGTCGGTGATGATCAATTGCGGATCGAAACTGTCGAACAGCTCGAGCGTGTCGCGGCCATGGAGACTGGTCTTCACCTCGTGGCCGGCCATCTCCAGCGCACGCCGGATGATTTCGACAATGCCCGCATTGTCGTCGATTACCAGGATACGGGAAGCCATCTGACGAGCCCCTCCATCATTTAACCCAACGCCGCGGAGGCTAGTCCGGGACCCCTTTAAATTTGATGAAAAGCGCCCAGCTTTTCTTGGGAGCGCAGCGACTTGGAAAAAGCCGAAAGCGGGGATCCAGAAGGTCGCGGCGCTGTGCACGACGGAATATCACGACCAATTTCATACGCGCGAAACGGGCGGCGTGCACAGCCCTGGCGTGTGATCGGCGATTTGTGATGCAACCGCCCTTGCGCTAGTTTGTCCGGCCACGGGGGCGCGAATGACTGCCGAAATCGAAGGGCGCCGCGAGTATTATCGTCAGCGAATCAAGGCGGCGGAAGAGGCGGCGGCCAATGCCACCGATCCGGAAACCATCGAGGGGTGGAAGCAAGTGGCGAACGGTTATGCAATGCTTCTAAGCCGCCTGCCCGTCATGGGCGACTCCAAGGCCTGAATTTTGCGCCAGATGATCCCCAAGAAAGCCGCGAACCCGGCCGGCCATCGGCCCACCGGCTATCGGGTGCTGTTGATCGACGACAACGCGCATTTGCTTACGGCGGTGGAAGACGGCCTTCGCCTGATGGGACACGAAGTCAAAAGCTCGGCGGTCGGCGCCGATGCGGCCAGGCTGATGGAGCTTCTGGAGCCGGACGTGGTGGTGGCGGACATTGTGATGCCGGAGGTGGATATGTTCGACACGTTCCGAAAGCTCAAGGCGATCAACCCGGCCGCGCGGATCATCGCGATTTCGGGCAATGGGCATTTGCTGAGCGTGGCCGCCAAACTGGGCGTGGCGCATGTGCTGGCCAAGCCGTTCGAGCTCAAACGGCTCGATCTTCTGATCCGGATGGCGGCGCGCGCCGGCAACAGCTAATTCGAGTGGCTTAAGGCCCGACCGTGTCCTGGCCAATGGCGACCGCTACCGAACTCCAGACATCGAAGCCGATCTCGTCGCCTTCCGAGCGATGCTCGATGGCGCGGGAGAGCGCTTCCTCGGTGGCGCGCGAGCCATAGGCTTCGTGCATCAGATGGGCGACGCGGCGTATGCGGGATTCCGGCACGGTAAAACCTTGAAAGAGCTCAACTCGGGCGAGCAAAGACCACAGGCGGAACGCTTTTTCCAGCCAAGGTGCCGTCAAAGATGACGCGTGAGGAACGGTGCCAGCTTCTTAAAATTTGGCGAGTGAAGTCGCGGACAAACTTCGATACAGTCGAAGCCGCGCTTTCCGTGGAAAGAGAGACGTTTTGTCACGCACGGTGGTGTGGCGCGCGCGTATCCACTGTCATCATGAGGGCATGTGCCGGCTGACGGAATATCACACCTTATGACTGTGAGCCGTATGGGAACCGATAAGGCCTTTCCGCGTTGCGCGTTGTGGGCGTTTACAAAGCAAAAGAAAGAGAGACGATGGGCTTGAAAGTGCTGGTTGTCGAAGACGAAGGCATTATCGCCATGCTGCTGGAAGACATGCTGGCCGAACTCGGCCACGCCATGGTGGCCCAGGCGGCGAACATCGAGGATGCGCGGGCCGAGGCGTCGCGGCGCGAGATCGACCTGGCGATCCTGGACGTGAATCTGGGCCGGCAAAGCTCTCACCCCCTGACCTGCGATTTTCACGCCAAGGGCATCCCCTTCATCCTGGCCACCGGTTACGGGCGGCGCGGCCTCGGCGAGGAATGGGGCAACGGCGTGGTCCTGGAAAAACCCTTCGAGGTGAAGGCGCTTTCCGCTGCGATCGCCCAATGTATGAACGAGCCCCAGAGCACGCCGACACCGCGGGTTCAATAGTCGCGAAAATTGCGCCGCGCCGGAACGTTACTCACTTTGCTGCATTTATGCGTCGGGTGTTCAACAGTCGCCGTCATGGACAAAGTCCACGAATTTCGGAACCGAGCCAGGGAATGCCGGGAGCTGGCGCTGAATAGCGCGGCCGATGCGATCCGGGAGCAATATTTCCAGTTGGCGCACATCTGGGAGCGGCTGGCGGAGGAACGCCTGCAATTCTTCGCGGCGGGCGAATAGCCGACGCGGCCACGCCTTCGGGCGTGCATATTGGTACCGACGGCGGCGGCAAACAGGCCGTGCGGCGATCCTTCGCCCACGAATCTGTCCTTGCACGGATCGTCTCGCGCGCCACCGCGTTGGCAAATTCACGTCACGATGCCAACACAATGCGAGGAGCGGGTGGGAAATCAGGAACTGCTGGAACGCGCCTTCAATCTTGCCGAGAGCGGTGAAGTGACGAGCATCAACGAACTCTGTTCGGCCCTGATGGGCGACGGTGTGCCCCTGGCCGATCTCGCCCAGTTTCATGGCCGCGCCTTGGCCAGGCAATTGTGCGGCAAGATGGCCGCGGCGCGGCGCACCGTGACCGCAAAGCCTCCGCGCCGCTCGGACGCCTGACATCTGAGCGCGCGGTTCAGGACTCCGCCGGAAGAAAGTTCCGCGAAAGCGCGTGATAGATGGACTCGCGCTGGAACAGCCGGCTCACGCTATAGCCGATCACGGCCGCCATCATCAGCGGGATCACCATGGCGCCCGCATCCGACATTTCCTCCACGATCACGAAGGCGGTGATGGGCGCCTGCACCACGCCGGCGAAATAGGCGGTCATGCCGATTAGTGCAATCGCGCCCGCGGCATGGGCGTGGAGCAGCCGGGCGATGAGGCTGCCAAGGCCCGCCCCCACCGACAAGGAAGGCGAAAACAACCCGCCGGGGATGCCAGAGAGCGTCGAGGCGGTGTTGGCGATGAATTTCAAGGGCGCGAAACTCATCGCCAAAGCGTGGCCCTTGACGGCGGCGCGGGCCGGGATATAGCCGGTGCCGTAAGTGGCGCCGTGACTGAGAAGACCGCACAAGGCCACCGTGACGCCACACGCAAACGCCCAGGCCAGCGAGCGCCGCATGGGTTGGGGCGCAATCCAGTCTTTCAGCCAGCGGGAGACGTTCACCACCAAGGCCGAAAACGCCGCGCCCAGAAGCCCGCCCGCCACGCCGCAAAGAGGAACCGCCAGCCAATCCGCCGCGCCCGAAAGCGTCGAAGTGGAATGGCCGAAATAACTGTAATCGCCCACCATCGCCAGCGAAGCGAGGCCGGCCAGGATTACCGCCATCAGCACCAGGCCGCTGGTGCGGCTTTCGAAGGCGCGGCTCATCTCCTCGATGGCGAAGACGATGCCGGCCAAGGGCGTGTTGAACGCCGCCGCCACGCCGGCCGCCGCACCCGCCAGGATCAATCCCCGCTCGCGCCCCATGCCGCCCAGCTTCGCCGCCATCAGCATGATCGAGGCGCCCACCTGGACGGTGGGGCCCTCGCGGCCGATCGAGGCGCCGGTGAAAAGTCCGATCAGGGTGAGAAGGATTTTTCCCG
>DATNFZ010000172.1:0-10120 GCA_035606155.1 Rhizomicrobium sp. | reverse complement strand
CGTGATGGACACCGACCTGGCGGTGATGGAATTGCTGGACGGCGCGGCGGTTTCCTACGGCCTGGTGCTCACCAAGGCCGACGAGTTCAAGCCCAAGGACGGCGAAGGGGCACTTGCCGAAGCGGAGAAAGAAGCCGCCAGGCACACTGCCGCCTTGCAGGAAATTCACCTGACCTCATCGAACACCGGCCAGGGAATACCGGCGCTAAGGAACAGCATCGCTGCTCTGGCCGCCGCTTGAGGGCAGAGAGCAGGACCAGTATAAGGCGCCGGTTTCCGGGATTCATCCCAAGATGGCGGACGAGAGCGAAGAGAAAAATCTCAGGCTGATGGCGCGCTGGCGCCAGACCGGCCGCGTCCTGGTCGAAGCCCTGCCTTTCATCCTCAAATACGACCAGAAGACCATCGTGGTGAAATATGGCGGCAACGCCATGACCGGCCTGGCGACCTCCGATTTCAGCCAGGATATCGTCCTGATGAAACAGACCGGCATCGATCCCGTGGTGGTGCATGGCGGCGGTCCCCAGATCGGCGCCATGCTGAAGAAGCTGGACATTCAATCGAGCTTCATCGACGGCTTGCGCGTCACCGACAAGGCGGCGGTGGAAGTGGTCGAGATGGTGCTGACCGGCTCGATCAACAAGCAGATCGTCACCTCCATCAACGCGGCAGGCGGGCGTGCAGTGGGCCTTTCCGGCAAGGACGGCAATCTGGTCATGGCCAGAAAGCTTGAGTTGGAGAAGACCGATGCCGCCACCGGACAGACAATGGTCCGGGACCTGGGCTTTGTCGGCGAACCGCAAAGCGTCAATCCCGAAGTGCTTCACACCATGTTGAAGTCCGAGATCATTCCCGTGATCGCGCCCATCGGCGTGGGTCCCAAAGGCGAAACCTACAACATCAATGCCGATACGGTGGCCGGCGCGGTAGCCGGCGCGGTCAAGGCCGAGCGTTTGATCCTGCTCACCGATGTGGAAGGCGTGCTGGACCAGGAAAAGAAATTGATCTCGCGCCTTACCGCCAGCGAGGCCCGCGCCTTGATCGCCAACGGCACCATTTCCGGCGGCATGATCCCCAAGATCAAGACCGCCGTCGCCGCGGTGGAATCCGGCGTGCGCGCCGCGGTCATCCTCGATGGGCGCATTCCCCATGTGCTCCTGCTCGAATTGTTCACCGAGCATGGCGCGGGAACGCTGATCACTGCCGGATGAAGCGCCAATGGGCATGGCTGGTGGTGCTGGCGCTGATGGCGTTCGCTTCGCCTGCCCAGGCCGCGCTCAAGCTTTGCAACCGCACCAGCTACATTCTCTATGCCGCCACCTCTTCGGTGGTGAGCCCCGGCTCGGCCACCCATGGCTGGGTCCGCATCGCGCCCGGCGATTGCCAGACCGCGCTGCCCGAAAAACTCACCGCGCAGAGTTATCTGGTCTATGCCCGCTCGTCGCTGGCCTATTCGGGGCCGCAGCGCGCCTGGGGCGGAAATTTCCCTTCCTGTGTGCAGGAAGGCGATTTTACTCTGCATCAGAACGTCACCGCGCCCTATTGCACCGGCGGCACTCTCTTCGCGGTGCCGTTTGCGGCCATCGATACCCACAACAAACCCGATTGGACCATGACCTTCGACGAGCAGCCAGCCTTTCCCACTTTGGAGGCGGCGCAACTGGCAGGCGTCAAACGCCTCCTCAAGGAAAATGGCTACCGGATTGGCGCGATCGACGCCAAGCCCGGCAAACCGACCGAGACCGCGCTCAATGATTTCCGCAAGAAGATGCATTTCCCCGACCGGGCGGGAAATGCCGAATTGTTCGCGGGTCTGGAAAGCCAGGCGGAAAAGCGCGGCGGCGCGCCCCAAGGCTATACGGTCTGCAATGACGACAAGAGCGATGTGGCCGTCGCCATCGCGGAAATGGCAGGCGGCGTAGTGAGCCGCGGCTGGTGGCGGGTCGCAGGTGGCGCCTGCGCGCGCCTGATCACCGCGCCGCTGAAGGAATCGTCGGTCTGGTTGCTGGTGGACCGGCCGGGTGGTCCCACCCTGGTTTCAGGGCCCGATCAATTCTGCATCGCCACCCAGCAATTCGAGATCAAGGGGCGGGCGCAATGCCGCCAGCATGGCTATGCCCAGGCCGGCTTTGCCCGCACATCGACGGCCGGCGTGGCCGGGCGCGTCATCCATGTCAACGCGAGCGGGATTGCCTCTCAGGCAGCGACGTCGAAATAGGAGAGATGCCAGCGCATCTCTTCCTTGCTGAGCGGAAAATGGACGCCGCCGCGGGCCGGCAGCAACTCATGGCCGGGGAGCTTCATCACCGAGGTCTGGATGCGGAACGCCGTGCGCATGCTGAGATGGGCATGCCACACCAGAGCCACCAGCGGCTTGGCGCTGTGCTGGCCCATGATCTTGCGCACGGTGGATTCCGGCACCCGCGAGAGTTCCGCCAGGGCCAGGATCACCGTTTCGCGCCGTCCCGCCAGCGCCGCGTTCTCGACAAAGGAATCGTCCAGCGCGCGCGCTTCCTTGGCCTTGGCCACCGCCTGGGCGGCGCCTTCGGCCTCGGCCTTTGGCGGCTGATCCTGTTCCAGGCGCGCTTTCAGCCGCTTGGCGAGATGGGTCTGGGTCTCCGGGCTCAGATCTTCCCGCTTTGACAGCAATTCGATCAGGGCCGCGCCCACGAAATTGGCGATGCGGCGAATGGCGCGGGCCGAAAGGTCGGCACGCAGCACCAAGGGCTCATGCCAACTGTCGAACTGCTCGGCTTCCTCGACGATGCGGTCCATCGTCTCCTTGCGGATCTTGGCGTCGCCATTGACCAGGAGCGCCGCCACCGCCGGCACGTCCAGCGATTGCACCAGCGCGTCGCTCACCTTGTCACTCAAGGGCTTTCTGCGCCCGATGGCGGAGAGGGCTTTCTGCACCTTGCCGGCGGCGATCACTTCGATCAGGTCGGCGTCGGAGAGCAGCGGCGAATATTCCAGGATCGGCGTGGCTACGATCTCCTCCAGGTCATGCGCCAGGCGAAGCGCGACGTCGTGGGGGATGCAGTCCATATGCTTGATTTCTTCGGCCAGGATGGAGCGCACCTTGACGGCGCTGTCCTTGGCCAGGACTTCCAGTGTGGCGATGGTGAGCGCCACCGTCTCTTCGTTCTCGCGCGCTTCCAGCCCGGGCATCAGCCGGGCGATCTTGACCGCCAGTTCGGCGCGCACATCTTCGGCCGCGTCGTCGGCCAGGACCCGGTTGACATGGGCGGGAACCGCCTTGTTGCCGGCGACGGCCTGGCGGGTTTTTGACGCACCATGTTCGGCCAGATATTCGAACAAGGCTTCGCCCAGATCGGCGTCACGAATGGCGGCATCGTCGTGCCCGCGGGCACGTTCTTCTAGAATCTTCAGTGCGGCGCGCGGGTCAAGGCGCTTCACCTCCGCCTTTTGCGAGGTCGCGCCGCTCAAAGCTTTTTGCATTTGTCGGTCTCCCGCGCCGATTGTCGTGGGAGATGCCTTTAAGGACCCTAAACAGCCATGGTTAACGCAGCTTGCGTGATCGCGGGCTCAAGGCCATGGTTCGCATATGAATCAAATATCGCCATCCGCGACGCCCGTAAAAGCTGCCGATTTTGCGCATGTGCGGGACTGGATATTTGATCTGGATAATACGCTTTACCATGCCGACAATGGCGTCTTCGCCCAGATCGACGGCCGGATGACATCTTTCGTGGCCGAGCTTCTCTCGCTGGATCGTGACAGCGCGCGGGCCGTGCAGAAACAGCTCTACCGCGATCATGGCACCACGCTCGCGGGCCTGATTGCCGTCCATCGCATCGATCCCGAGCCCTATCTGGCTTTCGTGCATGATCTGGATCTGTCGGACCTCCATCCCGATCCCTTGATGGGCGAGGCCTTGGCGCGGCTCAAAGGGCGGCGGTTCGTTTTCACCAATGGTTGCCGCAACCATGCCGCCCGAATTCTGGAACGGCTGGGCATGCGCCACCTGTTCGACCAGATCTGGGACATCCGCACCATCGGTTTTGTCCCCAAGCCGGGGCGGCGAGCCTATGACGCGGTGGTGGCCCAAGCGGGCCTCGACCCTGCCGCCGCCGCCATGTTCGACGATATCGCCCGCAATCTGGTGGTGCCGCACGAGATGGGCATGACCACGGTCTGGCTCAATTGCCAAAGCGACTGGTCCAGGCAGGGACCCGATTTTCCGGTTGCGTCAGCCACGCATATCGACCATGAAATTCGCGACCTGAGTGATTTTCTCAACCGCATCGGGACTTGAAATGAACACTGAGTTGGCGCGGGCGATCGAAAGCGCCTGGGACGGACGCGATAATCTTGGCCCGGCCACCAAGGGTGAGGCGCGCGACGCCGTGGAAGCCGTGCTGGAAGGCCTGGACAATGGCTCGTTCCGCGTCGCCGAAAAGAAGGACGGCGAATGGATCGTCCATCAATGGCTGAAGAAGGCGGTACTGCTGTCCTTCCGCCTCAATGACATGAAGATCATTTCCGGCGCGCCGGGCGAAGCGGTGTGGTGGGACAAGGTCGACTCGAAATTCCTGGGCTGGGACGAAGCCCATTTCCGCACCGCCGGTTTCCGCGCCGTGCCGGGTGCGATCGTGCGCCGCTCGGCTTTCATCGCCAAGGGTGTGGTCTTGATGCCCAGCTTCGTCAATGTGGGCGCACGGGTGGGCGAAGCGACCATGATCGATACCTGGGCGACGGTGGGGTCCTGCGCGCAAGTCGGGACGCATTGTCATATCTCCGGCGGGGCGGGATTGGGCGGCGTGCTGGAGCCGCTCCAGGCGGGGCCCACCATCATCGAAGACAATTGCTTCATCGGCGCCCGTGCCGAAGTGGCCGAAGGCGTGATTGTGGGCGAAGGCAGCGTGCTCTCGATGGGTGTCTTCCTGTCCGGTTCGACCAAGATCGTGGACCGCACCAGTGGGGAAATCTTCATGGGCAAGGTGCCGCCCTATTCGGTGGTGGTGCCGGGTGCGTTGCCGTCAGGGACTGGCCGCAGCGAAGACGGAGGCCAAAATAAAAACTCCCCGTCGCTCTATTGTGCCGTGATCGTCAAGCGGGTGGACGAGAAGACCCGCGCCAAGACTTCCATCAACGAATTGCTGCGCACCTGATGATTGACCCGGTCGCCCTCGCCCAGGATTTGATCCGCTGCCGTTCGGTGACGCCAGCCGATGGTGGCGCGCTGGACGTGCTGGAGGCGGCGCTGCAATCTTTGGGCTTCTTCTGCCACCGTTTGCGTTTCGAAGAGAAGGGCACACCCGTGGTAGAGAATCTCTATGCGCGACTGGGCACGCAAGCGCCGCATTTCTGTTTTGCCGGCCATAGCGACGTGGTGCCGCCGGGCGAAGGCTGGGCGCGCGATCCTTTCTCGCCCATCATTATGGACGAGGTTCTCTATGGCCGGGGCGCCGCCGACATGAAATCGGCGCTGGCAGCGTTTGTCGCCGCCGCCGCGCGCCTGCTCCAGAATGGCCCGCCCAAGGGCTCGGTCAGTCTTTTGATCACGGGCGACGAGGAAGGCCCCGCCATCAACGGCACAGCCAAATTGATGGCCTGGCTGGAAGCGCGCGGCGAGCGCATCGATCATTGTGTGGTGGGCGAACCCACCAGCGTGGCTCATGCCGGCGACACCTTGAAAATCGGCCGGCGCGGCTCGATCAATTTCCAGGTGACCGTGCGAGGTAGCCAGGGCCATGTGGGTTATCCGCAAAAAGCGGTCAATCCGATTCCCGCGCTGGCGTCGCTGGTGACCCAGTTGAGCGCCCAGCCTCTGGACAAGGGCAATGCCCATTTCGATCCTTCGACCTTGGCCTTCACCAGCATGGATGTGGGAAATCCCGCCACCAATGTGATTCCCGCCGAGGCGCGCGCCGCCTTTAATATCCGTTTCAATGACAAGCACACGCCGGAAAGTCTGTTGGGTTGGGCGATCGACCGGGCGGATCGCATCGCCAAGGAAACCGGCACCACCATCGATTTCCGCCAGTCGGTGAGCGGCACGTCTTTCCTCACCCAGCCAGGCAAATTCACCCAATTGGTGAGCGACACGGTGGCCCGCGTCACCGGCCAGGCGCCGGTCTTTTCCACCAGCGGCGGCATTTCCGACGCGCGCTTCATCAAGGATCATTGTCCAGTGATCGAACTGGGATTGGTGGGCGCCACCATGCACAAGACTGACGAATGCGTGGCCTTGAGTGAGATCGCCAGACTTACTGACATCTATGCGCAATTGCTGGCGGACTATTTTGCGAAACCGCCGGTGTAAGGCTCAGTAATCTACCTTCATCAGGCAAAGTCCGTCCGAAGGTGCGACGGGACCGCAGCGGCTACGGTCGCGGGCTGCCAAGGCATCCGCCAGATCGCGCGCGCGCCATTTGCCTTCGCCGACCAGCTTCAAGCTGCCGACAAAAGAGCGGACCTGATGATGCAGGAAAGAGCGCGCCATGGCCGTGACATGAATCTCCTCGCCCCGCTGCGATACGGCCAGCCAGTCGAGAGTCTTGACCGGTGACTTCGCCTGACATTCGGCAGCGCGGAAGGTGGTGAAGTCGTGCTGGCCCACCAGCGCCTGCGCCGCCTTGTGCATGGCGGCATGGTCCAGCGGCGCGCTCACATGCCAGACAAAGCCCTGGTCGATCGCGGGCGGGCTGCGGCGATTGAGGATGCGATAGAGATAATGCCGTTTGATGGCGGAAAAGCGGGCGTGGAAATCATCCGCCGCGACATTGGCCTCCAGCACCACCACGGGCGCCGGCCTGAGAAAATGATTGAGGGCGTCGCGCACCTTGTCTGGCGGAAAATCCCTTTCCAGGTCGAAATGCGCCACCTGGCCCTTGGCATGGACGCCGGCATCGGTGCGGCCCGCGCCCGTCACCGTGACGCGCAGGCTCGAAAATTTCTCGATCGCCTCTTCCAGTGCGCCTTGCACCGAAGGACCATTGTCTTGGCGCTGCCAGCCGACAAAGGGCCGGCCGTCATATTCCAAGATGAGACGATAGCGCGGCATCAGTTGAAACGCGTGCCTTTGGGAAGCGCAAAGCCTTTGAGCAATTCCTCGGCCGCCATCACTTTGCCCCCGGAGCGCTGCACTCTGACCAATCGAAGCGCGCCTTCGCCGCAGGCGACCGTAAGACCGCCGTCGATCAGTTCGCCGGCTGGGCCTTTGCCGTCCACGGGCTCGGCATAGAGAATCTTCAGCCGCTCGCCCTCGATTTCACCGAAGGCGCCAGGTGACGGCGAAAGCCCCCGGACCAGGCAATCGATCTCGCCCGCGCTTTTCGACCAGTCGATGCGGGCTTCCTCCTTGTTGATCTTCTTGGCGTAAGTGACGCCCCGCTCGGTCTGGGGCTCGGCCCTGATCGCGCCGCGCTCCAGCGCACTCATCGCCCGCACCATCAAATCGGCGCCCAACCGCGCCAGGCCGTCCTTCAGCTCGCCCGCGGTCTGTCGCCCGATCGCCACCTTTTCAGCCATCAGCACCGCGCCGGTGTCCAGTCCCTCGTCCATCCGCATCACCATCACACCGGTCTCAGTATCGCCCGCCATCACGGCGCGCTGGATAGGGGCGGCGCCCCGCCAGCGCGGCAACAGCGAGGCATGAAGATTGAAACAGCCCAGCATGGGCGCTTCCAGAATCGGTTTGGGCAAAATCAGGCCATAGGCCACCACCACCGCCGCATCCAGTTCCAGCGCCGCGAAGGCCTGTTGCTCATCCGCGCCTTTCAGGGAATCGGGTGTGCGGACGTGAAGCCCTGCCGTTTCCGCGAAGCGATGGACCGCGCTTTTCTCGAGCGACAGACCACGGCCTTTGGGACGGGGCGGCTGGGAATAGACGGCGGCGATCTCATGCCCCTGGGCGATCAGTTCGGCCAAAGTGGGCACCGCGAAATCCGGCGTGCCCAGAAAGGCCAGGCGCAGGGTCATCGCGGCTCACCCTTCGACAAGCTCAGGGTGAGGACAGAAGAGAACTCCTCATGCTGAGCCTGTCGAAGCATGAGACCATCAACTCGCCAGCTTCTTGGCTTTGGCGAGCTTCTTCAGCGCCATGCCGCGCTTCAGCCGCGAGAGATGATCGATGAACAGCACGCCCTCAAGATGGTCCATCTCATGCTGCAGGCAGGTGGCCAACATGCCGTCGGCTTCCATCTCCACCCGTTTGCCGTCGAGATCAAGATATTCGGCGCGGATCCGGGCCGGCCGTTCCACGTCGTCCCAGATTTCCGGCACCGACAAGCAGCCTTCCTCGAAAGTGGCCATCTCATCCGACGCCCAGAGGATTTTGGGATTGATGAAGACGCGCCAATTCTTCTTGCCGTCCTTCTGGTCCAGATCCATCACGATCACCCGCTTGGGAACGCCGATTTGAACCGCGGCCAGGCCGATGCCGTCGGCGGCATACATGCTGTCGGCCATGTCTTCCGCCAGCTTGCGAATCTCGGCATCCACCTTCTCGACGTCGGTGGAGACGGCTTTCAGCCCCGGATCGGGCGCGATAAGGATAGGACGGATGGCCATGGCCGTGAGATAGGCGAGGCCAGGGTAAGGGTCAAGAAGCGCATGGAATTTGCCATTTTTGTGCTGGGAATCGCGGTGGTCGTAGCGGCCCTGATTCTGGCCTTCGCGCCGGGACGCAAGGTCAAGCCCGATCCCCGGCTGGATGCCGTGCTTTCCGGCCAGGGATCCATCGAAGGCCGGTTCCGTTCCACGCTGGAATCGCAGGCGCAGCTTCAGCGCCACCTCGCGGAACGGTTTGAAGCATTGGACAAGCGGCTGGGCGAAAGCCTGAGCGACAGCGCCGCCAAGACCGCTGCCACAATTGCCGGGATCGGTGAGCGGCTCACCGTGATCGACGAAGCGCAGAAGAATATCTCGGAGCTTTCGGGTCAGGTCGTGACCTTGCAGCAGATTCTGGCCAACAAGCAGGCGCGCGGCCTTTTTGCCCAGACCCAGATGGAAGAAATCGTGCGCGACGGCCTGCCACCCAGCCTCTATGACTTCCAGTTCACCCTCACCAATCGCAACCGGCCCGATTGCGTGATCCGCATTCCCGGCAACAAGGCGCTTCTGGTGATCGACGCCAAGTTCCCCCTGGAATGCTTCGAATTGGTGCGGCGCGCCACCACCGACGACGAGAAGAAGGCGGCGGCGGCTCGCGTGCGCACCGACGTGACCAAGCATGTGAGCGACATTGCCACCAAATATCTGATCCCCGGTGAAACGCAGACGCCCGCCATCATGTTCGTGCCGTCGGAATCCATCTATGCAGAGCTGCATGACAGTTTCAGCGATGTGCTTCAGAAGGCGCATCGCGCCCAGGTGATGGTGGTGTCGCCCAACATCCTGATGCTGGCGATCAACACCATGCAGACGGTGATGAAGGATGTCCGCATGCGCGAGCAGGCCGATTTGATCCGCAAGGAAGTGGGTGTGCTGGTGGGCGATGTGAAGCGCTTAGGCGACCGGGTGGCCAATCTTCAGCGCCATTTCAGCCAGACAGAGGCCGACCTGAAGGACATCACGGTCTCCACCGACAAGATCGTGGCCCGGGGCGAGCGGATCGAAAAGGTGGAATTGTCGCCGCCCGACGCGAAAACGCTTCTGAGCTAAAGAGCTCGTCTGGCTTTGAAGGCGGCGCTGAGGGTGCCTTCGTCCAGGTAATCGAGTTCGCCGCCCACCGGCATGCCATGGGCCAGGCGCGTGACTTTGAGGTCGCCCAGCAAATCCATCAGATAGTGCGCCGTGGTCTGGCCTTCGACCGTCGCGTTCATCGCCAGCACCACTTCCTCGACCGCGCCGTCTTTCACCCGCGCGAGCAGCGAGGCGATATTGAGCCGCTCCGGGGTCACGCCGTCCAGCGCCGACAGCGCCCCGCCCAGGACATGATAACGGCCGCGGAACACGCTGGCCCGCTCCAGCGCCCAGAGATCGGCCACATCTTCCACCACGCAGATCACATGCGGATCGCGGCGACCGTCGCGGCAGATGGCGCAGGGCGACTGGCTGTCGAGATTGCCGCAGATTTCACATGACCGGGTCGCCGCGGCAGCTTCAGTCATCGCCGCCGCCAAAGGCTAGAGCAACAGGTCGCGCTTCTTGAGCA
>DATNFZ010000171.1:0-9494 GCA_035606155.1 Rhizomicrobium sp. | reverse complement strand
AACACGGTGGGAAAGGCGGCCTTGTCGATTCCACCAGCACGGCAGGCCAGCGCCACCATCCGCGCGCCGCCGTCATAGAACAGCTGGCGGAAGCGGGTGAGATCCACTTCCAGCAAACGCGCGAAGGCAAGCTCGAACAGGTCGATCTGTCCCTGACTCAAGACCCGCATCAGGAAGCCGGCCTTGAGCCCACCCGATACCGCGAGCTTTTCGACCAGCTTGTGGGCACTGTCGGCGGGCGGGTCGGACAGCGCGCCTGGGGGACGTTGGAGAATCTCGGCCGCTTCCGTCAGCGCATTGTCGATCCGCGCCGCCGTCATTTTGTAGCGGGCCTGGATATAGGACTTGAGCGCGTCGGAAACCCAGGCGCTCATATGCCGGGCGAGTTCGACGGGCAGGTCGGCACGCTTCAGAAGCGGCTCCTGCAGCCCGGTCAGGGCCCGCGAACGCTCTACCAGTGCCCGATAAGCGGAATCGGAGATTTTCGCGGTGGCATTGCGCACCAGAGCGACCAGCACGGATTCGGCCTCGCACTCAGCCAGCGCGTCGGTGACTGCGACGCCGATATGGGGACGCGTCGCCACGGCCTCCTGGTGATCCATGCCGGCTTTGGCGATCACATTGCGCATGTCGCGCTCGGAAAGAAGCGGGCTGCGCAGGATAAGGGGCCGCGCCACTTCGATGGCGTCATCGACCAGCAAAAGGATGAGATCGTGGGGGGCGGTGATGTCGTCCGCCAGCCTTTCGGCCAAGGCGATGCGCACCGCCATTTCCACATCGCGGGTGAGGCGGCGAAGAATCTCGCGCGTGAGATCGCGCTCGCGGCCGTTCAGTTCCGCCCCCTGAATGCGATAAAGCGACGCCACCGCGAGATAGATCTCCTCGCGGCTGGCGCGGTCCTTTGGATTCATCGCGAGCTGGGCGAGCCTGCCCATATCGCTCATGTCGTGCGCGGTGAGCCCCACAAGTCCCTCAAATGCATCATCCCCAATCCCGGGAATCTTCAAATTCCCTAACATCGTAGCGTTAACAGGTTATTAAGCGTGCCGGGCCGGGAACATTTAAGGACTGATTTTCCTCGGCTTTTGTGAAACTCCGCCTACGGTCTAATACGGACAAGGGGTCCGGTTTTCCCTGTTTCCCGCTTGTCGCCTTTTGGCCAGGCGGTCGTGGGTCCCGGGAACACGCGTGCGACCAAAGGGAGCACCTTGGCCGTCTTGGTTGACGAAAGGGCCTCGCATCCCGAAAGTCGCCCGCCATGAGCAGCGCAACGGCGAATTCCAGCGAACCCAGCCGCACCAGGCGCAAGCCCGAAAGCCTCTCGAAAATCAAAAACGCCGCCCGCAAATTGTTCGTCGAGCGCGGCTATGACGCGACCCGCCCCCAGGACATCGCGCGTGAGGCGGGTTTGGGCCATGGCACTTTCTATCTCCACTATTCCGACAAACGCGCCTGTTTCCTGGCCTTCGTGGAAGAAGCGCGCGAGGAGATGGACAGCCACCTCCGCGGCGCGCGCCATCCTGGCCAGAGCCTGGAACAGGCAATCGCCGCCACACTCGATGCCATTTACGAGTATTCCGACAGCCATCCCGGCGTGCTGCGCACGGCCATGACCGACGCTGCGGTGATCGACGCGGAAGGCGGGCGCGATGTGCCGCTGACCGCGCGCTGGGGCGAGGAATGGAGCGAGATCATCCGCGGCGCGGCCGCCCAGGGCCGGGCCTGCCCCTCTTATCACGTGGGCATCATCGGCCAGGCCGTGGCGGGCGCGCTCCACCAGGCGGCGCTGGAATGCGCCCGCTCCCAGCAATGCCGCAAGATGCTGGCCGACAATCTCACCCGGTTTCTGCTCCGGGGGCTCCGCCCCGACTGATCGTCCCGCCAAAGCCCCACTGGGCCTTACTTTTCGGAAATCCCGGCGTACGGCCTGTACATGAGAATGAGTTGCAGTTATAAGCGCCTGGCAACTTATTCACCGCTGCCCGTGCCCAGACCTCTGCTGATCCTGTCTTTTCTTTCGCTGCTCAGCGTGCCGGGCGTCATGGCTCAGGCGTGGGCGGCGCAGGAATTCTATATCGGCGAGCCGGTGGTGAAGGACGGGATGCAGATCGTTCCCAACTACCTCACCGGGGTTGAGATGGACCGCATGCCCCAGGGCGCGGGCATGGCGAAGGACAGCGTGCATCTGGAAGCCGACGTCCATGCCACCAAGGACGAGGGCCATGGCTTCGCCGAGGATTCCTGGATCCCCTATCTCGATATCCATTACGAGCTGACCAAGGATGGCGACAAGGTCTTCAAGAAGACCGGCATCCTGTTCCCCATGACCGCCAAGGACGGCCCGCATTACGCCAACAATACCGACATGGCGGGACCGGGGACCTACCATCTCACCTACACGATCTGGCCGCCCACCTCGCATGGCTTCATCCGCCACACCGACAAGGCGTCGGGTGTGCCCGATTGGTGGAAGCCCATTACCGTGAACTGGACCTTCGCCTATCCGAGCAAGAACAAATGAAACGCGCGCTTCTCTTCCTCCTGCCCATGCTGATCGCAACGCCGGCTTTTGCCGACGGGCCGATTCCGGTCACCTTGCAGAACCACAAATTCTCGCCCGCCGAGATTCATGTGAAGGCCAACACGCCCGCCGTGATCGCGCTCACCAACAAGGACGCCACCGCCGAGGAATTCGACTCGACCGCATTGCAGGTGGAAAAAGTGGTGGCAGGCAATTCCAGCGGCAATGTCCGCATCCGCGCCTTGGCGCCGGGCCGCTATCCTTTCATGGGCGAATATCATTCTTCGACAGCGCAAGGCGTGGTGGTGGCGAAATAATGTTGTCGGCGTTGCTCATCGTTTTCCGCGAAGTAATCGAAGCCGGCCTGATCGTGGGCATCGTGCTGGCCGCGACCCAAGGCGTGCCGCGCCGCGATTTCGCGGTTTCAACGGGTGTCCTGGGTGGCGTGCTGGGCGCCTGTCTGGTCGCGGCCTTCGCTGGCGGCCTGGCATCCCTGTTCCAGGGATCGGGCCAGGAATTGTTCAACGCATCGATCCTGATTTTGGCGGTGATGATGCTCACCTGGCACAATGTCTGGATGGCGAGCCATGGCCGTGAAATGGCGCGCGAACTGAAAGCCGCGGGCCATGAGGTCGTTACCGGCAAGCGCACTCTGGCGGCGCTGGGTGTGGTGGTAGGCGTCGCGGTGTTGCGCGAAGGCTCCGAAGTGGTGCTGTTCCTCTATGGCATCGCAGCCCAAGGCGGCGTTTCCAACGCCGGCCTTCTCGCCGGTGGCGCGCTGGGATTGGCCGCGGGCGCGGCTGTCTCCGCGCTGATGTATCTCGGCCTGCTCACCATTCCGGCAGGGCGATTGTTCCAGGTCACGTCGGGGCTGATCACGCTCCTGGCGGCAGGCATGGCGGCGCAGGCGGTGCTGTTCCTCCAGAATGGCGGCTACATCAACGCCTGGACCGGCACGATCTGGGATACGTCCTGGCTGCTCAGGGAAGATTCCATCCCCGGCCGGCTGCTTCATACCCTGGTGGGCTATGTCCAGGCCCCGGATGGGGGGCAAATCGCGGCCTACCTGGCCACGATCGCGGGCATTTTGCTCCTTATGCGGATGACCGGCCGCCCGCAGCCTGCCAGACGTCCTCAGCCGGCTGAATAATTCCTTAAATTTGAAGGATTTATTGGGCGTTTGGTAACGTCCCGGCTTCTAGGCTTGACCCGCATCATGGGGCTATGAAGGCCATGGAGAACCAGGAACAGGATTTGCGCCAGATGCCGAAGGCGCAACTCGAACGGATCATCAATCCTTTGGCGGACGAACCGTCAGAGCAGGCTGCCCCCGCGGTGGACGCCTGGCTGGAGCGGCGGCTCAGGGTGTTCGAGCGCGCTCTATCCCAGCTCGAAGCCCGCCAGGAAAAAACCGAACGCGACCTTCTTCGCCGTATCGCGCTCCTGGAAGAACAGCTTGCGGCCCATGAAAAGCGCGTGAGTGCGCCGCAAGATGAGCCCGCGGCTGAGCGCGAACCGGTGCATGAGCCCGCACCCGCCACGCCCGTCTCCACTGGCGAACTCGCGTCGAACGTCATCGCCGAAACGGCCGAGCAAAAGCCCATGGGCGATTTTCTTGCGCACGCGCGCCGCGCGGCCAATTCCGCCAAGCCTCATATCCCTCAAGCGGCCAAGGCCAAATCCGCGCCGCGCTGGATGGCATGGACCGCTGTGGGCTGTGCCGCCGCCATGAGCGTGACCGCGCTGGCGCTGGGCACGGTTGCGGGCGCTTCCGAGACCACGGGCGCCATCACCCATCGTCAAACCGCCCAGGCCTTTGGCCGCGTGATTGCGCTGGCCGACAGCGGCGATCCGCGCGATCAGACCGTGGTGGCGTATGCCTATCTGCGCGGCCAGCACCGGGCCGCCGACCATGAGGCGGCGGGCCGCTGGGCCTCGGCCGCGGCGGAACGGGGCGATCCGATGGCGCAATATCTTCTTGGCGCCCTCTACCAGGCGGGGGATGGCGTCACCGCCGATCCGGCCCAGGCCTTCCACTGGTTCGAGGCCTCGGCGCTGGGCGGCAACCTCAAGGCGATGCACAATCTCGCCATTGCCTACGCCCAGGGCCAGGGCACCGACAAAAATCCCGAACGCGCCGCGGCCTGGTTCAATCGCGCCGCGCTTGAGGGTTACAAGGATTCGCAATTCGATCTCGCCGTGCTGTACGAGCGGGGCGACGGCGTGAAGCAGAATCCCGAGCATGCGCTCAAATGGTATCTGGTCGCGGCCCGCGCCGGCGATATGGAAGCAGCGGTCCGTGCCAAGCAACTGGAGCAGGCCATGAGTGTCGCCGATGTCGGCCAGGCCGAGAGCCAGTCGGCCCAGTTCATACCGGCAGCGCACGATCTTTTGGCCAACAACCTTTAGTTTTATTTTGTCGCGGTTCCCCGGGCGCGGACGCGCCCAATTCTTTATTGGCGCTCCGGCGCCGCTCGGAAACCTGCTGCACACTTTTCCTGAACCACTCTCAGCCTAGTCGCGTTGGCTGCCGTAATGATGGGCGAAGACTTTGGTGAATTCGGCGCCCAGGAGGAATATCTGGGCCGAATAATAGCCCCAAACCAGAAGCACGATCACGCCGCCCGCCGCGCCGTAAATGTTCGCGGTCAGGAAACGCGAGACATAGAACGAGATCAGGGCCTGGCCGGCCAGGAACAGCAGCGCCGTGCCCATCGCGCCCAGAACCACGTCGCGCCAGTAGAGCGCCTTGTTGGGCATCACCTTGTAGATCAGCGCGAACAAAAGCGAGATCAGCACAAAGGAGAGGCCCGGGTTGATCACTCCGGTCACCAATGGGCTGTGCGCCATGTCGTAATTGAGGAACCGGCCGACCACGCCCACGCCGGCGGCCACCACCAACGAGATCATGAAGAGGAAGCCCAGCATCACCACCAGGCCAAGGCTCAAGACCCGTCCGCGCAGAAGCTGATAGAGATAGGATTCATGACGCGGCGCCTTCCAGATCACATTGAGCGCATCTTCCATTTCGGTGAAAACGCCCGAAGTGGTGATGATCAAGGCAACCAGGCCGATCAGGCTGCCCTGGATGCTGTGATGAACGCCGCGCACATGGATGATGGCGTTCTGCACCAGATCGGCGCTCTGCGGGCTCATCATCTTGAGCAACTGGTAATGCACGGCGGCCGAGGCGGCCTTGGGTCCCAGCACCAGCCCGGCAATGGCGGTGGTCACGAACAGGACCGGAGCGATGGCGGTGACCGCATAAAAAGCGATCGCCGCGCCCCGCGTCAGCGCATTGTCGTCCACGAAAGCGGTAAAGCCTTCTCGGAGCATCTTTGTGAGATGCGGCGTCCGGTGATGCTTCATCGCCTGTTTGTGCCTTTAACGCGCCCGGGCTTCAACGCTTGGGAACTCCGCGGCGTTTCCTAATTTTTGTGAAGCGCAATCAGTGTCTTACGCGTTTGCTTTCCTGAGAGGCGCTATGTCCTTGGTACGGCACGCGGAAACGTCGCGGTGGCACCATATTTGGCACGACCTTGTGGTGGGCGATTTCCGTGATTTCCACTTCACCTGGGCGGGGTTTCTCCGCTGGTCCATCACCGTGGTGGTGGCATTTCTGATTGCCCTTATCGTCACGCTTTATTTCCTGGACTGGAACAGCGTGCGAGGTCCGATCTCGAGCTATCTCAGTCATCGCTATGGCCGGACGATCGCCATCGGGGGCGACCTCAAAGTGGATCTGTTCCGCCGGCAGCCGCACATCGCCGTGAACGATCTCGCCATCGGCAACCCGTCCTGGCTGACATCGCAGCCCCATGGCGCGCGCCTGGACCATGCCGAGATCGAATTCCGGCTCTGGCCCGCCTTGTTCGGGCATCTGATCCTGCCGCGGGTGGAACTCGATCATCCCGACTTGCTGCTGGTCAGGCTAAGCGATGGGCGCACCAATTGGGATCATAATGGAAGCGGATTGACGATTCCGCCGATCCAGAATTTCCTGCTGAAGGACGGCCATGTCGAGATCGACGATGCGGTCCGGCATCTCAAATTCCAGGGCGCCGTCTCGTCGGAAGAAAAAGCGGGCGGCAAAGGCAGTGCCTTTCATCTCGACGGTGACGGCACGCTCAACGGGGAGAAATTCACCGCCACCGTCCAAGGTGGACCTTTGATCCATGTGGACGAGAGCAAGCCCTATGCGTTCGAGGCTGAGCTCCAGGTTGGCCCCAGCCACGCCATCATCGACGGCCGCATCGACCACCCGTTCCACCTTGGCCAGTGGGGCGCCCGCGTGGAGGCGACGGGCAAGACGCTGTCCGGGCTTTACGACGTCACCGGTATCCCGCTTCCGGCGACGCCGCCCTATCATTTGAACGGCACGCTGAGGCGCGACGGCAAGTTCTACAGCGTCAGCGACCTCGCCGGCGCGGTCGGCAAATCGGACTTGCGCGGCACCATCACCGTGGATGCATCCGGCCCTGTTCCCGATCTCAAGGGCCATCTGACTTCGCGCGTGCTGGATCTCGACGATCTGGGTCCTTTGTTCCGGGGCGGCAAGACGCCCGCGGAAACCGGCCATATGCTGTTGCCCGACGCGACGCTGCATACCGCCAGGCTGCGCCAGGTGAATGGCGAAGTGGATTATGACGCCGACGCCATCGTCAGCCGGGATTTCCCCCTGCGCGGCCTTTCCACCCATATCAGCATCCAGAACGGGATGATGACCTTGAAGCCGCTGGCCTTCTCATTCACCCAAGGCAAATTGTCGGGCGCCGTGAGCATCGATGCACGCAAGGACGTGCCGCGGACGAAAATGGATGCGCGGATCACCGACATCCCGATCGAGCATTTCATCAAGGGCAGCGAGAAGCCGTTGTCGGGCACCGTCGAGGCGCGGGCCCAGTTGAGCGGCGTGGGTGCGTCGGTGCACAAGGTGGCGTCCAGCGCCAATGGCACGTTCACCGCGGTGGTGCCGCAGGGGGCGATGAAAAAATCCCTGGCGGAATGGATGGGCGTCAATGTGCTTTCGGCATTGGGGCTCTCGCTTTCCGGCGATCAGTCGCAGACCAACATTCGCTGCGCGGTGATGAGTTTTCACGCAAATAACGGCGTGCTCAATTCGCAGCAGATCCTCTTCGACACGGAGCCCACGCGCCTGGACGGGCATGGCGACATCAATCTTCGCGACGAAACCTTGAACCTGTCGCTTCAGGGCAAGCCCAAGCATTTTCAACTGCTGCATCTCAACGCGCCCATCAAGGTTTCGGGCAGCTTGAGTGCGCCGCAAATCAGCGTGGACAAAAAGCCGGCCCTGGTTCAGGGCGCGCTGGGGGCAGGCCTGGGCGTCCTCTCGCCGTTCGCGGCGATCCTGGCTTTTGTCGATCCCGGTCTTGCCAAGAACGCCGATTGCGCCGCCATCCTGTCCGATGCCAAGAATCAGGGTGCGCCGGTGAAAGCGTCGGTGGTGAGGAACGCGCCCTCCAAATAGCCCCTAAAAGCAAGGGAAAAATTTCGCTGACCCCGCTTGCGGTTCGTTTGGGGTTTCCCATCTTCTGTCCCGGGTTAAGGAGGGCGTCCGCCCATGAAAATGTCCGGAATTTTACCCAAATTCCTTGCCGTATTGGGCCTTTCGCTGACTTTGGCGGGGTGCGGCGTCAATGCCATTCCCACCAAGAACGAGGCGGTGAAGGCGCGCTGGGGCGATGTGCAGGCCGCCTATCAGCGCCGTAGCGACCTGATTCCCAATCTGGTCTCGACAGTCGAGGCCAATGCCACGCAGGAGCGGACCGTGCTCACCCAGGTCACCCAGGCGCGCGCCCAGGCGACCCACGTGTCCGTGGATGCATCCACCATTACCGATCCGCAAGCTTTCCAACGCTTCCAGCAGGCGCAGAATCAATTGTCGGGCATGTTGGGCCGGCTGATGGCGATCAGCGAGAATTATCCCGACCTCAAATCCAACCAGAATTTCCTGGCGCTTCAGGCGCAATTGGAAGGCACCGAGAACCGGATCGAGATCGCGCGCCGCGACTATAATTCGGCGGTGCAGGATTATAACACGGAGCTGCGCACTTTTCCGGGCGTGATCTGGGCTTCGACCGTGTACAAATCGCAAAAGCCGGCCCAGGAATTTGCCGCCAGCACCACCGCGCAGGGCGCGCCGGTGGTGAATTTCAACGGCCAGACGCAACCCAACACCACCACCGAGCCTGCGCCGCCGCCCGTGAATCCCTAGTGGCACGATTTTTCGCCGTTCTGATCGCATTCCTGGTTTTGGCGCCGCCGGCAATTGCGGCACCAAAATTTCCCACGCTCACCGGGCGCGTGGTGGACGACGCGCATGTCTTGTCGGCCCAGACCAAAGGCGATCTCGACCAGAAACTGGCGGCGCTGGAAGCCAAGACCTCGCGCCAATTGGTGGTGGTCACGCTCCCTTCGCTCCAGGGCTATGACATCGCCGATTATGGCTATCAGTTGGGACGGGCCTGGGGGATCGGCCAGGCCAAGCTCAACAATGGCGTGCTGTTCATCGTCGCCCCCAACGAGCATCGCGTCCGCATCGAGGTGGGTTATGGGCTGGAGCCGATCCTCACCGATGCCTTGTCGGAAGTGATCATCCAGCAGGCGGTGCTGCCGAAATTCCGCGCCAACGATTTCAACGGCGGAGTCGAGGGTGGCGTGGACGCGCTGGTCCGGCAATTGTCGCTCGATCCCTCCCAGGCCGAAGCCAAGGCCGCCGCGGCAGCCCAGCAATCGCAAAATCAAGATACCGGCGGCGGGGTAAATCCGCTTTCCATCCTGGTGATCATTCTTTTCATCGCCATCGCCTTCGGCCGGGTTTTTCGCGGCTTCGGCTTTTTGCCATTCCTCTTCATGGGCGGCTTTGGCGGCCGTGGCTATGGTGGGGGTGGCTTTGGCGGCGGCGGGTTCGGAGGCGGCGGCTTTGGCGGAGGCGGCGGCAGCTTCGGCGGCG
>DATNFZ010000170.1:0-9219 GCA_035606155.1 Rhizomicrobium sp. | reverse complement strand
GATGCGCTCATGGAGCAATCGCTGATCGCGCTTAGTCACCTCAGATCGGAAGGTCTTATATCCCGCATCATCATTTCGACCTGGAACGAAGAGGTGAGAGACAACCCCTCGGTTTCGCTGTTCGCCAATAAATACAAATGTGATCTGGTTTCCCGACCGGATCCGGGGATGGGTCATGGGCCGGGCTCTGAATTGACGAGTTCCATGGCGCCGCAAACGCTTGGATTGCGGCAAGCGCTGGTGACGGTGGGTGACGACGACATGGTCCTCAAGATCAGGCCCGATGTCGTGATGAACGAAGCTTTCTTGAGGAATTTGCTGGTCTCCGCGCGCACGGCTTCGTTCGATGCCGCCGCCGGGTGTCCCTTCAAAAAGAAAATTTGGGTGCCGTGGGCGGACCTGATCTATCCGTTTCTCATCGCCGACGAAGTGTTTCTGGGCCGGTGTGGAGACCTGAAGCTTCTGGCGACGGATTTCTATCTGCAGTACAGCGCCGGCAAGGCGGTGCACCCGCACGCGGAGACGTGCCACATATTGCGCTATCTCGCCCCCTTCGAATCCGGCGTGTTCGCGGATTTCTTCAAAAACTGGGTTTATCTTCAATATGAATTGCCCGTGCTGGAGGGCGGCTGGACCGAGTATTTCGTCACCAAATTCAAGACACAAATGTGGTGGGTGATGATCGCGAAATATGTTTCGATATTATGCGATAATTTCATCATCGATGGCGGGCAGCCCGGCGATATCGTGTTTTATCGCAAGAGCGGCGACAGGCTGAACAGATCTGCGCCGCGAGAAATTTGTCATTTTTATCCTGGAACCATGATCCCTTTTGCCATCAAGGCAAACTCGTTTCTCGAGAACATCACTTCGATACGCGCCCGCGTTCTCATATTGAACGACATGGAATGGCTGAGGAATGTCCGCTACGGGAACATTCAATCCGACGCCTATTATGATACCTGGTTTCTGCCCGCGATCGCACAAATGCAGGGAATGGAATCCCGCGGGGAATGCCCCGATTTGGGAGAGAGCATCATCGAGACCATCAGGAATTTAAAAGGGCGGAATGTCGATCTTTCCGCCCTGTCACATCCCGATTGGCAAATTCATCGGCGTCGCCCGTCGGCGGACCTTGCGCTCCAAACCCGCGGCGCGGCTTGAAATCTCGTACAGGCCCACATCGCCCCTTTTCATGCGTCCGCACACGCGCGAAAATGGGTCTGGTACCGTCCGCCTTTAGGAGAAATTCCATGATGAAATCCGTCTTGGCCGGATCGGCTCTGTTGCTGGCGATGTCGTCCGCACCGGCTTTCGCCGCTCCCGCATGCGATGCCGACAATGGCGGGCTCACCCTGCCCAGGGGCTTCTGTGCCGAACTGGTGGCCAACGATCTGGGCACCGCGCGACACGCGGTGGCGGCGCCCAATGGCGATCTCTATGTCGCGCTCCGCAGTGGTGGCGTGGTCGCTCTGCATGATTCCAAAGGCGACGGCCATTTCGATATCACACAAAAATTCGGCAGCGGCAGCAGCACCGGCATCGGCTTTTACGATGGCTATCTCTATGTTGCCCAGCCGACCCAGGTGATCCGTTTCAAGATGAGCCCGGGCCAATTGGCGCCGACCGGCCAGCCGGAAATTGTGGTGTCCGGATTCGATCCCGCGCGCGAGCATAACGACAAGGGCCTCGCCTTCGACGGCAAAGGCTCCCTCTATGTGAATGTGGGAAGTCCTTCCAATGCCTGCCAGGTGCGCGACCGGATGAAAGGTTCGCCCGGTCAGGATCCCTGCCCGGTCCTTGAGAAACACAGCGGAATTTGGAAATTCGATGCGGGCAAGCTGAACCAGACCCAGGACAACGGCACCAAGATCGTCACAGGCTTAAGACAGGAGCCTGATGTCGCCTGGGCCTACGGCGCGGCCTACACGGTGATGAACAATCGTGATTCGATCGACCAACTGTTTCCCGATCGCTTCACCGCCGAGGATAATAACGACGGACCGGCTGAAGTGATGTATCGCGCCGATCCCGGTTCGAATTTTGGCTGGCCTTATTGCTATCTCGATTATCGCTCGGGAAAACTTCTGCTGGCGCCGGAATATGGCGGCGATGGCAAAACGCAGGGTCGCTGCGCCACGGGGATTGCGCCGCCGGTGGCTGTCTTTCCTGCCCATTGGGCGCCTGTTGGCCTCACCTTCTACGAAGGCAGGCAATTCCCGGCCCAGTACCGGGGCGGTGCCTTCATCGCCTTCCATGGCTCCTGGAATCGCGCGCCGGAGGAACGGCAGGGTGCCGTGGTGTTCCAGCCGATCGGTTCTGACGGTAAGGCGTCGGGGAAATTCGAAATCTTTGCCAGCGGGTTCAACCCGGGCCCGGTCAGGACCCAGGCGGACTATACGTCGCGTCCGGATGGGGTGGCGGTGGCGCCCGATGGCTCGCTCTACATCACCGACAGCGAGAAGGGGAAAATCTGGCGGGTATTTTACCGGGGCTAGCCCGCGTTCGATTCGGAGTGCTTTAATCCTGGCCGTCAAGATATTGGTGGGGATAATGGATTTTGGGCCAGGTACAGAACCGGCCACAACCACCGGCTGGCCTGCTATGTCGTAAAACAGTGACGCGTCCTCGCTAAATCTTACTGCGGTGCGTCAACAATCTTGATTTTCGCAAAATAGGGCCCTTGATTTTCCTTCGCGAACACAAGAGTTTGGGCCGCAAATCGTCATCTGATTCCGGCGCCGTGGTGCCGGGTCCCACCCAAAGGGGGTTTTATGCGTCTGTTTGTTTCCACTGTTCTGGCCACCGCTCTTTTTGCCTCGAATGCTTTGGCTGGAAGCACGACCGGCCCTTTGAGCCCGGGAAAGCCCGCGGGCGTCAAAGCGGCGCAAATGGCGCTGGACAATACTGTGTTGATCGCCGTCGGCGTGGGGGTCGTCGCTGCTGGTATCGCCATCGCCGCTACCTCCGGCAGCAGCCACAAGGCAGCCGCGACCACCACGACCACTACTACCACCACTACCACCAGCCCATAAGCCCAAAGTTGTCCTTTCCGTTAACCAAGAATTAAGGGCGGGCCAGGCAAAAATTAGCCTTCCGAGAAGGCTTGATTTTTTCCGGCCAATCAAACAGCCTGCGCTTGGGGACTTAGCGCCTAACCCGGGGGGCATTCTGCCCGTCGACATCTTGAGGGGGTTTTTATCATGCGTGCTCTAATTTCGACCATTCTGGCAGCCACCCTGTTTGCCTCAAGTGCCTTTGCCGCCGATGGCGCGTTGGCCCCGGGCAAGCCCGCTGGTGTCAAACAGGCCCAAATGGCCCAGAGTGAATTGTACATCGCCCTTGGCCTTACCGCCGTTGCCGCGGGCATTGTCGTTGCCGCGACATCGCAGACCCATACACCGGCACCCGCGCAAACCACGACCGTCGTCAACACGACCGTCAGCTCGTCGCCCTGAGCGCCTTCGGCAGCTCGGCTTGAGTTGCAAAGAGAAGAAACCTCGCGCCTAATCGCTCAGGCGCGGGGATTTTCTTTTTATGGTGACATCCAATCCGGCGGGCCGGGATATGCGCGGCCAGTTGCTGCGCATTTTTGGCCTAGGCTTCGGCCTGGCAGTAGTGATCGGTGGGGTCATCGGTTCCGGCATCCTGCGCAATCCGTCGGTGGTGGCGGCGGGCTTCCTTGATCCCAAATGGATCCTCCTGGCGTGGCTGGGCGGTGGCCTGTTCGTTGCGATTGATGCCATGCCCACCGTTGAACTGGGCGCGGCGATTCCCCGCTCGGGCGGCCCTTATTCGTTGGCAGCGCGTGCCATAGGCCCGCGCGCGGGATTTTTCGTAGGCTGGGCGGACTGGCTGCAGCTCGTTTTCTCCACAGGATTCATCGCCGTCGCATTCGGCGAACAAGTGCAGCGTCTGGGCCTGGTCCCCAATTTCACCACCGGTGAAATCGCCGTGCTGCTTGTCGTGGGCTGCGGGGCGATCAACTGGGTCGGCGCGCGGGTAGGGGGCGCCTCCCAGAGCATCGGCAGTGCCCTGAAGGCGTTGGGACTGCTGGTTCTGGTCGCGGTCCTGTTCCTGGCCCACGGCAGGGCCACAATTGTGGGGGCGGCCCCACCGTCGCCAACCTTCAGTTGGGTGGCTGCGGCCGTGGCGCTACGCGCCATTTATGGCGCCTATGGCGGCTGGGAGGCGGCCGTCTATTTCTCCGAGGAATTGCATGAGCCCGAGCGCAATGTGGCCCGCGCCACCTTCGGCGGGATCGCGCTCGTGACGGCGATCTATTTTCTGATCAACGCCGCGGTGTTGCATGTGCTGCCGATGGGCATTCTCATCCGCTCCACATTGGCGGTTTCCGACGCGATGGCTGAGGTGCTGGGACCCGGCAGCGGCGCGATCGTGACGGTTCTGGCGATGTGGTGCGTAGCCACGATCGCCAATCTTCAGGTGATGGAACATGTGCGCAACACCTACGCCATGGCCCGGGAAGGACGCTTGCCGCCACTTCTCGCCACCGTGTCCAAAAGCGGCACCCCGCGGTCAGCCTTGGTCGTGGTGGTGATCGCGACCTCGCTGGTGATCCTTTCCGCCGACCTGATCAAGGGCGAACTCTACGAAGTGCTGCTCAATCTTTATGCGCCCAATATCATGCTGATCTTCTTGATCCTGGCCTATGGCGCAATCCGGCTGCGCAACCGCGAGCCCGAGCTCGCGCGGCCCTACAAGATGCCGCTCTACCCGTGGCCGGCGATCCTCACCATCGTGGCGAATGGGGCGCTTTTGGTGCTGTTTGTGGTTTCGGATTGGCGTACCGGCATCTATTCGCTCCTGAGCCTGGTACTGGCGCTTCCGCTTTATGCGCTGGGGCGCGCGCGCTGGCGCCCAAGCCACACCGACTGAAATCCGCCAAAGCTTCAGGCATAGTCGTTTTCATGCGCCCCAACGCCCACATTTTGCCCGATCATCTGAAACCGGGGCTCACGCTGGTCTTTTGCGGTACTGCGGCGGGGCGCCAATCGGCCATGCAGAAAGCCTATTACGCCCACAAGCAGAACAAATTCTGGCGCACGTTGCACGAGGTGGGACTGACGCCCCGTCTGTTCGAGCCAAAAGAATATCCCGGGCTTTGGAAGCTGGGGATCGGCCTCACGGACATCGCCAAATATGCCTATGGCATGGATCATCAATTGCCAAAAGGCAGTCTGGGGCGCAAGGCGGCCGATGCCTTGCGCGCGCGCATCCTGAAGATCGCGCCCCGCTATCTGGCTTTCACCAGTCTCACCGCAGGACGCGTCGTGATGGGTGGGCATGCTCGTCCGGGCATCCAAGACGAGCGGATTGGCGGTACGGAAGTTTGGATACTGCCGTCGCCATCACCATTGGCTTCCAACCATTGGGACATGGCACCGTGGCGCGCTCTGGCGGGCAAAATCAAAAACTCTCGGGGCGTATGATTTTGTTTTTTCAACCTGGTGCTATCCGCCGCCCACTTTTCGCGCCACGGTCAGCCCCGCGATCAAGAGCACCAGGAAGATGAGCATGAAGATAAAGAACAGGATCTTGGCGATGGCGATGGATGCGCCGGCCACCCCGGTAAATCCCAAAACCCCGGCGATCAGGCCGATCACCAGAAAAATAAGCGCCCAACGCAACATGGGGATAACTCCGGCTTGATTGGATTGGAAATGCCCAGAGGCAAGCCGGGTTCCCGGAAGGGAAGGAAAGGGCCTTTGCGGTGGCGGGTTCTCTTGGCATGTTGAAGGACCAAACAGGGGAGGCCGGCGGGTGAGGAATTTCCATCGAAGGAGCTTTGTGTTGTCCACGCTCGGATGGATCGGGGCGGCGGGATTGGCGTCGGCGGAACCTGATGCAGCCCCGTTGTTCAAAGAGATAGAGGCACGCCTGGGCGGCCGGCTCGGCCTTTCCGTGTTGGACACGGCGAGCGGAAAGGCCCTGTCATGGCGCGGTGGCGAGCGATTCGCGATGTGCTCGTCCTTCAAATGGGTTTTGGCCGCGTCCATTCTGAAGCGCGTTGACCAGGGGCATCTCCATTTGGACGAAACAATCGCCTACACCAAGGCGCAATTGCTTCCTCATTCTCCTATCACCGGCGCGCACGTGAAGGAGGGCCGGATGCGGATCGAGGATCTCTGTGCCGCCGCCGTGGAGGAAAGCGACAATTGCGCCGCCAATCTTCTTCTGGCGCGCATCGGCGGTCCCAGCAGCGTCACCGCCTTTGCCAGAAGCCTAGGTGACCAGACCACCCGGCTGGACCGTAACGAACCGACCCTCAACGCGAACCGTCCTGGTGATCCCCGCGACACCACCACGCCCGACGCGATGGTGCAGACGATGAAGACGGTCTTGGTCGGCGATGTGCTGCAGTCCAAGTCCCGCGCGAAATTGCTGGACTGGCTAAAGAAATGTGATACGGGAACCAATCGCTTGCGCGCCGGTCTTCCCAAAGAGTGGGCGGAAGGCGACAAGACCGGTACTGGCGAGCGCGGCGCCGCGGTGGATAATGCCATCATCTGGCCGCCCCATCGCGCACCCATCTTGGCGGCGGCCTATCTCAGCGATTCCACCAAACCGGTCGAAATGCTGGAAGCGGCGTTCGCCGATGTGGGGCGCCTGATCGGCGCACATTTCGGCTAAGGGGCGGGCGGCGTCGCCGATCCCGGCAGCTTCAATTCGCCAGGTGCCTGGCGCGGAGAGAGGTTTGCGTTTGCGTTCGCGCCGGCACGCGACGGCGTGCGTGACGGCTCGACGGTGATGTCGGTGACAGTGTGCGGCGGTGGCAGGCTGAGCGCCCAGGTCACGATCTGGGCGATGGCTTTGGCCAGCGCCGCATCAAAAGCCTGGACCACCGCATCCACGCTGGTGCCGGATGCGGGTTCGGTCTGGTTGACGGTGAGATTGGCGACGATTTTGCGTGAATGCGCTTCCGCCATACGGGCGACAATCGTGACCGTTGCCGAGGGCGCGCCGTCTGATGTGGTGTAGTGCGCCTCGAAATCCCGCACATCGGTGGAAAGCTGGTAGTCGGCGTGAAGCGCGTCTTCGTCACGCGCCACCGAATCGATGCGGCCGGTCACCTCGAAGCCCGCCAGCAATGCCGTCTGGACCAAGTTCGGCAGACGGTCCGGCCACATCGCGTTGGCGTAATAATCGAGTTGGGTGTCGCTTTTGGCGAGCGCGATACGCTCGGTGTCGAGCGCATCCGACGCATCGGGCTTGTCGATGGCAAGAGCCCAGGGGACTTTCTCTCCGCCCTGGGTAGGAGGCGTGGGACGAAGGACATAGATCTGCGAAGGGGGCGGTGGTCCCAGAAGATTGCCGCAAGCCGCCAGCACCAGCGACGAGACGCCGATCAAGATAAGGCGGCGATCGGCCACGAAACGGGCTTTGTTCATTTGGGTTCGTATCCTTTACGCCGGTCGCCGAACAAAAGCTTGCTGGGATCGCGATTGAGCTGGTCGGAGAATTTGGCGAGGCTGGCCACCAGCCGCCGGGTTTGGCTGATCAATTCGGACAGTTGGGCCAAGCCCTCGCCATTGATGAAGGCGTCGGCATCATCGGCCACTTTGCCGTATTTCTTCATGGTCGCGTCGGCGTCGGCGATGGTGGGTTTGAGGCTCTTCGAAGCATCGCGCAGATTGGCGGTGGCCTCATTGGCGTTGCGCACGGTGGCGTCGATATCGGCCGAGCGTTTGGCGATGATCGACGTGGTCTGGTCCAGATTCGTCAGGATCCGCGTGATGGCGCGGCGATTATTGTCGTTGAGCAGATCGTTGAGCCGGCTGGCCGCGACATTCAGCTTTGCCACCACCTCGGGCGCGGACTGTTCCAGTTGCTGCAGGGTGGATTGCTTGGCGCGGATGACCGGATAACGCTGACCGGGCTTGGCGACCAGGACGGGCGATTTCTTGGTGCCGCCGCTGATCTCCACATAAGTGGCGCCTGTCAGTCCCTGGCTTTCGATCGACGCCACGCTGTCGTCACGGATGTTGAGCCCCGGTTGGACCTGAAGCGTCACCACCACGCTTTGCGGATCGTTGGGATCGAAGGCCAGGTCGGTAATCCTTCCCACTTCGATGCCGTTGTAGCGGGTGATGGTGCCCTTGCCCAAACCCGTCACCGGTCCTTTGAAGAAGGTTTGGTAATAGGCGTATTCCTGGCTGTATTGCGTGCCGGCGAGCCAAAGGATGGTCACCACCAACCCGATCACACAGGCCAGGACGAAAGCGCCGACCGCGACATAATTGGCCCTGGTTTCCATAGGCGCCTCTTATCCGGCCAGCGCGGCATGACCGCGCGGTCCCGAGAAATAATCCTGGATCCAGGGCGTGGTGTCGTTGCGGAATTCGGCGATGGTCCCGGTCTTGATCGTCTTGTCCACCAGGACGGCCACGCGGTCGCAGATCGCGCTGAGACTGTCCAGGTCGTGCGTCACCATGAAGACGGTGAGGCCCAGGCTCGCCTGCAATTCGCCGATCAATTGGTCGAACTGGTTGGCCGAAATGGGGTCAAGTCCGGAGGTTGGCTCGTCCAGGAACAGAAGTTCGGGATCGAGCGCCAACGCCCGCGCAAGCCCGGCGCGCTTTTTCATGCCGCCGGACAGTTCGGCGGGATATTTCCCTGCCGCGTCGGGCGGAAGGCCCACCATCGCGATCTTCACGGCGGCGAGCTCGTCCATCAGCTCCTGCGACATGGAGGTGTATTCGCGCAACGGGACCTGGATGTTTTCCGCCACGGTCTGGTTGGAGAAAAGAGCGCCCTCCTGGAACAGGATGCCCCAACGCACTTCCAGCGCCCGCATGCGGCTCCCTTCGGCATAGCCGGTACGCTTGCCGAATATCTCGATGGCGCCTTCCCGGGGCTTGTTGAGGCCGATGAGCGTGCGCAAAAGGACCGACTTGCCCGCGCCGGAGGCGCCGACCACCCCCAGGACTTCGCCGCGATAGACGTCGAGATCGACATGATCGTGGATGATTTTCCTGCCGAAGCCGGTGACCAGGCCGCGGATGCGGATGATCACATCCTTGCGCGCCTCGTCTTCGCCTGGTCCTTCCTTGCGGGTTTGAAGCGCCATCAGATTCCCAACACCGAGAACATGACGGAAAAGGCGGCGTCTAGAACGATCACCAGGAAGACCGATTCCACCACCGCGCGGGTGGTGAGAAGACCCACGCTGGCGGCATTGCGCTCGACCTGGAAGCC
>DATNFZ010000169.1:0-8589 GCA_035606155.1 Rhizomicrobium sp. | reverse complement strand
GACGCGCCGCTTGCCGCCCCAGATGCCGATGATCAGGAACATCGGGATCAGGCCGCCTTCAAAGAAAACGTAGAACAAGACCAGGTCCAACGCGCAGAACACGCCGATCATCAGCGTTTCCAGCGCCAGGAAAGCGATCATGTATTCAGGGACGCGGTTCTGGACCGACTCCCAACTGGCGGCGATGCAGAAGGGCATCAGGCCCGCGGTGAGGACCACGAACAGCATCGAAATGCCGTCCACGCCCATATGATAGGAGATGCCGCCGCCCAGCCAACTGGTCTTCTCCACCAACTGGAAGCCGGCGACATGGGTGTCGAACTCAGCCCATACCACCAGCGAAAGCGCCAACGTCACGATGGTGGTGATCAGGGCAATCCAGCGCGCCACATTGGCGCGCGGCATCAAGAGGATCAATGCCGCGCCGATCAGGGGTGCAAAAGTGGTGAGGCTGAGGATGGGGAAACTCATAGCCCGCTGCCCCCCGCCATGAACCAGGTGGCGAGCGCCACCACACCCAACAACATGGCCAGCGCATAATGATAGACATAGCCGGACTGGAGCCGGACCGCGCCCCGCGCCGCATCCAGCACGCGCGCCGAAATGCCGTCAGGGCCCAAGCCGTCGATCACTGTGCCGTCGCCACGCTTCCATAGGAAGCGGCCGATCCACATGGCAGGCCGGACGAACACAAAGTCGTAGAGTTCGTCGAAATACCATTTGTTGTAGAGGAACACGTAGAGCATGCCGCGCCGGGCGGCGAGTTTGCGCGGCAGGTCGGGATTGAGGATGTAATAATAATAGGCAATCAGGAAGCCGATGATGGTGAGCACGATCGGGCCCAGCTCGACCCACATCGGCAATTCGCCTTCCGCCGGCCGAGCCACGAAGATCGAGCCGTGCCAGAACGTCCCCGCGCCGTCGCCGATGAAATAATGGAAGAAGGTCATGCCGGCGAATACCGCGCCCAGCGCCAGCACGGCCAACGGCACCAGCATCACGACAGGCGATTCATGGATGTCTTCCAGCTTGGGGGCGTGATGCCCCTCATGGCCATGGTCTTCATGGCCGCCGGTCGGTTCATCGTGCGAATGCCCACCGCTGCTGTGTGACAGGTGTTGGTGGTCCAACCCGCGATAGCGGCCATGGAAGGTCATCAGGAACTGGCGCCAGGAATAGAAGCTGGTCATGCCGGCGCCCAACAGAAGCAAGGTGAAGGCATAGGAACCGATGGCGGTATGGGCGTTCCAGGTGGCGTTGATGATGGCGTCCTTGGAATAGAAGCCCGCCAGGCCCACGCCCAGATAGGGAATACCCACGCCGGTGAGCGCCAGATTGCCGATCAGCATCATCGCCCAGGTGAAGGGTATGGACTTCCAAAGCCCGCCCATCTTCCGCATGTCCTGCTCGTGATGCATGGAGGTGATCACGGCGCCGGCGCTCAGGAACAGCAGCGCCTTGAAAAAGGCATGGGTGAAGAGATGGAACATGGCGGCGTCATAGGAGGCGACGCCTGCCGCGGCGAACATGTAGCCCAGTTGCGAACAAGTCGAATAGGCGATCACCCGCTTGATGTCGTTCTGGAACAAGCCCACCGATGCGGCAAAGAATGCCGTGGTGGCGCCAATGAAAGTGACGAATTCGGCGGCGTGAGGCGCGAGTTGGAACAGGGGTGAGCAGCGGCACACCAGAAACACGCCCGCCGTCACCATGGTGGCGGCATGGATCAGCGCCGAGACCGGGGTGGGCCCTTCCATGGCGTCGGGCAGCCAGGTGTGAAGGCCGATCTGCGCCGACTTGCCCATCGCGCCCACGAACAACAGCAGGCAAAGCGTGGTGAGGATGTCCATGCTGTGGCCGGCGAAGATGAATTGCTTGTGGGCAAGCGCGGGCGCGGCATGGAACACGGCGTCGAAATCCAGCGTCTTGAAGACGGCATAGACGCCGAAGATCCCCAGGGCGAAGCCGAAATCGCCCACCCGATTGACGATGAAAGCCTTGATCGCCGCCGCGTTGGCCGAGGGCCGCGTGTACCAGAACCCGATCAAGAGATAGGACGCCAAGCCCACGCCTTCCCAGCCGAAAAACAGTTGGAGGAAATTGTTGGCCGTCACCAGCATCAGCATGGCGAAGGTGAAAAGCGACAGGTAGGAGAAAAAGCGCTGGCGGTGCGGGTCCTCGGCCATGTAGCCGATCGAATAGAGATGCACCAGGCTGGAAACACCGGTCACCACCACCAACATCACCGCGGTGATGCCGTCCACCCGGATGGTCCAGTCCACCGCGAAATCGCCGGAATGGATCCAGGGCACGATCTGGACGATGTATTTGTGGCCTTCCAGGGCGACGTCATTGAACGCAACGATCGACAAGGCGGCGGAGGCGAACAGAAGCCCGGTGGTGACGATCTCGCTCAAGCGCGCGCCGATCACGCGGCCCAAAAGCCCGGCGATGGCCGAGCCGATGATGGGAAGGAAGACGATCGCCGCGTACATGCCTAGCCCTTCATCACATTGACGTCTTCGACGGCGATGGTGCCGCGGTTGCGGAAATAGACCACCAGGATGGCCAGGCCGATCGCGGCTTCCGCCGCCGCCACGGTGAGCACGAACAAGGCGAAGACCTGTCCCACCAGATCGCCCAGGTACGACGAAAAGGCCACGAAGTTGAGATTGACCGAAAGCAGGATCAACTCGATCGACATCAAGATGATGATGATGTTCTTGCGGTTGAGGAAAATACCTAAAACCCCAATGGTGAAGAGGATGGCCGCGACCGCCAGATAATTGGAAAGCCCGATCGTCACGTCACGCCCCCTTCCTGCTGTGCGCCTTGGCCCGGTCTGATGTCCACCATCTCGACCGCCATGGCGGCGGTGCGCGCGTTCTGCACCGAGATCACCTGGCGGCGCACGCCCGGACGGCTGCGCAAGGTGAGCACGATGGCGCCGATCATCGCCACCAGCAGGATCAGGCCCGCGATTTGGAAATAATAGACATAGTCCGTGTACAGAATGCGCCCCAGCGCCTCGGTATTGGTGACACCGGCCGGCGTGGCATGCGCGGTGGCCGCCAGCGCCGCGGGCGCAAACGCCCATACCGCGCCCGCCGTCATCAACTCCGCGACAAGGATCAGCCCGATCAGGGCGCCAAACGGCAGATATTGCAGCGCGCCCTTTTTCAATTCGGCGAAGTCCACGTCGAGCATCATCACCACGAACAGAAACAGGACCGCGACGGCGCCGACATAGACCACCACCAGGATCATGCCCAGGAATTCGGCGCCCAAGAGCACGAAAAGACCGGCGGCATTGAAAAAGGCCAGAATCAGGAACAGCACCGAATGCACGGGATTCCTGGCCGCGATCACCATGACCGCCGAAGCGATCAGGATCGCGGAGAAGAGGTAGAATGCCAGGGCCTGCAACATGCGGTTCCTATTGTCCTAGCGATACGGCGCGTCGAGTTCGAGATTGCGGGCGATCTCCCGCTCCCAGCGGTCGCCATTCGCCAGCAATCTTTCCTTGCTGTAATAGAGTTCTTCGCGCGTCTCGGTGGAGAATTCGAAATTGGGTCCTTCGACGATGGCATCCACCGGGCAGGCCTCCTGGCACAACCCGCAATAGATGCATTTCACCATGTCGATGTCGTAGCGGGTGGTGCGGCGCGAACCGTCTTCGCGCGGCTCGGCTTCGATGGTGATGGCCTGGGCCGGACAGATCGCCTCGCACAGCTTGCAGGCAATGCAGCGCTCTTCGCCATTGGGATAGCGGCGCAGCGCGTGTTCCCCCCGAAAGCGGGGACTGATCGGGCCCTTCTCGAACGGATAGTTGAGCGTCGCCTTGGGGGCGAAGAAATAACGCATCGAGAGCAGGAAGCCCTTGATGAACTCGACGAAGAATATCTGGCGGGCGGTGCGGTCGAAATCAGCCATGGCAGCCTTTTACAAATGCGGGCGGACGTAGAGCACATAGGCCCCCGTCAGCGCCACCCAGATAAGCGAAGTCGGAAGGAAGATTTTCCAGCCCAGCCGCATCAGTTGGTCATAGCGGTAGCGCGGCACGATCGCCTTCACCATCGCCATCAGGAAGAACAGGAAAGCGAGCTTGAGCAAAAACCAGATCACGCCCATGCCCGCAACATTCAGCGGCCAGATATTGATGGGCGAAAGCCAGCCCCCCAGGAACAGGACGCTCATCAGCCCGCACAGCATGATGACGTTCATATACTCGCCCAGGAAGAAGAGCAGGAACGGCGCCGAGGAATATTCCACGAAAAACCCCGCCACCAACTCGGATTCCGCCTCCAACAGGTCGAAGGGCGGGCGCTGGGTTTCCGCCAGGGAGGAAACGAAAAAAATCACCAGCATGGGGAAGAGGATGGAGAAGAAATTCCAGTGCGCGAAGGCCAAGACGCCCGTGGTCGCTTGCGCCTCGACGATGCGGGAGAGATTGAGCGATCCGGCGAACAACAGGACAGTGATGATGACGAAGCCGATCGAGACTTCGTAGGACACCATCTGCGCCGCGCCACGCAGGGCCGAAAGAAAGGCGTATTTGGAATTCGACGCCCACCCCGCCATGATCACGCCATAGACACTGAGCGACGAGATGGCGAACAGGTAAAGGATCCCGACATTGATGTCAGCGATCACCCAACCCTTGTTGAAGGGGATCACCGCCCAGGCGATAAAGGCCAGCGCCACGCTCACCACCGGCGCCAGCAGGAACAGGACCTTGTTGGCGCCTGCCGGAATAATCACTTCCTTGAAGAAGAATTTGAGCGCATCGGCGATGGTCTGGAGAAGGCCGAACGGGCCCACCACATTGGGACCGCGCCGCATCTGCACCGCCGCCCAAATCTTGCGGTCGGCCAGGATCACCACGGCGACCGACAGCATCAACACCAGGCACAACAGTAGGATGAAAGTGGCCTGGCTCAAAAACCACGCCCAGCCATAGGGTAAGGCGACGCCAAGCTTCGCGAATGCCCACATCCAGAATTGGATCAGGGCCATCTTATTCCGCCGCCATCTTGCTGGAGCCGGTGACGAACTCACGCGAACATTGCGCCATGGTCTCGCTCGCCCGCGCGATCGGGTTGGTGAGGTAATAGTCGCTGATTGCGGCGGCGAGCGCCTGGGTGCGCTCCAAGCGGCCTTCCGCGCCGACATTATTCCAGGTCGAAGCGGCGGTGTCGCTATGAACGGGAGCCTTGCCGATGTCGGCGAAATGGGGCGCCTGTTTCACGATGGCAGCCCGCAATTGGGCGAGATCGTCGTAGGGCAGCTTGTGGCCCAACTGCTCGGACAAGGCGCGCAGGATCGTCCAGTCCGCCTTGGCCTCGCCGCGCGGGAAGGCGGCGCGCTCGGCGCGTTGCACCCTGCCCTCGAAATTCACATAGAGGCCGTCCTTTTCGGTATAGGCCGCGCCCGGCAGGATCACATCGGCGTGATGAGCGCCGGCATCGCCATGGCTGCCCTGATAGACCACAAAGGCGCGGCCCAGATGGGCGACGTCGAACTCGTCGGCGCCGAGCAGGTAAATAAAATCGATCTCGCCCCTCTGCGCGCCTTCGACCATGCCCGCCACGTCGCGCCCATGCGCCCCCGGCAGGAAACCCAGATCCAGCGCGGCTACGCGGGAAGCGGCGGTGTGAAGAATGTTGAAGCCGTTCCAGCCGCCCGAGGCCGGAGTGCCGGCAGGACCGATCATGCCGGTGTCGCCAGCGATGCGCGCCGCCAGACGCAGGACCGCCGCGCCGTCGGCACGATTGAGCGCGCCCGCGCCCAGGACGATCATGGGACGCTTGGCGTCCTTCAGCACTTTGGCGAAGGCATGGCTGCCATCGGCGATTGCTTCCAGCGTACCGATATCGCTGCCCAGCTGTTCCACCGGATAAGTGAGGTCCACCGCCGGCCCGATATTGGCGATCTTGAGCGGGCTGGCCAGCCACGCCTTGCGGATGCGCGCGTTCAGGACCGGCGCGTCCCAGCGCGGATTGGCGCCCACCAGGAGAATGGCGTCGGCCGCTTCCACGCCGGCAATGGTGGAGTTGAACAAATAAGTCTGGCGCGGACCGCCCGAAATTTTTGCGCCGTCCTGGCGGCAATCCAGGTTGGGCACGTTCAGCGCGTCCATCAGGTCCTTGAGGGCCTTGATTTCCTCGGCGGCGGCGAGGTCGCCCACCACCGCGGCCATCTTGGCAGGGGTGGTGGTGCGGACCTTGGCGGTGATGGCGCCAAAGGCCTCCGCCCAGCTTGCCGGCTTCAGCCTGCCGTTCACGCGGATATAGGGACGGTCCAGGCGCTGACGGCCGAGGCCGTCACAGGCATGGCGCGCCTTGTCCGAAATCCACTCCTCGTTGACGTCCTCATTGAGGCGCGGCAACACCCGCATCACCTGCGGTCCCCGCGTATCGACGCGGATATTGCAGCCCTGCGCATCCATCACGTCGATGCTTTCGGTCTTGCGCAACTCCCAGGGCCGGGCGTTGAAGGCATAAGGCTTGGAGGTCAGTGCGCCCACCGGGCAAAGGTCCACCACATTGCCGGAAAGTTCGCTGGCGAAGGCCTTCTCCAGATAGGTGGTGATCTCCATGTCCTCGCCGCGGCCGGTGGCGCCCAGATCGGGCACGCCCGCCACTTCGGTGGCAAAGCGCACGCAGCGGGTGCACTGGATGCAGCGGGTCATGATGGTCGCAACCAGCGGCCCCATATATTTGTCTTCGACCGCCCGCTTGTTCTCGTTGAAGCGATGGAAGGCGGCGCGACCATAGCCCATGGCCTGGTCCTGCAAGTCGCATTCGCCGCCCTGGTCGCAGATCGGGCAATCCAGGGGATGGTTGATCAGCAGGAACTCCATCACCCCTTCGCGCGCCTTGCGGGCGTATGGCGAGGTGGTGTTGATCCTGGCCGGCGTGCCATCCTTGTTGGGAAAAATGTCCTTCACCTGGAGCGCGCAGGAGGCTTGCGGCTTGGGCGCGCCCACCCATTCCACCAGGCACATGCGGCAATTGCCGGCCACCGACAGGCGCTCGTGATAGCAGAAGCGGGGAATCTCCGCGCCGGCCTGCTCGCAGGCTTGCAGCAGGGTGATGTTGTCCTCGGCCTCGATCTCCTTGCCGTCGACGATCAGCTTGCGGGTCGCCATCACGCGCACCTTTTGTTGGTCGCACGGCCGGACGGAAAAGTGGCTTCCACTTTTCCTGGCCGATGCTCCTTGTCTTGCCACAATTTGGCGGCGGGCGCGGTTTCCCAGCCAAAGGCGTGCTCGCTGGGACCATGCGCTGAGAGATGATCCAGCCGCTCGCTGGCCTCTTCCAGGGTCGGGATATGGCCCGCCTCGATCCACCACATCACGAAATGCGGTGCCGCGGGCTTTTCGAAATACTCGCCCTTGCGAGCGTAAATCTTCGCGTGGGCGGTCTGCCAGACGAATTTCTCCAGCGCCTCCACGCTCTCCCACACGGTGAGATTGACCGCCATGGCGGGATCGCCCACCCAGGGTATGTTGGTGGCGTTGCCGCTGTCGTCCTTCAGCCGCCAGACAAAACCAGGCATGCGTTCGGCGGCGGCGTTGATGCGGTCCAGATTGTCGAAAAACCCCGCCATGGCGGGATCGTCCTTCCCGCCTTTCAGCTTGCCGATGTTGAGTTGCGCCAGGTGCCGCATCATTCCGCGGCCTCCTTGTGGCCGGCACGCTCGGCGATGCGGCGCTCCATCTCGGGACGGAAATGGCGGATCAGGCCCTGGATCGGCCAGGCTGCCGCGTCGCCCAGGGCGCAGATGGTGTGGCCTTCGATCTCCTTGGAGACTTCCTGCAGAAGATCGATCTCCGGCACTTTCGCGTCGCCTTTGACCATGCGGCTCATCACACGCCACATCCAGCCGGTGCCTTCGCGGCAGGGCGTGCACTGGCCGCAGCTTTCATGCTTGTAGAAATAGGCCAGCCGCTGGATCGCCTTCACCACGTCGGTGGATTTGTCCATCACGATCACGGCGGCAGTGCCCAGGCCCGTCTGCTGCGCCTTGAGGCTGTCGAAATCCATCAGCACCGTGTCGCAGATGGATTTGGGGATCAGCGGCACCGAGGCGCCACCGGGGATCACCGCCAGAAGATTGTCCCACCCGCCCCGCACGCCGCCGGCGTGCTGGTCGATCAGCTCGCGCAGCGGTATCCCCATCTCCTCTTCCACATTGCATGGCTTGTTCACATGGCCCGAAATGCAGAACACCTTGGTGCCGGTGTTGTTGGGCCGGCCGATCCCGGCGAACCAGTCGGCGCCGCGCCGCAGGATGGTGGGCGCGACCGCGATGCTTTCCACATTGTTGACAGTGGTGGGGCAGCCATAGAGGCCCACATTGGCGGGGAATGGCGGCTTGAGGCGCGGCTGGCCTTTCTTGCCCTCCAGGCTTTCCAACAACGCCGTTTCTTCGCCACAGATATAGGCGCCGGCGCCGTGATGGACGTAGAGGTCAAAATCCCAGCCATGGATATTGTTCTTGCCGATCAGCTTCTCGGCATAGGCCTCGTCCACCGCGCGCTGCAAGGCTTCGCGTTCTCGGATGAATTCGCCCCGCACATAGATG
>DATNFZ010000168.1:0-3409 GCA_035606155.1 Rhizomicrobium sp. | reverse complement strand
GATGGGCACGCTGCGCGAAAGCATCGCGCCGTCCGCACCTTCGGCCAGAACCCAGGCGGCGCTGTCCTTGACGCCCACCGCGCTCATCAAAGTGCTCACGCGCACGCCGGTCCATTCCGACGTGCTGGTGAGGCCATGGGTGGCCTGGGCCGTCTTGAGGGCGGCACTGCGCGCGGCCCCGCCGGAATTGCCGGAACATTCGATGAAGAGCGTGCGCGAGACGGAGGGGAATCGCTTCAAGTCCGTCACCGAATATTTCATCGGCCGGTCCACCATGCCGTGAATCAGAAGCCGGTGTTGCGCAGGGTCTATCGTGGGTACGCCATTGTGATGGCGTTCGAAATGAAGACCGGAAGGCGTGATGATGCCCCAAAGCGATTGGTGGGGCGTGAGCGCGTCGGTGCCGGCGGGCGTCGCTTCCCGCACCACCGTTTCGTAAGACGAACGTGTGCCGTAATCGCTCTTGGCGAGCTGGCCCGGAACGGTCCATGAGCCGGCGTCGTCGGCATCGGCAGCCAGAGCCCCGCGCCTTGGCAACAGGACAGAGGCCGCCGCGGCGGTCAGAAGGCTTCCGCCGCGCAGGACCTGGCGCCGGCTGGCCTTGGGGAACATGCCCTCCTTGCAGGGGCAATCCTCCTGAGCGGGACGCTCGAGATCGCTCTCGCCCATCGGCTCGCCAATCAGCTCCTGTGTCTGATCCATTTGCTTCCCCTCATATTCCCCGGACTTTTCCCGGGCCCGGCCGAAAGCGTTGTTTCCGTACGGAAATAACGCTTTCCGGCGCCCTGAAGGATGGTGCCCAACAAGAGGCGCTGGGACAAGTCCCCGTCGGGACTGACGAATTCGTGCCAAGGAGCCACGCGCTCTAACTTTTGCTGCAGCGGAACCCGATTTCCGGCGTTTACCGGGTGGAGAGGTCAGTTTCTGACAGGAGCGCACCATGAAATTGAAGAGCTTTTTACTTGCCGGCGGCCTTTGCCTGGGCGGTTTGATCGCCCTGGCCGCCCCCGCCTCGGCGTATGTGGTTTGCAATCGCACCGGCGATTGCTGGCATACCGACCGGCGCGAGCATGTGCCGGGCGTCACGTTCCGCTATCACCCGGACGATTGGTATTTCCATCGCGATTGGGATCGCGATCGCGATGACCATTGGCACGGATATCATACAGGCCGCGGCTACTGGCGTGGCGGCGTCTGGATCACGCTCTAGGTTCCGCGCGATTTTTAATATCGGACGCCCGCGGGTTTTGCCCGCGGGCGTTTTGTTTTTCCCGGTTTCCGTTTGGAACCGCGGAAATACGGCTTTTTTCCGCATACCGGTGTTGGATTAAACCGGTTTTTCTTGACCTTTTCTGATCGTACCCCACACTCGCAACGGGCTTTCCGAAAAGGTTCCAATGATCCGCGGAAAAATTTTCTTGCGCAACGCGCATGCGCGCTACCTCGCACTTACGGCTTTCACCCTGGTCGCTCTCATGCTGGCGGCGCGGCCGTTGATGTCTGCTCACGCGGCCGACAAAGCCCAGGCCGATCATAAGGCCGATCATGACGTGGTGCGCGCGACGCTTTCCAATGGTCTTCGCGTCGTCATCGTGCGCGATACGTTGGCGCCGGTGGTTTCGACTTCGGTGAATTATCTGGTGGGCTCCGACGAAGCGCCCGCGGACTTTCCCGGCACCGCTCACGCCCAGGAGCACATGATGTTCCGCGGAAGCCGCGGCCTCTCGGCCGACCAGTTGGCCAACATCGGCAGCATCATGGGCGGCGACTTCAACGCCAATACCAGCGAGGGCATGACTCAATATCTCTTCACCGTGCCCGCGACCGATCTGGACATCGCGCTTCATATCGAAGCGTTGCGCATGGCGGACGTCACCGACAGCCAGGAAGGCTGGGACCAGGAGCGCGGGGCCATCGAGCAGGAAGTGGCCGAGGATGTCTCGAGTCCCCGCTATACCATGTATGAGCGGCTGCGCCGCGCCATGTTCGGCGGCACGCCTTACGAACATGACGCGCTGGGATCGCGCGCCACCTTCGACAAGACCAGCGCCGAGATGCTGAAGAAATTCCATGACGCCTGGTATGCGCCCAACAACGCCGTCCTGGTGGTGGCGGGAGACGTGGAGCCGGAGGCGGTTCTTGCCAAGGTCAAGAGCCTGTTCGGCGCCATTCCATCCAAGACCTTGCCGCCGCGTCCCACCTACGATTTTCGCGCCGTGGACACGGCGCCGATCAAGGTGGAAACCGACAGCACGGTCGCGTCCAAAATGATCGCCATGCGGTTGCCGGGCTGGACCAGCCCCGATTTTCCCGCTCTGGAAGTGCTGGCGGATGTCCTATCCAGCCGCCGCTTCCAGCTTTACGCCCTGGTGGCGCAGGGCAAGGCCGTCAGCGCCCGCTTCTCGCTCAATCCACTGCGTGAGGCCAGCATTGCCTCGGCCTCGATTTCGGTGACTCCGGACGCGGATCTCGACGCGGCGGAAAAGACGCTGCGCGCCATCCTGGCCGGCGTGGCCAAGGACGGCGTTCCCGCCGAGCTGGTGGCGGCCGCCAAGACACAGGAATACCGCTCCGCCCAAACCGGCAAGAATTCGATCTCCGGATTGGCTTCCGCCTGGTCGGATGCGGTGGCGCAGGAAGACCTGGAGACTCCCGACCAGGAATTGGCCGAGATCGAGAAAGTCACGCAGGAAGACGTCAATCGAGTGGCGCGCAAATATCTCGATTTCGATCATGCCGTCACCGTGACGATGACGCCCAAGACGGGCGCGCATATCGCGGCCGAAGACCGTGAATTCGGCGGCGAGGAGGCCATCACCCTGGGCGAGGTCAAGCCGGTGACATTGCCGGATTGGGCCGAAAGCGCACTCAATCGCCTGGATGTGCCGCAATCCACGCTGCACCCCACTGTTGCCACGCTCGCCAACGGTATCACCCTGATCGTACAGCCCGAAAGCGTGAGCGACACGGTGAGCGTCTATGGCCATATCGAGAACCGGCCGGAAACCGAAACCGCCACCGGCAAGGAAGGCGTGGCGGAAGTGGTCAACGCCCTCTTCAAATACGGCACGCAGCATCTGGACCGCATGGCCTTCCAGCAGGCGCTGGATTCGATTGGCGCGGCCGAACGCGCGGGACCGGATTTCCAGCTCCAGGCGATGGCGGGCGATTTCGACCGTGGCGTGGCGCTTCTCGCCGATAATGAATTGAACCCGGCCTTCTCGCCGGCGGCGATGAAAATGGTGCGCGATCAATACAGCCACATGGTCGCGGCACGCATGCACACGCCGGCTTTCATCGCTTCGAGGTCGCTGCGCGAATCCCTCTTCAGCAAGGGCGGTCCGTCGTTGCGCGAGCCGCTGCCGGAGAATATCGGCCGCCTCACCATGGCCGATGTGCTCAATTATTA
>DATNFZ010000167.1:0-13930 GCA_035606155.1 Rhizomicrobium sp. | reverse complement strand
TTCTGCAGCATGATGAAGGCCACGAACACCAGGACCAGCGCCAGGGTGGCCAACGGCTCGAGCAGGGGCCCCAGAATGGTTTGCGCCAATTCCCATGGCGCCCCCGCCTGGCGGCGGATTTCCACCGGCACCGGTTTTTCTTCCGGCGCCACCGCGACCGGCTGGTTCTGCTGATCGCGCTCGCCGGTGACCTGTTCGGCAAGATTTTCAAGGGTCTGGTTGAGCCGCGCCAGGGTGCCATGGCCGGTCTGGCCGCGGATGGACTGAATCTTGTGGCCGATATTGGTCTGGTAACGGGGCAGGTCCGAAACCAGGCCGGCGAATTGCGCGCCAACGAAAGTGCCCACCGCCGAGAGGATCACCAGCGCCAGCGCCAAACTCAGCAGCACCGCGGGCACATGACCGAGTTTCAGATGGCGCAGGATTTCGACCAGAGGCGCGATGGCGAACGACATCACCACCGCCAGCGCCAGGGGCATCAGCACGGGACGGCCGAAATAGAGCCCCGTCACCACCACCGCGGCGATCATCGCGGTCATGAATTTGGGCGTCAGAGTATCGCTCGCAGGTATGCGCGTGGCCACCGAGTTTCCCAAGCCGCACAAGCGCGGCATGATTCCACTATAGCCTATTGTGCGGCAATTCGTTCAGGCCAGTTGGCGATAGAAACAGCTTGGCGCACCGGTGTGGCAGGCCGGACCCAACTGATCCACCTTGAGCAGGACCACGTCACCGTCACAGTCCACCAGGGCGTCCACCAGCCTCTGGGTATGGCCGCTGGTTTCGCCCTTTCGCCAGACTTTCTGGCGCGAGCGCGACCAATAGGTGACGTCCCTGGTGGTAAGCGTGACCTCCAGCGTTTCCCGCGTCATCCAGGCCATCATCAGCACCTGGCCGGTGGCAGCGGACTGGGCGATCGCCGGCACCAGGCCCTTCTCGTCGAAATGGACCGCGGCCAGGAAAGCGGCATGCTCAAGAGTTTCGCTCACGGCTAGTGTCCAGATTCCGAAATTCGCATGATCTCTATATAGGGTCCTTCGCGAATTTCGGAATCGAAGGACACTAGCAAGTTATTGAATCCTAGTGTCGTTTTTGGTTTCGAAGTTCGCCAAGAGACCGAATATCAAGAGCGGGCGAACTTCGAAACCACGACACTAGGTGCCCTTCAGACGGGCAAAGCCCTGTTCCAGATCGGCGATCAGGTCATATGCGTCATCAAGCCCGGCATGGATGCGGATCAAGGGACCTTTGGCGTCGAAGGCCTGCGCTGTGCGGTGGATATGGCTGGGCAGGATCAGGCTTTCAAACCCGCCCCAGGAATAGCCGATGCCGAAATGATGCAACCCCTCGACCAGCGCCGCCACCTGGCGTTCGGACGCCGGCTTCAGTTCGAAAGCGAACAGACCGGAAGCGCCCTTGAAATCGCGCTTCCACAAGGCATAGCCGGGATCGGAAGGGAGCGCGGGATAGATCACCCGCGCCACCTCCGGCCGGCCCGCCAGCCAATGGGTAAGCTTGAGCGCGGTCTCCTGGTGGCGCTTGAGACGCACGGCCAGGGTGCGCAAGCCCCGCAAAGCGAGAAAGCAATCGTCGCCGCTGGCGGCCAGGCCCATATTGCCATGGGTGTCCTTCAGCCGTGCCGCATGCGCCTCGTTGGCACTGACCGTGCCGATATTCACATCGGCATGGCCGCCCAGATATTTGGTCCCGGCCTGGATGGAAAGATCCACGCCATGGCCATGGACATCGAAGAGAAGCGGCGTCGCCCAAGTATTGTCCATCAGCACACTGGCGCCATGAGCGTGCGCCGCGCCTGCGATGGCCGGAATATCCTGGACCTCGAAGGTGAGTGAACCGGGGCTCTCGCAAAACACCGCCTTGGTGTTGGGCCTGAGCAAAGGCGCGATGTTGGCGGTAGGTGCGTAATAGCTGGTCTCGACCCCGAGCCGCTTCAATGTCGTGTCGCAGAAATGACGGGTAGGCCCATAGACGCTGTCGGTCACCAGCAGATGATCGCCATTACCGATCACCGAGAGGATTGCCGTCGTCACCGCGTTCAGGCCCGACGGCGTCAGCACCACCTGCGCGCCACCTTCCAATTGCGCGATGGCGTCCTCAAGACTCCTGGACGACGGCGTGCCGCGCCGGCCATAGGTATAGGCCTGCCTGCCCGGCTCCATGCTGGCAAGGTCGGGAAAGAGAATGGTCGAGGCACGATAGACCGGCGTGTTGACGGCGCCGAAATGGTCCTTGCTCATGCGCCCGGCGCTCACCACCTTGGTGTCGGGCTTGTCTTTCTTCATTTATGTTCCTGCAACAAAGGTCTCAGCGGCCGCTCCGCTGCCCAGAAGATCAACGCCGCGACAGCGGAGACCGCGGCGATCATAACAAAGAAAGCGGGTTTGCTCATCGCGGTCCAATAGGTCCCCAGATAGCCTTGCAGAAAACCGCCGCCCAGAAAATTGGGCACGAAATTCACCGCCATCATCAGCGAAGCGATCTGGAGCGGCGCGACTTTGGAATAAAGCGACATGGAGATAGGCGAAAGATAGAGCTCACCGGCGGTGACGACCGCGAAATAAAGCACCGACCACCACAGGCTGGCATGGACACTGCCCGTGTACCAGGCAGCGAAAGCCAGGATCAGGTAGGACGCGGCCTGCAGAACCGCCCCATAGACCATCTTGGTCATCGAGTTCGGTTCGCTTCCCTTGCGGGATTGCGCGGTCCAGAACGCGACCAGAAATGGAGTAAAAGAAAAGATCATCAGCGGATTGATGGATTGGAACCAGGTCGCGTCGATCTGCCAATCGATTAGGCCGGGGATGAGCCTGCGATCGGTGTTGTCCATCGCCCAAAGCGCGATGGTATTGCCTTGCTGCTCGTAGCAGGCCCACCACAAAGTAAGCGGGATCACCAGAAGGACCAGCGCCCCCACCGACTTCCATTCCTCGCGGGTGAGGGGGCGCCGCTCAATGTGCCGGATTTCCTTGCGATGTTCGGCCGGCAAGGTGCGCCAGCCCCAGAGATAGATCACCAGCGCGAGGATCATGCCAACGCCGGAGACGGCAAAGCCCCAACGCCAGCCATAGGCCTCGCCCAACGTTCCCGCGACCAGCGGCGAGATGAACGCGCCCAGATTGGTGCCGACATAATAGATCGAATAAGCGCGGTCGCGCCTGGCATCACCCGGCTCGTACAGCATGCCGACCTGGGCGGAGGTGTTGGTCTTGAAGAAGCCGGTGCCCATGAACATCAGGAACAGCGAGGGAAACAGCAGGGCTTCTGACGTCATCATGAACTGGCCCGTACCCATCAGGACGATGCCGATGATCACGGTATGCCGCTGGCCGAGATAGCGGTCGGCGATCCAGCCGCCCAGAAGCGGACTGGCATAAGCCAGTCCCGTATAGGTGCCATAGATCAGCGAACTCAGTTGCTGCACATTGAGCGGCCCACTCATCCACTCATAGAAGGCCTTCATCTGCGGATAGAACAGCACGTGCTCGACATGGCCCGGCAGCAGCACTTCCATGGTGAGGTAATAGATGAAGAGCGCCCGCATCCCGTAATAGGTGAAGCGCTCCCACATGTCGGTGGTGAAAAGCGTGGTCAGGCCGCGGGGATGGCCGAAGAGGTCGCGTTTCATGATGCGGTCCGCATCCGGCGCGCCAGCCAGCCATAAAGAACGACGATCAAGGCGATGAAGGCCAAGATGCCCACGGCATGGGTGGGAAAGCTCGGACCGGCCACCGCCAAAGGCGCATCCTTGTTGAAGCCCACGATCAGGCCGGCATTGATCACGTTGAACAAGCTCTCGCCCACGATCATGCCTGAGGCCACCAGTACGCCCAGACGCTCGGCGTGCGCGCTCTTCACGGTGCGATTGTAGGCCCAGCCGATCACGGCTCCCACCACCACCGGAAGGGTGGCCTCCATGGGAAGATAGATGCCAAGGCCCACCGCCAGCGGCGGAAGGCGCAACAGTTTCCCCATGCGCAGGATCTCGTCCAAAAGCACGATGCCCGCGCCCACCACGAGACCGACCTCGATCATGTTCCAGTTGAGCTTGCCGCCGATCACGCCTTGCGCCAGCGCCGCCATCAAATTCGCCTGCGGCGCCGCCAGGGGATGGGAGGAAATGGCGTGGAGGTTGGGGGCGCCGGAAAAGCCGTAGGCCTTGGCGAGAAGATTGAGCACCACCGGCACGGTGACGGTGGCCGCCGCCACACCCGCCAAGAGCGCCACTTGCTGGCGCCAGGGCGCCGCGCCCACCAATTGTCCGGTCTTCAAATCCTGCAGATTGTTGTTGGAGCTGCAGGCGACCGCGAACAGGATCGCGGTGATGAACAAGGCGACCGCCACCAGGGGCAAGGATTGTCCCTGACTGCGGACCAGAAGCACCAGACACAGGGCCGTGCCCACCACTGCCAGGATGCCGACGCCGGAGATGGGACTGTTGGAAGACCCGATCAGGCCGGCCATGTAGCCGCAAATGGCCGACACAAAAAAGCCGCCGGCCAGAATCAGCGGGATCGATAAAATCGCGATCAGGATCGCAGAACCGCCAAGGCCGGTCTCGCCGCTGAAGCGCCATACCAGCCAGGTGGTGATCGCGGTCGAAGCCACCGCCAAGGCCAGGATCGCGGGGAACGACATGTCGCGATCGGTTTGATCGACCAGGCCAGCCACGCCTCCGCGCGCCTGGATGGTGGATTTGAGCCCGGCGACGATGGGACCCATGGTGCGAAGCAGGGACCAGACGGCAGCGATCGCCATCGCGCCGGCGCCGATGAAACGCACATCATTGCGCCAGATGCCGCCGACAAAGCCCGCCAGATCGCCATGCATCGGAGTCGTCGCCGTGAGGATGGGGACGGCGCCGGCCCAGGCGATCAAAATACCAGCCAGCATGGCGAGGCCCACGGATATTCCCACCAGATGGCCTGCACCCATCAGCGCCAGCGAAAAAGAGAAGCTGTAGCCGCTCGCGGCCATCGTGCCGGTGCGGAAATAGCCTTGCGCGCTGTCCACCGCCAGCCGCATGGCGACGACGATGGCAAGCCCCGCGGAAGCCAGTGCGCCATAAATCACCGCCAGCAAGCCTTCCCGTGCTTGCGGATTATCGGCGCGCGTATCGGCGCCCACTTTGAGCACCTCGGCGGCCGCGACGCCTTCAGGGTAAGGAAGGTCGGATTGCGTCACCAGGGCGCGGCGAAGCGGAATGGTAAACAGCACACCCAGCACGCCGCCCGCGCCGCAGATGAGAAAAGAGGTCCAAAAGGGAAAAACCGTCCACCAGCCGACGATCACCAGGCTGGGCAGGATGAAAATGACCGAGGCCATGGCGCCAGCCGCCGAGCAGACGGTCTGGACGATATTGTTCTCGCGGATGTTGGAGCCGGGAAAAAGGCCCAGGAACGCCATCGAGATCACGGCGGCGGGGATCGAGGTGGCGATGGTCAGTCCCACCTTCAATCCCAGATACATGTTTGCCGCGGTGAAGAGAAAGGTGAGCGCCACGCCCAAAGCGACGCCGCGCCAGGTGAGTTCTTTGCCTTCTGTCATGCGGCCCGCGGCTTTCAGGAAATTCCGGGCCGACTTTGCCTACAAACCCGCGCTAGGGCAATTCCACGAAACGCTCTTCCCGCGAATAGGGTTTGAAGCCCAGGCGTTGGTAGAGCGGCAGCGCCCGGGGATGGTCCAGGGTGCAGGTGTTGACCAGCAGCTTGGAAATGGGCTGGGCCCATGCGCTCATGCAGGTCTGATAGAGGAAGAAATAGCCCAGCCGCTTGCCCAAGGCATCCGGCATCAGTCCAAAATAGGCGATGTTGGCGACACCGGCGGTGCGAAAATCCAGTTCGGCCATGCCGGCGGGGGTACCTTCCGTGTACAGAATATATAGATGGGTGGAAGGGGCCTGGATGATCTCCGCCACCTTCTCGTCGGTGAGCTTGCGGCGGTCCACCCAGAAATATTTCTCGCCCACCGTATCGTAAAGATACCGGTAGAAATGAACCGGGGGATGCTCGCTCCTGAGGAAGGCGATCTTGCCTCTGGGGATGGGTGGAGGAAGCGCCGCCGGTCGGTCCGTCATTTCCAGGAAGGTGACGGTCATGGGAATGCGGCGAGGATTGGGGCTGACGGACATCGTAAGGACCTACGGACCCGTCGCAATGGGCGCGTCGCCGCGCCCGCCCCATTCCGCCCATGACCCATCATAAAGCGCGAGCTGGCGGGCGCCCAGCTTCTCGGCCGCCAAGGTGAGGATGGCGGCGGAAATGCCGGAGCCGCAACTGGTGATGATGGGCGCGCGGAGATCGATGCCTTTTTCGGCGAACAGTTTCTGCAAGGATTGATCGTCCTTGAGCCTCAAGTCGGACGTGAGCACGGCGCGCCAGGGAAGATTGGTGGCGCCGGGCATGTGGCCAGATTTGAGACCGGGGCGCGGTTCGGCCTCGCTGCCTTCGAAACGGGGCGCGCTGCGCGCATCCAGAAGCTGGGTCTGGCCCAGCGCGCTTTTCACTTGCTGGAAATCGCGGACGATCGTCTGGACGAGGCGCGCCGTGAAATGCGCAGGCTTGATTTTGGCCGGACCTTTCTCCAGCGCGCCGCCCACTGCCTTCCAGGCCGGCAATCCCCCATCCAGCACCGCGGCGTTGCCGTGACCGAACGCCTTGAAGGTCCACCACACACGCGGGGCGGAGAAGATGCCCATCGTGTCATAGACCACCACCATGTCATCGTTGCCGATGCCCATGGCGCTTGCTTCGCGCGCAAACAGTTCAGGAGAGGGCAGCATGTGCGGCAGGTCTGTGCCGTGATCGGCGACACCGTCGATATCGAAGAACACCGCGCCGGGAATGTGCCCGGCCTCTTCGAATTCCTTGCGCGTATCGCGTTTGTCGTCGGGCATGTACCAGGACGCGTCCACCGCGCGTACCCTGGACAAATTGCTCTTCAGCCATTCGGCGGAAACGATGTCGCTCATTTTTGATAGGGGATTTCGATGTCACGCTTCTCGCTCAACCAGCGCGGCACCGGCAGTCCCTTTCCTTTCAAGAATTCCGGATTGAACAATTTGCTTTGATAGCGATTGCCGTAATCGCAAAGCATGGTGACGATAGTATGACCCGGACCCAGGTCCCGCGCCATACGGATCGCGCCGGCGACATTGATCCCGGACGAGCCGCCCAGGCACAGGCCCTCATGCTCGAGCAGATCGAAGATCACGGGCAGGGCTTCCTGGTCGCTGATCTCATAGGCGGTGTCGATCGGCGCGCCTTCCAGATTGGCGGTGACGCGGCCCTGGCCGATGCCTTCGGTGATGGAGGAACCATGGCTTTCCAATTTGCCGGTCTTGATCCAGGCATAGATCGCCGAGCCATCTGGATCGGCGGCGGCGATCTTCACGGCGGGATTTTTTGCTTTCAAGGCGATGGCGACGCCGCCCAGGCTTCCGCCGCTTCCCACCGCGCAGATGAAACCGTCCACCTTGCCGTCGGTCTGTCGCCAGATTTCCGGGCCGGTCGTTTCGATATGCGCCTGGCGGTTGGCGACATTGTCGAACTGGTTGGCCCAGATCGCGCCATGCTTTTCGGTTCTGGCGAATTCTTCCGCCAGCCGTCCCGACAGCCGCACATAATTGTTGGGGTCACGATAGGGCACCGGAGGAACCTCGATCAACTCGGCGCCCATCAACCTCAACGTGTCTTTCTTTTCCTGGCTCTGGCTTGAGGGGATCACGATCACGGTCTTGAAGCCCAGCGCATGGGCCACCAACGAAAGCCCGATGCCGGTGTTGCCGGCCGTGCCCTCGACAATAGTGCCACCGGGGCGAAGCTTTCCCTTGGCGATGGCGTCGCAGATGATGAAGAGCGCGGCCCGGTCCTTGACCGACTGGCCAGGATTGAGGAACTCGGCCTTGCCGAGAATCTCGCAGCCGGTCGCTTTGGACGCGTGGCTGAGGCGGATCAGGGGGGTGTTGCCGATCGCCGCGATGACATCGGGAAGAACCATCGGCGGAAATTAGGAGTCTCAGCGCTGGCCTTCAAGGCCGCCTTTTTACCAGCCTGTTGCATTCGGCATGACGGAAACAATGGCTGACATGATCATTGACCATGCCGACGGCCTGGGCAAAGGCGTAAGAGATCACGGGGCCGCAAAAATTAAATCCCCGCTGCTTGAGATCGCGGGAGAGCGCCTCGCTCATCTCGCTCTGGGCCGGGATCCGGTCACGGCTTTTGAACCGATTGTCCATGGGCTTGCCGTTGACATGCTTCCAGATGAAGTCGCGGAAGCCGCCCGGTTCTTCCTCAATCTCCAGCCATAATTTGGCGCCCTTGATGGCGGCTTCGATCTTGGCGCGGCTTCGGATGATGCTTTCATTCTTGAGCAGGCGATCGATGTCGCGCGCGCCGTAGCGGGCGATGCGAGAGGGATCGAAGCCGTGGAAGGCCTTGCGGAAATTCTCCCGCTTGCGAAGGATGGTGATCCAGGACAAGCCGGCCTGGAAGCCGTCCAGCACCAGCTTCTCGTAAAGCGCGCGGCTGTCATACTCGGGCACGCCCCATTCCTGGTCATGATAGGCGACATAGAGCGGGTCTTCACCTGGCCAGGCGCAGCGTTGTTTCTTCTTCATGGCGGGAGCCATTCCGGCCTGAACGAAGCGACGGGCATGTTGTTCGCCATCAGCGGTGCTTTTGCTTCATCGAGACGGTCGAGCCGCATCAAGGCAAATCCGGCGGAGCCATAGACGGAAAGAATCTCGCCGACTTCTTTGGCACCGCTGACGACAGCGGTGCCGGGCAAGGGAAGGGGCCCATCCGCTTTGAGGCCCAGGATGCGTTTCCTGGCCGTGCCGCGATGCTTCATGCGCGCGGTCAATTCCTGGCCCACATAGCAGCCTTTGTCGAAACTCACGCCATTGAGTTCATCCAGGCCCGCGTCCAGGGCGAAAATCTTGTCGCTGCCGAAATCGCTCCCTTCGGGCACGCCCAAGGCAAGGCGTTCGGCGTGATAGGAGGCGGGTCCTTTGAGAAAATCCGGCATCTCGGCAACCGCGCCGATGCTGCGCGGACCAAGCCGCTCGAGCCGGGGATCGGGAAAGGTGATGGCGCGCTCGGCGGGCCGCCCGCTCAAACCCACAAAGACGGACAGTTGCGGGCGAAGCGCGATACCGATCTTGGCGCGCAGCCGATACATGGTGAGGCGCTTGAGCAAGCCATCCGCGGAATCCGCCGCGCAATCGAGCAGCACCGCGCCATCGCCTTCGGCCACCAGGAAATCGAAGAGGATCTTGCCCCGCGGGGTGAGGAGGGCGGCATACAGGCCCCGCCCAGGTACAAGCTGCCCCACATCGTTGGTGACAAGGCCTTGCAGGAACTCACGCGCTTCGCCGCCTTCCAGGGCGATAACGGCGCGGTCCTTGAGGTGAAGGGCTTCCATCCCGGTGAAGTAATGCGCCCAGGCAAGCTTGCCAAGTCAAGGTTGCCAAGGTGGCGCTCACGGGCTACGCAAGCCCGGCATGAACCAAATATTCGGTAGTGGGGGATTTGATCTCCTGATCCGGGGCGGCACGGTGGCCACGCCGGGAGGCATTGTCCCCGCCGATGTGGGGGTTATCGCGGGCCGGATCGCCGCGATCGGCAGTCTTGCCAATGCCAAGGCGGCAGAGATTTTCGAGGCCAAGGGCCTTCACGTACTTCCGGGCGTGATTGACAGCCAGGTGCATTTCCGCGAGCCCGGCAATGAGCACAAGGAAGACCTGGAGACGGGGAGCCGCGCCGCCATTCTGGGCGGTGTCACGGGCGTGTTCGAAATGCCCAACACCCATCCGCCCACCACGACCAAGGACGCGATCGAAGACAAGCTCACGCGTGCCAAGGACCGGATGCATTGCGACTATGCGTTCTATGTGGGCGCCACGCCCGCCAATGTGGGCGCGCTGGCGACGCTGGAGCGCTTGCCCGGCGTCTGCGGCGTGAAGGCGTTTCTGGGATCGTCCACAGGCACGTTGTTGCTCAATCATCCCGACGACATCCTGGCGGCGCTGAAAGCGGGAAGCCGCCGCATGGCGGTGCATTCCGAAGACGAACAGCGGCTCAGCGCACGCAAGCATTTCGCCGAGCGCGGCAAGCCCGCGACCCATCCGGTCTGGCGCGATGTGGAAACCGCGCGCGCTTCGACCGAACGCGTGCTCAGGTTGGCGAAACAGGCAGGCCGGCGTCTGCATGTGTTGCACGTCACCACCGCCGATGAGATTCCGCTTCTGGCGGCCGCCAAGGATTTCGCTACCGCCGAGACCACGCCCCAGCATCTCACCTTGAGCGCGCCGGAATGCTACGAGCGGCTGGGCAGTTATGCCCAGATGAACCCGCCCATCCGCGACGCACATCATCGCGAAGCCTTGTGGCAAGCGATCCAGGATGGCGTGATCGATGTGATCGGTTCGGACCACGCGCCGCATACGCGCGAGGAGAAGGACAAGACCTATCCGAATACGCCCTCGGGCATGCCGGGCGTGCAGACCCTGGTCACGCTCCTGCTCGATCATGTCAACAAGGGGCGCATGAGTCTGGAACGTTTCGTGGATATCACCGCGTCAGGACCGCAGCGCATCTTCGGCCTGGCCGGCAAGGGGCGCGTGGCCTTGGGCTATGACGCCGATTTCACCATCGTCGATCTCTCCCTTTCGCGCAAAATCGAGAACAAATGGATCGCTTCGCGCTCAGGCTGGACGCCGTTCGACGGCATGACCACCAAAGGCTGGGCGGTGGCCTCCATACTGCGCGGACAAATTGTCATGCGTGATTTCGCCTTGACCGCCAAAGCCCGCGGCAAGCCGCTGCGTTTTGTCGAGACGCTCGAACCGGGCGCACAGTCTTGACCGCTTAATGCAAACACGCCAATTCCTTTGATCAGACGGCCATGGATTATGTTGTCCTGATATTTGCGGGCGTGATCATGGGCCTGATCGCCGCTGTGCCGATCGGTCCCGTCAATCTCATCTGCATCCGCAGAAGCTTTGCCTTTGGTCCTGTGAACGGGTTCGTCTCCGGTTTGGGCGCGGCTTTGGGCGACGGCGTTTTTGCCTCGATCACCTTCTTTGGTCTCACCTATATCGCCCAGTTGATCCGAAGCTACGATCCCATCATCGAAGTGGTGGGCGGCGCGCTTCTGGTCTGGTTCGGCATCCACGCCCTCCTGGCGCCGATCACCGCCAAAGTGGACGATGCCGACAAGCCCGACACCGGCGCTTCCACTCTGTTCCGGGCCATCGTCTCCACCTTCGTCCTCACCATCACCAATCCCGCCACGCTGCTGGCCTTTGCCTCGATGTTCGCCAGCTTTCGCGGCTTGGTGGGGGGCGCCAATTCCTTTGTCGATGCGGAATTCGTGGTGGCGGGAGTGGTGGGCGGTTCTGCCGGCTGGTGGCTGGTCTTGACCACCGTGATCGGCCTGTTCCATGCCCGCATCACCGACCGGACGGTGCGCATCATCAACCGGGTCTCGGGCGCGTTGGTGGCCATTTTCGGCCTGGCGGTCCTGATCCATGTGGTGATGCGGGTGTTCGGGCTTCAATTCTAGGGGGCTAAATTCAATAATCGCGTGGCCGCGACGCAGGGGATTTTAGTTTCTGGCCAGGAGCGAGGAGCGATGTGGGCTTGGATAGCCCATAAGCGACGAGCGACGCCGCCCGAGGCCAAAAGACCCGCGTCCCTTCGGGTTGCGGGAAAATGGCCGACTGGTGCGTCGAAAGGCTCGGCCGTATTGCCGATACGCCCATCGCCTTTCTCCTGCCATTCGGCCATTTTTCTTCGCAACGCGGCTCCCGGGATTATTGAATTTAGACCCCATCGCAAATTTTGCCAGAATCCTTCGTTTTCTTAAGCGAATCCCTGTTTAAGGGCGGAACAGGCCGCGCTAAATTCCTGGCGTTGCGTTCCCTGGCATTTGGAGTTCCGAGATGAAGCTTTCCGCGGCATTCCTGGCGGCATGTGTTTTGATCTGGCCCGTCACCGCAAATGCGGCGCCGGCGCCCGGGACGACCAATGCTGCCGACCCCCGTCTCAGCCAGGAGGCCAATGCCGCCTTTCTTGCCGCCAATGCCAAGAAACCCGGCGTGATCATCCGGCCCGACGGGTTGCAGTTCAAGATCATCCAGAACGGCTTCGGCAAACGGCCGCAAATCACCGATTCGGTCGAGGTCTATTACACCGGCGCCTTGATCAATGGCCGGGTGTTCGACGGGACTTCGCCGGGACTTCCCGCCTCGTTCAAGGTCAACCAGGTCATTCCCGGTTGGACCGAGGCGCTGCAGCTGATGCGCGAAGGCGATCACTGGCAATTGGTGATCCCATCGGCGCTGGGCTATGGCGCGCGCGGGGCGGGCGACGCCATTCCGCCCGATCAGGTCCTGGTCTTCGACATGACGTTGGTTTCCACCACGCCGGCGCCAAGGCGCGGCGAGCCCGGTTATGTTCCGGACCCGAACGACCCTTTGGATAAAGACAAATAGCGGAAGCGAATTTTGCGCACGCCTGGACGATTCTTGCGGCAAATCCTGCGCCGGTCCGGTCTCATGGGCGGACGCCTGCGCATTCTCATCGCCCTCATCATGGTGGTGGGCGCCACGGCTTTGTTCTGGGCCAGCCGCGATTATACGATCGTGGCGCCCGACTGGGACGGACAGGTGCGCGGCATTGCCTACAACCCTAGCCACCTGTTTCGTTCCCGCGACCAACTGCACATCACGCCGGAACAGATCGATCGCGACTTGAAGCAATTGTCGCGCGTGACGGGCCACATCCGCACCTATTCGGTGGACAATGGCCTGGACAAGGTGCCCGAGGTGGCGCGCCGTTACGGCATGACGGTGTCGCTTGGCATCTGGATCAGCCCCGACCTGGTCAAGAACGAAGAGCAGATCGAGCTGGGCATCAAGACGGCGCTGGCAAATCGCCGCGTGATCGATCGCGTGATCGTGGGCAACGAGACCCAGCTCGATGGCTTTGTCTCCGAGGAGCAACTGGACGCCTATCTCGACCGGGTGCGGGCGGCATTGCCGGCGCGCATCAAGGTGACGACCGCTGAGCCCTGGTCAACCTGGATCGTGATCCCCGAAGTGGCCGCACATGTGGACGTGATCTTCGTTCACCTGCTGCCCTATTGGGAACGCATGCCCATCAATGGCGCGATGGGTTTCATCGCCAAGCATTTCGACATCATGCAGCAGACGTTCCCGGGCAAGCCCATCATCATCGGCGAAGCGGGCTGGCCCTCGGAAGGCCGCACCTTGGGCCAGGCGCAGGCCTCGCTCGCCAACGAAGCCTATTTCGTGCGCGAATTCGTGCAGTTCGCCCAGGAGAAGGGCTACGATTATTATCTGCTGGAAGGTTTCGACGAGCCGTGGAAGGGCGGCAGCATGGAAGGTGCGGTGGGCGCCTATTGGGGGCTGTTCGACGCCACCGGGCATCCCAAATTCTCCTTCACCGGCTTGCTGCGCAGCTTCCCCGAATGGCGCGGTTATGCGCTTCTCGCGGCGGTCTTGACACTGTCGCTGGGCCTGCTGGTTCTGGGCCGCATGCCCAAGGTGCGCCAGACCGGCTATCTGGTGATGGGCGGGTTGATCGCGCTGGTTTCGACCGGTCTTCTGGTCCTGATCGATGCGACCGCGTTCGAATATATCGATCCCACCAACATCATCGCCATCATCGCCATGTCGCCTCTGGTGCTGCTCGCCTGCGCCATCATCTTGACCGAAGGGGTCGAATTGGCGGCGTCGCTATGGCGCGAGGATCGCCGCTACGTGGCCGCCGCGATACCCGAGGTCACCTCGCGCGTATCGATCCATGTGCCGATCTACAATGAGCCGCCGCAGATGGTGATCGAAACCCTCAACGCGCTGGCGCGGCTGGATTACGACGAT
>DATNFZ010000166.1:0-4232 GCA_035606155.1 Rhizomicrobium sp. | reverse complement strand
CGGTCATTCGCGGCGAAGCCGTCTATCTGCGCTATCCGCGCATCGCCGATTACGCGCAGTGGGCGAAACTGCGCAGTGAAAGCCGCGAATTCCTTTCCAAATGGGAACCTGTCTGGGCCGATGATGAACTCACCAGGGGCGCATTCCGCCGCCGCATCAAACGCTACCACAAGGAAACGAGGCTCGACTCGGCCTATGTGTTTTTCGTTTTCCGCGCCAGCGATGACGCATTGATCGGCGGCTGCACGCTCTCCAATGTGCGCCGCGGCGTCACCCAGTGCTGCGCGCTGGGCTACTGGATCGGCGTTCCTTACGCGCGCAAAGGGCACATGACCGATGCCTTGAGGTCGCTGATCCCCTTCGTCTTCGGCACGCTGGGACTGCATCGCATCGAGGCGGCCTGCCTGCCCGAAAACGAAGCGTCGCGCACGCTCCTCACCAAGGCGGGATTCCGGGAAGAGGGCTTGGCGAAACGATATCTTTTGATCAACGGTGAGTGGAGCGACCATGTCCTGTTTGCGCTCCTGGAAGATGAAGCTTTCCTGAAAAACGGCCCGCGGCTAGGTTAGCTGCCTCAGCCTGTTCCAAATCAAAGGAATTCATGCGAACGCCGCTTTTTCTCGCGCTGATCGGCCTCTTTCTGGCGGGCATCGGTGCGGCCTGGGCGGCGGCGCCGCCTCCCAGCGCGGTGGATTTCGGTTCGAATGACAATGTCATCAATCTCAAGCCCGACCTGACGCCTTATCATTCGCCGGGCGGGCGGGAGGCCGATGGCTCGGTCTGGTACATGGTGGCGGTGACCAACAATTCGGTGCGTCCCGCCATCCGCGTCCTGTTGGCTGGTCAACCACCCCGCATGGCGCTGAAATTCTTTCCCCATCGCGCGCGTCCTGCGGTCCTGGCGGTGGCAAGCTCGGATTCCGGCGTGGTGGTGGAGCCCGCCAAAGCCTATGGCGCCCGCGCCTGGCGCGTGATCATTCCGCCTGTGACGCAAGTGGGCCTGGCGCTGCGCGTGGGCAATGGGGCGACGCCGCCTTCGCTTCAGGCCTGGACCGAGCCCGCGCTCGCCTCTCACAACCGCCAGCTCGCGATTTTCATCACTGCGGTTGGTTCATTGATCGCGGCGGCGGCGCTGATCACCGCGGGCCTCGCCATCCTGATCGGGCATTCCGCGCCGCGCTGGGTGGCGCTCACGCTTTTCATGCTGCTCTGGAGCTGGCTGGCCGGCACCGGCATGTTCGACGCCAGCCTGGCGACGCCTATCGGCGGGCCATACGGATTGACCGCCTTTCTCACCGCGCTGACGCTTGCCGCGGGCGCCGGGCTGGCGGACTCTATTGTTCCGGTGCGCGAAGTCCTGCCGCGCTATCGCCAGCATTTCCGTATCGCGCTTTATGTTTTGTGCGGCCTGGGAACTTTTGGCTATGTGGGCGTGCCCGGAGCCACGCTTCTGACCGATATCCTGATCGTGCCCGGCAGCGCCGCGATCGCCGTCTATCTGATTATTTGCGGCCGGCGCGGCATGCGTGCGGCGCAGGTGGTGGCGCCCAGCGCCGCCGCTTTTGCGCTGGTGGCGCTGGCGGCGGCGGTGACCAGCGTGGGCGCCCTGGGCGAAACGCTCACCGCGTCCGCCACGACCGGTGGCTTCGCCGCAGCCGGCGCGATCCTTCTGGCACTGGCGGTGATCGCCAGCGAAGAGATCGCGGTCTTGCCCTTCTTGCACGGCTCCAACGCCGCGCGTCTTTTGGAAGCCCATGTGTCGCCGGAAAAGGCGCTCGATCCGGCTGCGCCTTTCGCCAACCTGGCGTTGGCGGCGATCGGGGCCGCGCACCAGGGCGTGTTCGACCTCGATTTCCGCGCCCAGCTTCTCACTTTGTCCGCCGACGCGACGCTGATGCTGGGACTGCCCGCCCAGAAGATGACTCTCTCCCATTCCGATTGGCTGGCGCGGCTGCATCCGGAAGACCGGGAAACCTATCGCGACGCCCTGATCCTGTTCCGCGAACCGGCCAACCAGGCTTTCCGTCTGGAATTCCGTGCCCGAGGTCCCAAGGGCCAGTGGCGTTGGCTGGAATTGCGCGCCAGCATCGTCACCGAGCAGGAGGTGCCTTCCGACTGTTTGGGTCTTCTCAGCGACATCACCGATCGCAAGGAGCAGCAATCCGCCTCGCGCGACCCCCTGATCGGGCTTCCCACGCGTAATGCCTTGGTCGATGCGATGACTGCGCTAGGTGGAGGCCTGAGCAGGGCGCAGTTGGCGCTGGTGGATCTGGACCGCTTCAAGGCGGTGCATGCCAGCCTGGGCGATGCCGGCGGCGACATGATCCTGCTTCACACCGCGCGCCGGCTGAAAGAACGGCACGGCAGGGACGCGCAGCTCTTCCGCACCGGCGGCGACGGCTTCGCGCTTTTGTTCGCGCAAAGCGCGGCGGCGCCGCAGGCATTGGGCAATGCGCTGGTGGCGCTTTTGAATCCGCCGCACCCTTATGACGGCCGCAGCATATTCGCTCCGGCCAGCGTGGGCGTGGCAGGCGGCGGCTGCGACGCGCACGAACTGCTCAGACATGCCGGATTGGCGCTGGCTGCCGCCAAGGCGCGGGGCGGGGCGTGCGCGATGGTCTATGCACCGGGGCTGGAAGCGGGCGCGCGGGCTGACAGCGTGGTGTTGGAAGCCGATCTCAGGCAGGCGCTGAGCGATGGCCATATTGAGATTTTCTATCAGCCCATCATGCGGCTTCAGGGACGGTCGGTGGCCGGCTTTGAAGCGCTGTTGCGCTGGCGTCACCCTGCCAAGGGTCTGATCGCGCCATCCGAGTTCATCGCCCATTCCGAGGAAAGCGGATTGATCGTGGAATTGGGGCGGTTCGCGCTCGAGCGGGCGGCCCACGATCTCGCCCATTGGCAGCGTTATTTTCCGCTCGCCAATCCGCTTTTCGCCAGCGTCAATCTTTCCAGGCGGCAGTTGCGTGACCCGGGCTTCGACGAATTGTTGGCGGCGACCATGAAAGCCAACACCATTCCGCCCGGGACCTTGATTCTGGAAGTGACGGAAAGCGCGGCCGCAGCCGACGCCAAATTCGCCACCGACCTCGCAAGGCTGCGATCGCTGGGCGCGGGACTTGCGATCGACGATTTCGGCACCGGCGTTTCCAATCTCGGCCAGTTCCGGGCCTGGCCTTTCGACACGGTGAAGATCGACAAGAGCCTGATGGCGCGCCACGCCGGGCCTGAAACAGCCGCCGACGCCGGCCAGGTGCTGCGCTCCATCATAAAGTTGGCGCACGACCTGAAGCGCAAGGTGGTGGCGGAGGGCGTTGAAAACGGTGAAGAAGCGGGTTGGTTGACGCAACAGGGTTGCGAATTCGGCCAGGGCTTCTATTTTTCCCCGCCGCTTTCCGCCGCTGACGCGTTATCCTTCATAGCCCGTCATCACGACGTCACGGCAACCAGCTCTTCTTGACAACCCCAAACGGAGAAATTCGACATGATCAAAGTGGGCGACAAAATCCCCTCCGCCACCCTGATGCAGATGAAGGATGGCGGCCCCAAGCCCGTCACGACCGATCAATTGTTCGCAGGCAAGAAAGTGGCGCTGTTCGCACTTCCGGGCGCCTTCACGCCCACCTGTTCGGCCAAGCATCTTCCGGGCTTCGTCCAGCATTCCGATGCGCTGAAGGGGAAAGGCATCGACGCCATCGCCTGTGTCTCGGTGAACGACGCCTTCGTGATGGGGGCCTGGGGCGAGCAGCAGAAGGCCGGCGACAAGGTGATGATGCTGGCCGACGGCAATGGCGATTTCACCCGCGCCCTGGGCCTGGAACTGGATGCCACCAAATTCGGCATGGGCAAGCGCAGCCAGCGCTATTCCATGGTGGTGGATAATGGCGTCGTGACCCAGCTCAATGTCGAGCAGCCCGGCGCGTTTGAGGTATCGAGCGCCGACCACATGATGGCTCTCCTATAGGCGCGGTTCTTTTGGGCCTTGAGTTCGTCGCGCGGTGAGGAGCGGTTCGCGTAAGCGAATGAAATGGTCCGGTGGACCATTTCGAGCGACGAACGCCGCGAGTTCCGGCGAGCGGCGCGAACGGTGCGCTAGAGCCTGATTCTGTTTTTTGGAATCGATTTGGGATTCCCAAAGGGTTGCGAGTCTGATTCAAAATGCTGGCTGGAGGAGGTCAGCATGGATGGTCCGACCCTTATCTGAAGATTTGCGCAAACGGGTTGTTCGGCGG
>DATNFZ010000165.1:0-4700 GCA_035606155.1 Rhizomicrobium sp. | reverse complement strand
AGAACAGATCCAGCATGCCGCCGTCATCGGGGCTGCGCTCGGTGAAATAGAATAGGCCCGTGGTCCATTTCAGTCTGTCGCCCATGGCGCCGCCATTGACCGTCAATTCCGACTGCCAGGACTGATAATTCGGCGTGTCATAGGTATAGATATTGGTGGCGAAAGGTTGCCCGCGGCTCACCGCCGTGCCGGTGCTGTTCCAGGTACGATAGGCGGCCATCCACTTCACATCGATGTCGCCGAAATTCTTGTTCGCGATAGCCGAATAGGTTTGATAGTGGCCCACATCCACGTCGCTCACGGCCTGTTCGGTGCTCCAGAAGCCGTAAGTCTGTTCGCGTGCCAGCGAGGCCAGCACCGTATTATAGGCCGCGGGAGACGTATTGGGATTGGACGCGCTGGCGCTGTTCACGGTGAGGAAATACGGTGCAATCGTATGTCCCAGAAGATCGGTAAAACCTGAGCAGCTCCCCGGAATGTTGCAGACCGATGCGCGGCCCAGCGACTTCACGGTGCCGACGAATTCGTTGAGATCGTGATAGGTCGAGCCGGTGTCATGCTCTGCGGCAATATCGGCGCGGAACAGGATGTTGAACGTATCGTCCGGCTGCCATTTGAGCGAGAAGATGCCGCCCAGCTTGTTCGATCCCATGGCAGGCTGGGTGTTGGAGGCCCCGCTCACCGGATCGAAATAATGGTTGGAGATGTAGCCGCGCTGATCGTCCGCGTTCAGCGCCACGCGCGCGAACAGCGTGTCGCTGAGGGGAATGTCCACCGCGCCCTGAATTCCCGCACGGCCATAATCACCCAGCGTGCTGGTGACATAGCCGCCGAACGTCTCGCCGGGTTGCCGCGTCGTGTAGAGGATCGCGCCGCCCGTGGTGTTGCGGCCCACCAGCGTCCCTTGAGGGCCCTTGAGCACTTCCAGACTGTCGATGTCGAACAACGTGCCGCCCAGCCCGACCGCACGGGCATAATAGACGCCATCCTTGTAAACGGCGGAGGCCGTGTCGAAGGCGAGGCCCGGATTGCCGCCGCCCGACGGAGAGTCGAAATTGCGCTGTCCGCGAATGGTGACGTTGAGCGTATCCTGGCGGAAGGCGGTTGGCTGCACATAGACCGATGGCGACACGGTCTTGAGGTCCTGGATGGTCAAGACGTCAAGCTTGGTGAGTTCGTCCTGATTGAACGCGCTGATGGAGATGGGCACTTCCTGCGCGTTTTCCGAACGCTTGCGGGCGGTGACGATCACCGTCTCAAGGCCCTGGACCGACGTCGGCGCGTCGCTTGCGGTCTGCGCCAAAGAAGGTGAAAAATCCGCGCCCAGCCATAAAGCCGAGACTGCGACACCCAGCAGCAAACGCCCGTACAGCATGGTCCCCCGAAGTCTGCTTACGAAAACAGTGCGTATGAGTGTCTATTGAAAAAGGTCGTGTAAAAGAAGTGCAACAGTGCCGCAAGGCGAGGGCATAGGCGAGAGTGGGGTTTCATAAATTCCGGACAGGTCTGGCACCGGGGGTGCTGACAGCGGGTTTTGCCGCAATTTTAGGCGCCAACTGGCCGGGCCAGATGTCCTACGATTCGGTCATGCAACTGGCCGATGGCCGTAGCGGCCATTACGACAGTTGGCATCCCGTGGTGATGGCCTGGCTGCTCGGCCTGTTCGACGCGGCCCTGGCCGGTCCGGGCCTGTTTCTCGCCTTTGTCATGCTGTTGCTGTGGGGCGCTTGGCTTATTTTATTGCGCACAGGCCGGCCCCGCTTTGGCGCGGGCATCCTGCTTTTGGCCATCCTGCTTACGCCCCAACTTGTCCTTTACCAGGGGACGATCTGGAAAGACGTTTTGTTCGCCGACGCCGGCGTGGCCGCCTTCGCGGCGCTGGCGGCAGCAGCCGCCTGTTGGGCGGATGCCAGGGCAAGGCTGGCATGGTTGTCGGCATCCGCGGCGCTCTTCAGCCTGGCGATGCTGGCGCGACAGAACGGCTTTCTCCTGGTCCCCATCGCGGCCTTGTCACTCGGCATCATCGCCGCGGGCAAGACCACGCGGCGCGCGGCCTGGTGCTATGGCGCAAGCCTGCTCGCGGCAAGCATTGCGATTGCGCTGTTCGCGAACGTCGCCTTGAGCTTCAGGAGCGATGGCGGGGAAGGCGCGCGATCCCAGCTTCGCCTGGCCCAGACATATGATTTGGTAGGCGCGGCAAGGCTTGATCCCGGCATCCGCTTTCCCGTCCTGGAAGCGAGAGCCCCCGGATTGGACAGGGCCATCCGTCAGTACGGCGTACCGCTTTACTCTGCCCATCTGGTGGACACGCTGGAGACCTCGCCGGCGCTTCTGGCCGAGATCGGGCACGCACCGGCGGGCGCGATTTTTGCGGCATGGCGCGATCTGGCGCTCCACCGTCCCGTCCTCTATCTCACGATGCGCTGGCCGGTCTTCCATTGGGTCGTGGCTCCGCCAGACCTTCTTCAATGTCATCCCGATGTGGTGGGCGTGGATGGTCCAAAAGAGGTGCTCGCCACGCTCGGCCTCAAAGCCGAGATTCGGCCCCAGGATCGCTTTCTTTATTTCTATGTGGCGCGTTTTCTGGGCACGCCCGTTCTTTCTCATCTGCCGTTCGCGGTCCTGGCGCTGGCGGCCCTGATTCTGTTGGCCCGGCGCGGCCAAGGTTCGGACATCGCGATTGCGGGCCTTCTGGCCGGGGCGCTGGTCTTCGCGCTGAATTTTTATGTCATCTCCATAGCCTGCGATTATCGCTATCTCTATTTCCTGGATTTGGCGGCCATGACCGGCCTCCTCAAGCTGGCATGCGGCGGTGAAAATTCTTCCCCGGCGGAGCTTTCCTGAGGCTGTGCGGACTCGCCCCCCGGAGGAGATGGACGATCGGCAATGTAGGATTAAGAGAATCGGTGGCAGAGCATAAAACCCCACACGGCATAGCGATATTTCCACACAACCTGCCGGGCAGCCCACCCCTTGCCCTTCCCGGCACCAATACCGATATTAACCGTTATTGACCCGACTCATCCTTAACCGTTCCTTATTTTCAATTTTGTAATTGGTGGGCATGAAGCGCAGCGTTTCTCTCCTGGCCGCCTTGTGCGCAAGCCTCGCCTTGAGCGCGTGCGCCACCAAGGATCCCGAAGCCTTGGCGCAGAACGATCCCTGGGAACCGACCAACCGGGCGGTGTTCGATTTCGACGTCAAGCTGGACCATGCCGTCGCCACGCCTGTCGCCAAATTCTACAACCATGCCGTGCCGGAGCCGGCGCGCGATGGCATTCATAATGCCCTCACCAACCTGAATTCACCCGTCGTGTTCGGCAACAATGTGCTGCAAGGCGAGCCGGGCAAGGCCGCCAACACGTTCGGCCGCTTCGTGATCAATTCCACCGTCGGCGTGGCGGGCTTCATCGATGTCGCGGCCAAGATAGGCATCCCCGGCAATACCACCGATTTCGGCATCACCTTGGGCAAGGCGGGCGCCGCCGAAGGTTCTTATCTGGTTCTGCCCTTCCTGGGCCCCAAGCCGCCGCGCGATCTGGTGGGAATGGGCGCGGACACGGCAATGGATCCCTTGACCTGGATCACCTTCAACAATTCCACCATGTGGATGATCGTGCGGGGCGGGGTCAATGTGCTTGACCAGCGCGCCGCCAATGTCAACGCGGTCGAGCAGATCGAAAGATCGTCGATCGATTTCTACGCCAGCACCCGCAGCCTCTATCGCCAGAACCGCGCTGCTCAGATCAATAATGGCAAGGCGCCCGACAGCGATCTTCCGAATTTCTGATTCTTACAAGGACCGCTTCGCCGGCATGCCTCACTCGGCAGGCTGCGGCTCACCGCCGCCGCGACGCTTCTCCATCCTGCCGTGATACCAGCGATTCCAATTGCGCAGGCAGAACAGGCGCCAGCGGTCGAGATAGAGATAGATCACCGGCGTGGTGTAGAGCGTCAAAGCCTGGCTCAGCAGCAGCCCGCCGACGATGGAAATCCCCAGCGGCTGGCGCAATTCCGAGCCTTCGCCCAGGCCGATGGCCAGCGGCAGGGCGCCCAGGATCGCGCCCATGGTCGTCATCATGATGGGCCGGAACCTGAGCAGACAGGCGCGATAGATCGCTTCCCGCGAATCGAGATTGCCGCGCCGCTCGGCGTCGATGGCGAAGTCGATCATGATGATGGCGTTCTTCTTCACCACGCCGATCAAAAGGATCACGCCGATGAAGGCGATCAGGCTGAAATCGGTCTTGAAGATCAGAAGCGCCAGGACAGCGCCCACCCCCGCCGAAGGCAGCGTGGAAAGAATGGTGAGAGGATGGACATAGCTCTCATAGAGCATGCCCAACACGATGTAGATGGTGAGGACCGCGGCCAGGAACAGGAGCGGCAGATTGGCCAGGGATTTGCGCGCCAGTTGCAGCGTGCCCGCCGCCTCGCCATGGATGGCGATCGGCACGCGGATTTGGGCCATGGTGCGGTCGATCGCCCGCATCGCCTCATCCTCGGTCACGCCTTGCGGCAGGCTGAACGAGAATGTGGTGGCCACGAACGGACCCTGGTGATTGACCGAGAGTGGCGTGGTGCCCGGGCCATAGCTTGCAAAAGCCGAAAGCGGGACCATTTTTTCGACCCTGGTCGAGACCGACGAGCCGCTCGACCCGGATCCTCGTCCCGTGCTGATAAGATTGTTGAGCTGTTGA
>DATNFZ010000164.1:0-14165 GCA_035606155.1 Rhizomicrobium sp. | reverse complement strand
GGATCGTCGCGCTGATCTGGGCGCTGTCCTCGGCGGCAAGGCCTCAGGTGATCGTCCATCTCGACGGCGGGCGCACGATCATATCAAGGTGACCTGATCCAATTTGTACTTGTTTTGTTCTCATAGGTCTATTATCCTGTGAGACATGACGACGGTCCTTGATTCGACCATACGGCCAGACCACTTGCGCGGACGCGGCGCGCTTTCCAATCACGTCGGGCGCTACGAAAAACAGACCCGCGTGCTGGTCGATGATGGATGGAGCATCGGCCAGGAAAAGTGTGGAGCGCGCGACAGCGCGCGGAGCGGTTTTCCGAGCGGCGCCGGAGGCGCCAACAAATCCGGGGCGCATCCGCGCCCGGACCGTGCGACCAAGATAGACGACGATGGTTGGGACGATGGATGGCGGCCAGAGGATAACTCGGCTCCTCCGCTTCGCACCGAAGTGATCCACGACGCCACCCGCAGCATCATCGCCCGCAACACCTCGCCGGACATTTCCTTCGACCGCTCCATCAATCCCTACCGGGGCTGCGAGCATGGCTGCATCTATTGCTTCGCCCGCCCCACCCACGCCTATCTAGGCATGTCGCCGGGGATCGATTTCGAATCCCGCATCCTGGTAAAGCCCAATGCGACGGAGTTGCTGGCCAAGGAATTGAGCGCGCCGGGCTACGTGCCGCGCACCATGGCGCTTGGCACCAACACCGATCCCTATCAGCCGCTGGAAAAGAAGATGCGCATCACCCGCTCGGTGCTGGAAGTGTTGCGCGATTTCCGCCATCCGGTAGGCATCGTCACCAAGTCACCCCTGATCCTGCGCGACCTCGATATCCTGTCCGAAATGGCGGCGATGGGCTTGGTCAAGGCCGCGATCTCGATCACCACCTTGGACCGCAAGCTCGCCCGGACCATGGAGCCGCGCGCCGGCACGCCCGGGCGGCGCTTGCAGGCGATCCAGGGCCTGGCGCAGGCCGGCATTCCCGCCGGCGTGATGTTCGCGCCGGCGATCCCAGCGCTGAACGATCACGAAATGGAAAATGTGCTGGGCGCGGCCAAGGAAATGGGCGCGCGCTCGGCCGGCTATGTGCTGCTGCGCCTTCCGCTGGAGATCAAGGACCTGTTCCGCGAGTGGCTGGAAAGCCATGTCCCCGGCCGCGCCAAACATGTGATGGCGCTGGTGCGCTCCATGCGTGGCGGCAAGGATTACGACAGCCAGTGGAACACCCGCATGAAGGGAACCGGCGCTTATGCCGAGGTAATGGCGCGGCGCTTCCATCTGGCGGTGAAGAAGCTGGGGCTCAACCAGCCGTCGAAGCCGCTGGTCATCAACAACTTCCGGCGCCCTCCCCGGATTGGCGATCAACTGAGCCTGCTCTAGCCTGATAGATCCGTCTTCTAGAATCGTTCCATGATCGAATCATGGTCACAAAACATCTGGTCCCAAAGGCCATTCTGGACAGTTATGAAGTCCACGAATGGCGCAACGCGGCGGGTGTGCTGAAGACTGCTCATCCCAAGGAATGGCAAGATATCATCGATGTCTTGAACGCGTTCGAATTCAAACGCAGCGAAGTCTTGAAGGGTGGCGGAAGGAAAAGCGTGATCGCCCAACGGATCGATGATTTCCTGGTCAAGAGACAATGGAAGGAAACGAAGTTCGCGACAAAGATTGTCGTGGACAAAGATGAGAGAGACTCACCTACGCACAAAGTGGATTGTTTTAAAGGAAGGGTCGGATTGGAGATTGAGTGGAATAATAAGGATCCCTTCTTTGACCGAGACCTGAACAATTTTCGATTGCTGTTTGATCTTCGTGTTATCGATGTTGGGGTAATAATTACCCGTGCGAGCCATCTGCAAAAAATATTCAAAAGCCTTGGCAAGAAGGTCGCTGATAAATATGGGGCATCAACGACGCATATGGATAAACTCCTTCCTCGGATCGAGGGCGGCGGAGGCGGAGGATGTCCCATATTAGCGTTTGGAATAACCTCGAAGAAGTACATGGGAGACGCGGCGCCGATCGTCGATACCAGCACGGGTGGGGAAGAATACGATGACACTGAATAACGAATTTCTCGGTGCATGCAGGGGCAAGCGCTTTTCCACGATTTTGGCTGACCCGCCGTGGCAATTTCAAAACAAGACCGGAAAGGTTGCACCTGAACATCGTCGATTGAGCCGGTATAGAACACTCTCGCTTGCCGAAATAAGCGCGTTGCCGGTAGCAGATGTCGTCGAAACCACCGCTCATCTCTATCTTTGGGTGCCGAACGCATTGCTTCCCGAAGGCATCGCCGTGATGCAGGCTTGGGGGTTCAAATACAAATCAAACATTATTTGGCACAAGGTGCGGAAGGACGGCGGATCCGATGGCCGTGGCGTAGGATTCTATTTCCGCAACGTCAGCGAAATGATTTTATTTGGCGTTCGCGGGAAAAATGCTCGCACACTTGCTCCTGGAAGGCGTCAGGTAAATTACATCGCGTCCCGTAAGAGAGAGCATTCTCGAAAACCTGACGAACTCTATCCAATCATCGAGGCCTGTTCTCCGGGTCCCTATCTGGAACTTTTTGCGCGAGGCATTCAGCCCGGCTGGCATGGCTGGGGAAATCAAGCGCATTTGGATTACAAGCCGACTTGGCCTACGTACAAACACAACAGCGGCAGTCAAATAGCAGCAGAGTGATTTCTTTTCCGTCACTGTGGACTTTTGTCACCCGCCGTTGCTGGCGATAAATGTCCGATGTAATGCTGCATTTATGCCCCATTACATCTATGAATCCCGCGTGCTGAAGACCATCGCCGGTCCAGTATGCGGCGTGGACGAGGCCGGACGCGGGCCTTTGGCCGGGCCGGTGGTGGCGGCGGCGGTGATTTTGGACAGGAAGCGCATCCCCCGGGGCCTCAACGATTCCAAGCAGCTCAGCGAAGATGTGCGCGAGGAACTTTACCCCCAGATCATGGAGATGGCCGTGGCCGTGGGCGTGGGTGAAGCCTCGGTGGGCGAGATCGACCTGGTGAACATCCGTCAGGCCACGCATCTGGCGATGGCGCGGGCCGTGCGCGCGCTATCCGTTGCCGCCGAATTCGCCCTGGTGGACGGCAATGACGCGCCCGCCCTTCCCTGCCGCTGCGACACCCTGGTGGATGGCGACGCGCGTTCGCTTTCCATCGCCGCCGCCTCGATCATCGCCAAGGTGACGCGCGACCGGATGATGGTGAAGCTGCACGACGATCATCCCGGTTACAATTGGCGCAACAACAAGGGCTATGGCACGCGCGAGCATTATGTGGCGCTGAAGGCGCATGGCGTGACTGTGCATCACCGCCGCAGCTTCGGCCCCATCCACGCCATCCTCACCGGCCAGGCGATCGAGCTTGAAGATTTGGTTCGGGGGGATATGATCCCCGAGACCGCCCTCACCGCGGCGGAATGACTCACAGTCCGCTACATCTAGTGGTGGATGAATCCGGGGAGTCAAGTGGGAGTCTTCGCCTAATTCCTTGATTCCATTCTGACTCTTGACGGGTGATTCGTACCGAATCACTGTGCCCCTGTGGATGATTCGGGGCACCGGCATGAGTGGGCTGAAATTGGACCAGGTGATCGAAGGCGATTGCGTGGCCCACATGAATGCGCTGCCCGAACAATGCGCCGATCTGATCTTCGCCGACCCACCCTATAACCTTCAACTCAGAGGCGATCTCCACCGTCCCAACCAGTCCAAGGTGGATGCGGTGGACGATCACTGGGACCAGTTCGACAGTTTCGCCGATTACGACCGCTTCACCCGCGAATGGCTCACCGCCGCGCGGCGCGTGTTGAAGGACACGGGCTCGATCTGGGTGATCGGCTCCTATCACAACATCTTCCGCGTGGGCGCGGTGCTGCAGGATCTGGGTTTCTGGATCCTCAACGACGTGATCTGGAGGAAGACCAATCCCATGCCGAATTTCAGGGGCAAGCGCTTCACCAACGCGCATGAAACCCTGATCTGGGCGACCAAGAATCCGAAGCAGAGCTATACTTTCAACTACGAAGCGATGAAGGCGCTGAATGACGAGCTGCAGATGCGCTCGGACTGGACCTTGCCGATCTGCTCCGGCCATGAGCGCTTGAAAGATGCCGAAGGCCAGAAAGCCCATTCCACCCAGAAGCCGGAGGCCCTGCTTCATCGCGTGGTGCTGGCTTCGACCAAGCCGGGCGATGTGATCCTCGATCCCTTTTTCGGCTCGGGCACCACCGGCGCGGTGGCCAAGAGGCTGGGCCGGCATTTCATCGGCATCGAGCGGGAAAAAACCTACTCGGATGTGGCGCGCGCCCGCATCGCCGACATCGTGCCCGCCAATGACGATGTGCTGGAAGTGAGCAAATCCAAGCGCGCCGAGCCGCGCATCCCGTTCGGCTGGGTGGTGGAGCGTGGCTTGCTGCCGCCCGGCACGGTGCTGCACGGCAGCCGCGCCCACCAGAAAGCCAAGGTGCGCGCCGACGGCACCCTGGTCTGCTCCGATGCCAGCGGCTCCATTCATCGCATCGGCGCCCATGTGCAGGGCCTCGACGCCTGCAATGGCTGGACCTTCTGGCAATATAAAACCGAAAACGGCGCCCTGGTGCCGATCGACGTGCTGCGTCAGCGGCTGCGCGCCGAACTGGTCTGAACGTCGCCCCGCGTGGCGAACAGCGGGCCGCCTTCGTCCAGTCCGTGCGCCACGATCTTACGCATCACAGTGGGCAGCGCGACTTTGGCCAAATCGTCTTGGGCGACCCAGCGAGCTTCACGTATCGCCTCTCCCCTTGAGGGAGAGGCAGAAAAATCCGGATGCGAAGCGTCGGATTTTTCGGTGAGGGGTAGTATTCCCCCTCCCCGAACGCGCTGACGCGCGTTCGATATCGGTACGCTGCCGCTACCTCTACCCTCCAGGGGAGGGTGGGTTGTTAATTGCGCGAAATAGACCTCGATCTCCAATTCAAAATGGGTGAAGCCGTGACGCACAAGGCCCATGCGCTTTTTCCAGGTTGCATCGAACGGCGCTTCCTTCAGCGCCTGGGCCTTTGACGGAAAACCCTCGCGCCAGGCGCCCAAAGGCGGCTCCAGCATCGAGGCAAGCAAGCCCCTGTCGGGCCGCTTGACCAGCAGCACCGCGCCGGAGGCATCACGGGCGACAAAGGCCACGCCGCGCTTCAAGGGCCGCGCGCGCTTGGGCGCTTTCATTGGCAAAGTTTCCTGGAGGCCTTGTGCGCGGGCGACGCAATCCTCCGCCCACGGACAATTCCCGCAGGCCGGGCGCTTGGGCGTGCAGATCGCCGCACCCAGATCCATCAAGGCCTGGACGAAATCCCCTGCCCGCTCGGGCACCAGCGCCAGATTCAGCGCATGCAATTCGGCCTTGGCCTTGGGCAGCGGCGCGGTGACCGCATAAAGCCGCGCGATCACCCGTTCGGCATTGGCATCCATCGCCGCCTGGCGCTCGTCATAGGCGATGGCCGCGATCGCGCCCGAGGTATAGCCGCCCACACCGGGCAGCGCGCGCAATCCTTCTGCCGTCGCCGGGAATTTCCCGCCCATTTCGTTCGCCACGATTTTCGCGGCGGCATGGAGGTTCCTGGCCCGGGCGTAATAGCCAAGCCCCGCCCAGGCGGCCAGCACCTCTTCCTCTTTCGCAGCGGCCAGCGCCTCCACATCGGGCCAGCGCGCCAGGAATTTGCGGTAATAGCCCGCAACCGCCTGCACCGTGGTCTGCTGCAGCATGATTTCCGACAGCCAGACCCGGTAGGGATCGGCGCGCTTTCCCTCTTTTCCTTTAGAGGGGGGCGCGCGCCAGGGCAGGACGCGGCGATGGCGGTCATACCAGGTAAGCAGCCGCGCGGCGAGTTCACCTTGCTTGGGCTTTTTCATTTTGGCGGCGCGGGGCATAATTCAAACCATGGCCCGGACGCAGCCGCCGAAACAACCCGAACCCGCGGAAATTCCCAGGCGCGGCCGCGCCTCTTCCGTGGGCGGCGGCGCCAGCCAAACGGCACACGCCGCTTTTGCCCGCGCCGGGTTTTCCGATCCAAGCCTGGTCACGCGCTGGAGCGAAATCGCGGGGCCGGAGATCAGCCGCATCGCCCGTCCCCTGCGCTTCCAGGAAAAAACCGGAATCCTTACCCTTCTGGCCGAGCCGGGCGCCGCCCTGTTCCTGGGCCATGACTCCCGGCATCTGGCGGAGCGAATCAATGCCTATCTGGGCCGGCCTGCTGTCACCAAGGTGAAATTCGTGCAAGGCGCGCTCAGCCAGCCGCCGCCTCGGTCGAAGCCTGCCAAGCCCGGAACTGAGGCCAAGGACGACGATCCTGTGCACAAATACCGAGGTCCGGACGCGCTCAAAACCGCCCTCGAAAGCCTGGCCCGCTGGCGCAGTTGAGCAATCCGCGCTCCTCTGCCACAACCTAGCTATCGGGACTGAGGGAGAGTCGGCTGTGTCGCGCAAAACCCTGATCGGCATTGGCATTGTGGTGATCCTGGCCATCATCGGCATCGGATACGCCTATCATGTGGTGGACAGCGGCGACGCCATGGGCGGAACACCCGGCAGCCCCGGCTTCACCCTGGTTTCCACCGACAAGGCCATGGGAAATCCCAAGGCCAAGGTGGTCCTGATCGAATATGGCGCGCCCAGTTGCTCGATCTGCGCCTATTTCTTCCAGAACGAGTTTCCCAAGCTCAAGCAGAACTACATCGACACCGGCAAAATCTATTACGTCTTCCGGGTCTTCCCCTTGCGCGAATTGGACGGCGACGCCGAGAAAATGGCGCGCTGCCTGCCTGAGGATAAGTATTTCGGCTTCATTGACCAGCTCTGGCGGAATCAACCCAAATGGGACAATGCGGAATATCCGGGCATTGCCGATCCTCATGCCGCCCTGGTCCAACAGGGCCGGATCGCAGGCATGACGTCCGAACAGGTGGACCAGTGCATCAACAACAAGGCAGAGGACGACCGCATCAACAAAGTGGCAGCCGAAGCGGAGCAGAGATATGCGATCAACGCCACGCCCACCTTCATCCTGGACGGCACGCCGCTTTCGGCCGGCAGCGTTCCCTATGACCAACTGGCAAAAGACATCGATGCCGAGCTCGCCAAAAAGTAACGGGCGCCAAGGCAGCATCATGCCCAACCTCATGCCCAACACCACGCGCAAGGCGGCGCATATTTCTTGAAGTTCACACGTCTCAGGCTTTCCGGTTTCAAATCCTTCGTCGAGCCGACGGAGCTTTACATCGAGCCTGGCCTTACCGCCGTGATCGGGCCCAATGGCTGCGGCAAGTCGAACCTGTTCGACGCCATGCGCTGGGTGATGGGCGAGACCAGGCCCACCTCGGTTCGCGGCAGCGAGATGGACGATGTGATCTTCTCCGGCAGCGCCGGGCGTCCCGCCCGCAATGTGGCGGAAGTCACCCTGTTCGTCGACAATGCCGACCGCAAGGCGGTGGGGCCTTATGCCGAGTTCGACACGATCGAAGTCTCGCGCCGCATCGAGCGCGAAGCCGGCAGCGTCTATCGCATCAATGGCCGTGACGTGCGCCAGCGCGACGTGCAGATTTTCTTTGCCGACGCTTCGTCGGGCGCCGGGTCCACCGCCTTTGTGCGCCAGGGCCAGATCGGTCTTTTGATCAGCCAGAAGCCCTTGGCGCGCCGCGCCATCCTGGAAGAAGCCGCCGGGATCGCCGGACTGCATCAAAGACGGCACGAGGCGGAGCTGCGCCTGAAGGCGGCCGAGACCAACCTCGCCCGTCTGGAAGACGTGATCCGCGAAGTCGAGACCCAGCTTGCCGCCCTGAAGCGCCAGGCGCGCCAGGCTTCGCGCTACCGCAATCTCTCCGGCCATATCCGCAAGGCCGAAGCCTTGGCGCATTTCCTGCGCTGGACGCAAGCATCGGCCCGTGCCACCGAAGCCGAACAACATCTGGCCGAAGCCGCCGCCCAGGTGGCTGCCGCGACCGACGAAGCGGCCAAGGCCTCCACCATCCAAAGCGATGCCGCCGCCAAATTGCCGCCGCTTCGCCAGGAGGAAGCGGAAAAATCCGCCGCCCACCATCGCCTGATCGTGGCGCGCGAGCAGTTGGAAGCCGAGGAAGCGCGCGCCCGCGAGGCGGCGCAGCGTTTCCGCCAATTGATCGCCCAAGGCGAAGCCGACATCGCGCGCGAAAAGGAACTGGACCAGGATGCGCAGGCAGCGCTGGCGACACTCGCGACCGAGCGCGGCGAGTTGGACCACGCCACCGCCAATGCCGCCTCCGACCTCGCGGCGGCCGAAGACCGTTCCCGCGAATTGAACGACAGGCTGGCGGATGCCGAGCGTGAACTGGAAAACCTCACCCGCCAACTTGCCGACTGGTACGCCAACAAGGCCAGTCATGAACGCGGCCGCGATCTGGCCCAGGGGCTTTCTGAAGCCAGCGTCGCGCAATTGAACGATGCGCGCGCCCGTCTTGAGCGCGCGATGGAAAGCGCCCACGCCGCGCCCAATGTGGCGGCGGCCGATCATGTCACCGAAACCGCCCGCGCCCGCTCGGAAGGCGCGCGCGATCAGGCCGCCCACGCCCGCGTGCAGCGCGAGAAGGCCGAGGCAGCCGAACTCAAGGCACGCGAACCGCTGGAAGACGCCGAGCGCGAAGTCCATCGCCTTTCCGCCGAGGTGAAGGCCTTGGGCGATCTCTTGCATCCCGAAGGCGAAGGCCTTTTCCCGCCCCTGATCGATGCGGTGACGGTGCAGTCGGGTTACGAGGCGGCGCTGGCGGCATGCCTGGGCGACGATCTTCAGGCGCCGCTGGACGAGGCCAGTCCCCACCACTGGCGCGATCTGGGCCTGTTCGACGTGGCGCCGGCGCTGCCGCAAGGCGTCAAGCCGCTCAGCGATTTCGTGCACGCGCCGGGCGCCCTGGCGCGGCGTCTGTCGATGACCGGTCTGGTGTTCCCCGACCAGGGCGCGGCACTGCAAAAGCAATTGAAGCCCGGCCAGCGCCTGGTGACGGCGCGTGGCGATCTCTGGCGTTGGGACGGCTATGCCGCTTCCGCCGACGCGCCTTCGCCTGCCGCCGTGCGCCTTTCCCAGCGCAACCGCCTCACCGAACTGGAGCGCGAAACCGCCCTGGCCAAGGATGCGCGCGCCGAGAAATTCGCCCTTTGGTCGAAAGCCAAGGACGCGGCGCAAGCCGCCCGCGAGGCCGCACGTGGCGCCGAGGATGCGGAACGCAAGACCGAGCAAAGCCTGATCGCGGCCCAGGACGAAAGCACTCGCGCCGCCCGTGCCGCCGCCGAACGCGCCAGCCAGTTGGCCAATCTGGAAGCGGAGATCCGCCGCCTGGAGCAGTCGGTAGCAGCGGCGAATGATTCGCGCGCCGCGGCGCTGCGGGCGCTGGAAGAACTGGGCGACGGTATTGCGCTGACCCAAAGCGTGGGCGATGCCCGTACGGCTGCCGCCGATGCGCGCTCGTCAAGCGGCGAAGCCCGCGCCGCACTCGAGACTCTCAAGCGCGAAGGCGAACTCCGCAACCAGCGGCTTATTTCCATCGCCGAGGAAGCGGGACGCTGGGAAGCGCGCCGCGCCGCCGCCGCCAGCCAGATCGCGGAATTGAGCCGTCGCCACGACGAATTGACGGCGGAACTGGCCGCCGCCGAGCGTGTGCCGGAAGAGATGGCGGACCGCCGCAACGCGCTCCTGACATCCATCGCCGATGCGGAAGCCGCGCGCCACCAGGCCAGCGACGCCCGCGTCGCCGCTGAAGCGGTACTGGCGGACGCCGACAAGCATGCCAAGACCGCCGACCAGGCGCTGTCCGCGGTGCGGGAGGAACGCGCCCGCGCCCAGGCCCTGTCGGAAAGTGCCGCCGCCCGCATCGAGGAACTGCGCACCCGCATCCAGGACGAGCTGGAATGCACGCCCGACCAATTGGGCGAGCGCGCCGAGATCAAGGACGGCGAGGAATTGCCGCCTCTGGAACAGGCCGAAAAGAAAGTCGAGCGCCTGAAGCAGGAGCGCGAGCAACTGGGCGGCGTCAATCTGCGCGCCGAAGAGGAAGCCGACGAGCAGGAAACGCGCCTCAAGACGCTCACCTCCGACCGCGACGATCTGGTGGGCGCGATCGATCGCCTGCGCCGTGGCATCCAGAGCCTCAACCGCGAAGGCCGCGAGCGGCTCTTGGAATCCTTCGAGAAAGTGAACAGGAATTTCCAGGACCTGTTCACCAAGCTGTTCGAAGGCGGGGAAGCCCGCCTCACCTTCACCGAATCCGAGGACCCGCTGGAAGCGGGGCTGGAAATCTTTGCCCGCCCGCCGGGCAAGCGGCTTCAATCGCTAGCGCTGCTTTCGGGCGGCGAGCAGGCCCTGACCGCCATGGCTCTGATCTTCGCCGTGTTCCTGGTCAATCCTGCCCCGGTCTGCGTGCTGGACGAAGTGGACGCGCCGCTGGACGACGCCAATGTCGAGCGTTTCTGCAACATGCTGGACCAGATGACCGAAATGTCGGGCACCCGCTTTCTGGTGATCACCCACCATGCGCTCACCATGTCGCGCATGAACCGCCTGTTCGGCGTCACCATGGCGGAACGGGGCGTGAGCCAACTGGTCTCGGTAAGCCTGGCGGAAGCGGAAAAAGTCGCCGCCGAGTAGTTTTTCGGGGAATTAATACATGAGCCTCGCGGCTAAGGTGGCCGGTCCACGAAAAAAAATTCTGCCGAGAGCGCGTTCATAATGAAGGCGCATAGCAAGCAGCAAGCAGCAAGCAGCAAGCAGCAAGCAGCAAGCAGCAAGCAGCAAGCAGCAAGTCGTCGCCAGGCACTTATGCGCTGTCAAGGGCAAAAAACGCCAAACAGGATGAGTTCTACACGCAGCTTGGCGACATCAGTAATGAGTTAAAGCATTACAAAACGCAGCTACGCGGCAAGACAATCCTCTGCAATTGCGATGACCCATACGAGAGCAATTTCTTCAAATATTTTGCCCTCAATTTCAACACGCTTGGTATCAAGACCCTCATCGCCACCAGCTATGTGAAGTCGCCCATTGTCGGTGGACAGTTGCCCCTCTTAGAAATCGAGGGGCTGAAGCCAGAGGGCAAAGAGCCCTACGCGATAGAAATTAAAAAAGTGCCGGACCAAAGGCGGCGCGGCACGACCGACATCACCGACGTTGAATATCTGCTCAAGCACGATGCCAACACGGCATGGCCGCTGAGGGGAGATGGAAACTACAACGGCGGGGATTTCCGCAGCCGCGAGTGCATTGAGCTACTGAAGCGCGCGGACATCGTTATCACCAATCCCCCATTCTCCTTGTTTCGGGAGTACATGGCGCAACTCGTTGAACACGACAAGACGTTCCTGATTATCGGAAGCAGAAATGCCGTTCATTACAAAGAAATTTTCAAACTCATCAAAGAGAACCGAGTCTGGCTTGGACACGGTTTCGCTGCCGGGAATGCATACTTCAAAATCCCCGAGGAGGTAGCCCGAGAGTTCGCGAGCGGTGTATATGATCCGCAAACAGGGTTGGTAAAATTCCGCAATGTCGGCTGGTTCACCAACATGGACTACGAAAGCCGTCACGAAAAAATCCCCCTCTATAAAAAATACTCTCCTGCTCAATATCCAAGTTATGACAATTACGGCGCCATTGAAGTCGCCAAGATTGCCGATATCCCAGCGGACTATTACGGCGCAATGGGTGTGCCAGACACTTTCCTGGACAAATACAACCCCGACCAATTTGAGATCGTAGGCATACCCTTCGGTGATTTGGGCAAGGAAATTGGCGTAACCAAAAATCACCGTGGCCGAACGGATATTGCGATAACAAAAGATGGGAATTCGAGCTGCCCATATTCAAGAATAATTATCAAGCGGAGGGCATGACGTGAAAATCGCCCTGAAAAACATCAAGGTGTCCGAATTGGTGGTCGGTTACGTGGACAAAGCCGAGGAAGGCGTCCGCGGTTACAGCGGTCGCCTGAACATTCGCCCCGCCTATCAGCGCGAATTTATCTACAAGGAAAAGCAGCGCAACGAGGTGATCAACACTGTTCGCCGGAACTTTCCCCTCAACACGATGTATTGGGCGGTCACTGGCGATGGGTTCGAGTTGATGGACGGGCAGCAGCGCACCGTCAGCATTTGCCAGTATGTTCATGGCGATTTTGCGGTGGAGATCGATGGCGCACCGATGTTCTTCAACAACCTGACGGCCGAAAAGAAAAAACAGATTCTAGATTACGAACTTTCGGTGTATGTCTGCGAAGGCACCGACGGTGAAAAGCTTGACTGGTTCGAGATCATCAATATCGCCGGCGAAAAGCTGACCGATCAGGAGTTGCGTAACGCAATTTACACCGGCCCATGGCTTGCGGACGCGAAGCGGTGGTTTTCCAGGAGCGGGGCGCCGGCGGCCGCCGTCGGCAGCAAGCTGGTGAATGGGACGCCCATTCGCCAAGATTTCCTGGAAACCGCGATTGAATGGCTGTCGGCCGGTGCTATTGAACAATATATGGCGGAGCACCAGCACGATCAGAACGCCAATGAACTGTGGACCTATTTTCAGAACGTCATCAATTGGGTGAATCTAACCTTCATCACCTACCGCAAGGAAATGAAGGGCGTGGCGTGGGGCTCGCTCTATAACAGGTTTGGGACAGAGAAACTCGACACCAAGAAATTGGAGGCCGAAGTTTCGCGCTTGATGCGCGACGAAGATGTAACCAAAAAATCGGGAATTTATGAATATGTCTTGAGCGGCAACGAACGCGCGCTTTCGATCAGATCATTCACCGACAACATGAAACGCGAGGCTTTCGAGCGACAGGCGGGCGTCTGTCCGGCCTGCAGAAAGCAATATGACCTGAACGCGATGGAGGCGGACCACATTACCCCATGGAGTAAGGGCGGCAGGACGACAGCCGAGAACTGCCAGATGCTCTGCAAGATGGACAACAGGACGAAGAGCGGAAAATAGCTCCGGCGCTCGACCGCGCTGGGAAGCGATTCTCATATTTCCCCGCGGCCATTTCGCCGCGCCCGGTAAAATCTCATTCGTTGCCAACGGCTTACGGGCAATCTGTCTTTCTTGACACCCTCCAGGGGCGTCCCTATGGTCCGCGCGCTTCGCGAACCAGCGAAAGCCTGGTTTTCTCACCTGTTTTCGGAATTGGAGAGACGATGATGGCGTCTCAGGACCCCGACAGGCTCAGCGAACTGGGTGCGCGCCTGGATGAAGCCCAGCGCCGGACAGCGGCCCGGGTGAAACGCCCGCCGCCCTCTCCGCTGGGCATCGCCGGGCGTTTTTCGACCGAACTGGTCGGGGCGCTGGTGGTGGGTGGAGGACTGGGGTGGGGATTGGACTGGCTATTGGGCCGGTTCGGCATCCACACCAAGCCGGTCTTCCTGATCGTGTTTTTCATTCTCGGCGCCGCGGCCGGCATCCTCAATGTGATGCGCGCCGCCGCCGAATTGAACGCCCCGTCCAAATCGAAGGACCCGGCGTCGAAGGATTTGGAGAAGTAACGCCCCATGGCGATGGCGCTGAACCCGATGGAGCAGTTCGCGGTCAAGCCGCTGGTGGCCGAGCCTTTGTTCCATGTTGCCGGCTATCCCATCTATTTCACCAACGAAGCGCTCTTGATGGCGGTGGTGGTGGTGGTCGCCTCGCTGTTCCTTACCCTGACGGTGAAGCCGGGCCGGCTGGTGCCCACCCGCTGGCAATCCATGGCGGAAACCTCCTACGAATTCACCGCCAACATGATCCATTCGACCACGGGCGAGGACGGGCTCAAATTCTTCCCCTTCATCTTCACCCTCTTCATCTTCGTGCTGTTCTGCAATTTCTTAGGGATGATCCCGGGAAGCTTCACCGTCACCAGCCAGATCGCCGTCACTGTCGCGCTGGCCGCGGTGGTGATCCTGATGGTGATCGTGGTGGGCTTCTACATACACGGCATCAGATTTCTGAAGCTGTTCGTGCCGGACGTGCCCTGGTATCTGCTGATTCTTTTGGTGCCGATCGAAGTGATCTCGTTCTTCACCCGGCTCCTCAGCCTGTCGGTCCGGCTTTTCGCCAACATGCTGGCCGGTCACACCATGCTGGCGGTGTTCGCCGGCTTCGTGGTGGCGCTGGGCGCGGCCGGCGG
>DATNFZ010000163.1:0-7669 GCA_035606155.1 Rhizomicrobium sp. | reverse complement strand
TGCTCGTAGCCATAGGCCAGGCCCAACAGATCGCCGTCATGCCAGGGCCGGCCTGAGAACTCCAAGCCATAGGGCAAGCCGCCGGAATAGAAGCCGCCCACCACCACCACGGCGGGCACGCCCAGCATGTTCACCCAGCCGGTATCGGAATGGGGCCCGCCCGAGAGCTTGCCATCCTGGGGCATGGTGTCGTCGGGCGGCGGCATCTGGATGGGCGGATAGACATAGGCGTCCAGCTTCAGCCGGTCCATCGTTCCCAGATACATGGCGAGCGCGCGGCGGCGCGGCTCCCAGTAGTTGGCCTCAGCCGCCGGATCGTTCTCGATCTCGCGCTGGGCGATGGTGACGCCACCGATATGGGTGTTGGAGGCGCCCTCGCCTATGGGATTGGGAAGAATGGCCCGCCCCGTCACCCGCTCATAGTCCTCGATGGAACGGTAGTCCTCTGGCCCATAGTCGCGCAGGAAATGCTCCATCCCCTCGCGCACATAAGAATACGTGGCGATATGACTCGCGGCCTTGGCGAAATCATCGGGCAGCACGCTGTCATCCATCACGATGGTGGCGCCGGCGGCGCGCAGTTCGTCCAGGTCTTTCATGAATCCGGCGCGGGTCCTGGGATCGAGCGGCAGCACTGCATCGGCCTGGCGCTTGTCGGCCGCCCATCCGGGGACCTGGGCCGGAGTGCCATGGAATGGCGTGCCGGTGCCCTTGAGCACGAAGGCGGGCACGCCGATGCGCTTGCCCTTGAGGCTGCCGGGCTTGAGATAGTTCGTGTACGGACCATGCTCCGCATCCGCAGGCGCCTGATCCAGCGGCGGATCGGCCTGGTCCTTGCCCGCCATCACCGACAAGGCGATCGCCGCGTCGGTGACGTCGCGGGCGATGGGGCCGGTATTGTCCAGCATCCAGTCCAAGGGCGCGATCCCCGCGATCGGGACCAGGCCGCGGGTGGGAAACACGCCCACCAGCGCGCTGGTGGCAACCGGCATGCGGATGGAGTTGGCGGTGTCGGTCCCGGTGCCCAATAGCGCCATGTTGGCCGAGACCGAGGTCACCGTGCCGCTGGATGAGCCGCCCGGTGAAAAGCGCACGTCATAGGCGTCGCCGGTGCGCCCGAACGAACTGGAGCGGCTTTCGTCGGAATTGGCGAAGTCGGGCATGTTGGTATGACCGATGATGATGGCGCCCGCGGCCTTGAGCTTGGCCACCACCGGCGCATCCTTGGGCGCGACCAGCGCATGGCCTGGCATGGTGAAGCCGGCCCAGCCATCGGTGGTGACTTCGCCCGCTATGCTGGTGTTGGCCTTGATCACGATGGGCACGCCCCATAGCGGACCATGCTGGCCGCTTTTGTCGGCATCTTCTCGCTGAGCCTCGGCCAACGCCACCTTGTCCATGCGCGTCTCGACCGCCTTGTAGATGCCGTCATAGCGGTCGATGCGCGCCAGATACCAATTCACCACCTCAGTCACAGTGTATTTGTGCCGGGCGTAAAGTTGCTCCAGCTTCGGCACCGTGACTTCCATCAGGTCGCCGTCCATCTGAGACAGCGCAGGCTGGGCCAACGCGGGCCCCGCCGCGATCAGCGGCGCGCACACCAGAGCGGCGGCGAACAGCGGGCGCATCAGCGGCCGCTCGCGACAGGGGTTTGCGGCGCGGCGCTTTCCGCGCCCAACGGCAGGGCGTAAAGCGCCGATGCCATTTCGCCCAGAGCCTGGCCGCACATGTCGGAGACATCCTGATCGTCGGTGCGCTCGACATTGTTCACATAGAAGGCAAAGGCCAGGTGACGCCCATCCGGCGTCGTGGTGTAGCCCGCAAGCCCCTTGCCGGTGATCAGGCGGCGTCCGTTGAGATAATCGCGCCCGCCATAGGTGCCGGTCTTGGCGAAGACATGGCCCGCGCCGGGCGAATCCTTTTGCGTGTCCACCAGGGTGCCATCCTTGCCCAGGATGGGCAGGTCCTTCTGGAACATGTCGAAATGCGGCTGCTGCGCCATATAAGCCAAATAATGCACCACGAAATCGGGCGCGTAGAATGCCACCCCTGCGCCGCCCGCGCCATCGGACTGGGAGGCGCCGCGAAGATCGAGCCCCGCCTTCTCCAGAAAGTCATGCTCCAGTTGAAAGCCTTTCTGGTCGATCTTGTCGGTGGCATGGCCCAACACCGCCCCCATCACATAAGGCATGGTCGAGGCGTGGAGGTTCTGGCTCACTTTCAAGGTGAGCTTCACATCCTCCGACAAGGGCGTGGAAACGTGCTCGGCCACGCGCATCTCGTCACGGTAGAATTTGCGCGTCGCGGTGGCGTCGGTGATCGTGCCCGGCTTGGCTGAGACTTTCACGCCCGCATCCTTCAGCGCCTGGGTGAGAAGCACGCCGGCGAATTGCGACGGCTTCCTCACCGCATAGGCAAAGACCACCCGGCCGGATTGTTGGCCGATGGTCCCGGTAAGCGTAAGCGTCTCGGTGTTGGCCTTGGGATCCACCACGACCTTGCTTTCGACATGCTCCTTGTTGCCTTCCGCCGTGGTGATCTGGTTGATGATGTGGACGTAAGGCACCTGGGGCGCGATGGTGAGCTTGGCCGGATCGCCCACCGCGGCGCCGGGCGCATAAAGGATATCGATGGCGTTGTCGTTCACCACCACGGGCGAGATGTATTCGCCGGTGCCCAGGTCTTTCGCCCCTTCGGGAAACAGGCTCACATCGATCAGCACTTTGCCCTTGACCCGCTTGATGCCGGCATCGGCCACCGCCTTGGCGAATTGGTGCAGCACGATGGCCGGATCGGTGCCGACCAGGCGCGAATCCGCCCCGCCATACGTATGGTCCTCGTCCGCCCATGCCAAAGTCCCGTCCGGCTGCAACCGGTCGGAGAGATTGGGGTCGCCGCTGCCAACCAGGATCAGATCGCCATCGAGCGTCCCTTTGGCGTCGATCTTGCCGGTGCGATAGAGGGGGGTGTGGAAGCGGTAATCGGGACCCAGGAGATAGAGCGCGGTGCCCTCGGTGAACAATTTGGTGGTCGAGCCCGGCGTGAACAGCCGCTGGCCGTTCATCGCGAACACCACCTTGCCGGTGTCCAGCGAAGTGACTTCAAGGCCGAATTCGCCACGGGCATAGACCGGCCGGCTGGTCACCTGGCGCACCGCATCGATGAAGCTCTTGGGCGGAGCCTCACTCTGCGCCATCGCCGGCCCGCCAAGACCGGTGGCCCCCAAAACCATCGTAAAGATCGCCGGAAGAAGAAATTGCTTGGTCATGAATGTCGCCCCCTTTGATGACGCGTCGTTATTTGGTGACCACAAGATTGGTCACTTCGTCGATCAGATAACTCACCACGATCGAGCGGTCCTTGGCCTTGTAGGACAGCATCCGGTTGACCGTGATGGCCCCGCCGCGCAGATCGAAATCGAAATAGCGGTCCTTGGCCTCAAGCGCCGAGCCGTAATCGATCACCCCGTCGCCATGATAGGCGAAGGGGTAGTATTCTTCATCCTTGCCCGGCCGTCCCCAAATGCCGAACAAGCTATGCTGGCCGTGGATCTTGCCCTCGTCGTCAACCACGGCATCCAGGGTGATGGGCTTTTCGCTCTCGGCATTGATGGGCAGACAGGTGATCCGGACAGAGCGCATGGCGATCTCGAATGGGGGAATTGTCCCTCGATGATAAACATGGCATGACCGGAAAATCACGCGGGTCAGCGAGGCCGAGGCGATCATGGCATTGAAAATTGTGGGCACGGGGCTGGGGCGCACCGGCACCAAATCGCTGCAATCGGCCCTGAACATGCTGGGCTTCGGGCCTTGCCACCACATGGTCGAGGTCTTCGCCCATCCGGAAAGCGCGGGGCTCTGGATCGAGGCGGCCAAGGGCCGGCCCGATTGGGACGCGATTTTTGCCGACTATCGGTCCGTGGTGGACTATCCGGGTGCGCAATTCTGGCGAGAGCTGGTGGCCTATTATCCGGACGCCAAGGTGCTCCACACCGTGCGCGATCCGGACGAATGGTTCGACTCCACCCAGGCCACCATCTTCTCCCCCGAAAGCCCCGCCAGCCGCCGGGGGCCGATGAGCGAATTCTTCCAGATCATCCTCTCCAGCTTCGGCGAACACTTGCACGACCGCGCCTTCATGACCGACTATTTCCGCAACCATACAAAGGCGGTGATCAACACCGTCCCGGCCAAGCGGCTCTTGATCTATGAAGCAAGCCAGGGTTGGGAGCCTTTGTGCCAATTCCTGGGCGTGCCGGTCCCGGGCGAGGCTTTCCCGGCACAGAATTCGCGTGCCGAATTCATCGCCCGCATGCGGGGCGGCGCTCCGTCCACGCCATCGCGTTGATGCGGACATCGCCGGGTTAAACCGTACACGGAGCATTTCCATTGTCCTCCACGCGAAACCGTGAATGGGGGGATCGGAACCATTCCCGTCGCTCTCCCGTTTTTGAAAAGAGAATTGCAACACCGCGTTTCTGCGGTTCCGATGGGAGAGTTCCATGCGTAGGTCTTCGCTGTTCGTCTTTGCGTCGTTGTTGTGCATCGGCGCGCTTCCTGCCGCCGCGGCCGTTCATGAACTCGGCGCGGTGAACGTCTCGGCCGACCATTACACCCATGTGAGCTGGACGCGCTTCGACGGCCCGGTGGACCGTCTGAGTTTTCTCCCGGCCACCGACGCGGTCGATTGCGACCACATCACCGTCAATTATCTCGACGGCACGTCGCATGAGGTGTTCTCGGGCCGGCTGCTGAAGGGCCAGCGCGAGACCATTTCCTTTCCTGGAAATGACGAGCGCGATCGCATGCTGGCCAGTGTCACCTTCTCTTGCCGCGCGGAAAACATGGACGGCGCGCGCATCGCGCTCTCAGCGGTGAGCGATGGCGACCGTTTCGCCGATGAGGATTTCGACCGCCCGGCGCATGTGCGCACCTACGAAGGCGGCGACGATTTCTATACCCGCTGAACGTTTTTAATCAGAGCGGTTTCTTCGGATCGGGAGCGCCAGGCGTTCCCGGTTTTTTCGCGCGCCGGTCGAATCGGGGTGGACGCTCGCCGAACTGGCGGCGGTCTTCGCGCATGCGCCGCCGGTCGGGCCCGACAAAATTCTTGGCAACCACGAACGCGCGGGAGGGTGCCAGCACGCTCTGCAGTTGGCGCTCGATGGCGGGAAGATTGACCGGCTTGGAGATCACGTCGTTCATGCCGGCGTCACGCGCCGCCGTGACCTTGGCCGCGTCGATATGGGACGAGACCAGCACCACAGGCACGGAAGGATCGGCACTATGCTGGTCGCGGCGCAGCATCTTGAGGAAATGAAGCGGCTTCAAGGGACCCGCCAGTTCGTCCAGGAAGACGAGGCTGAATTTTTCCCGGCGCAGCATCATCAAGGCATCGTCGGTGACCGCCGCGCTCATGGTCCTGGTCACGCCGAACGCGGCCAAAAGCTTGCGCAGAAGCGCCTTGCTCCCCGCGTCGGGATCGACGATGAGCGGCAGGATATCCTTGAATTCACTCATGTCCGTGAGGTCTCGGCGGCCAGGGCCACGATAGAAAGAGAGGTTTAATTTTTGGTGGCGAGCGGCGTTTTCTCTTGCCCGAAACCCCGCCATAGTTGACGCAAAGGAGCGCAAATGGCCGGGACCAAAGGTTAACACGAATGGCCAAAACCGTAGCTTGGACGCTGGTGTTTTCGCTGCTCCTGGTGCGGCCCGGTGCAAGCCTGGCCGCACCCGCGCCACCCTCGGTTGCGTTCGGCGCGCTCTACCGCGCGGTTGAGATGAGCGGGATGTTTCCCGACCAGAAAAGCTTTGCCGACGCCATTCCCGACGCCGCGCCAAAAACCATCATGGCGGAGTATGGCAAGGCGAAGGCCAGGCCAGGCTTCGATCTCAAGGCGTTTATCGCGGCGCATTTCAAACCGGCCCCGCGGGTCGCGCCAGCGCTCCACCGGCAGGCGGGGCAAAGTGTCTCGCTCTATATCGCCCGGATGTGGAATGTGCTGGAGCGCAGGCCCGACCCGCCGCAGGATCATTCCTCGCTGCTGCCGCTGCATCATCACTACGTGGTGCCCGGCGGGCGGTTCAGCGAGATCTATTATTGGGACAGTTATTTCACCATGCTGGGGCTGATCCAGGATGGCCGCCGCGATCTTGCCCGCGACATGCTGGCCAACATCGCCGACCTGATCCGCGAATATGGTCACATGCCCAACGGCAATCGCAGCTATTATCTCAGCCGCTCCCAGCCGCCATTCTTCTCCGCCATGGTGGAGTTGATGGCGGCGCAAGATGGCGAACAGGTCTATCACACCTATCTGCCCGAGCTCAGCGCCGAATATGAGTATTGGATGGCGAGCGCGGACGGGCTCAGGCCCGGCACCGCCTCGCGCCGGGTGGTGCGGCTGAAAGACGGCACCTTGCTCAACCGCTATTGGGACGATCGCGCCGCCCCGCGCGACGAATCCTACCGCCAGGATGTGGAGACGGCGCAGCGCGCCGGACGCCCGGTCCGGGAGATGTACCGCCAGTTGCGCGCCACCAGTGAATCGGGATGGGATTTCTCGTCCCGCTGGCTTTCGGACGGCAGCCGTCTTTCCACTGTCCATACCACCGACTTCGCCCCGGTCGATCTCAACGTCCTGATGCAGCATCTCGAAACGGTCCTGGCGCGCGCCTATCGGACGAACGGCGATGCGCGCGAGGCCAGTCTGTTCGCCGCCAGGGCACAGAGCCGCGAAACTGCCATCCGCCGCCTGATGTGGAATGAACAGGCAGGCCTCTTCACCGATTATCTCTGGCGGGACGAGCGGCAAAGCCCTGCCCTGACTCTGGCCGCGGTGTTTCCGCTTTATTTCCATCTCGCAACGCCTGAGCAAGCCCGCAAAACCGCCGCCACGTTGCGCGCGAAATTCCTGATGCCGGGGGGGCTTGCCCCCACGTTGAAGAATACCGGCCAGCAATGGGACAACCCCAATGGCTGGGCGCCGCTGGAATATCTGGCGATCGAAGGGCTTAAGAGCTATGGCGACACCGCACTGGCGGCCGAGATCGCCAAACGCTGGATGGAGGAGAATATCGGCTCCTTCGCGGCCTCCGGTCTGCTCTTGGAAAAATACAATGTCGCGCGACTGCCGAAAGCGCATCAAGCCAGTCCCGGCGGCGGCGGCGAATATGCGTTGCAGGTGGGTTTCGGCTGGACCAATGGCGTCTTGGCCAAGCTGATGGCGGACTATCCCAGAGAGGCGCAGGCCGCGCTGGCGGAATACCCTGTCCCGTGACGGTCCACGCGGCCATCGTGGACTTCGGCAGCCCGCTTTCTTATAGGTTGGCCGGACATGATCAAATTGAGCGCCGCTTTTCTTCTACTCATGGCCTCGGTGTCGCCCTTGCATGCCGGCGATGCCTTGAGCGTAGAGGCCAATCACGCCTTCCTCGCCGGCAATTCAGGCAAGCCCGGCGTGCACACGCTGCCTGGCGGGCTGGAATATCGCGTGCTGAAGAACGGTTTCGGCGGCCACCCCACCGCGGCGGATTTCGCGGAATTCAGCTATAGCGCGCGGCTGATCGACGGCAGGCTGGTCGATAGCGCCTCGCCCGACCTGCCCGCCAATCTGCAAGTGGGCAACCTGATGCGCGGCCTGAACGAGGCCTTGCTGCGCATGCAG